>JAGCNO010000015.1 GCA_017645905.1 Prevotella sp. | reverse complement strand
CGTAGTTAGAGTAGCTGAACTCGCGGCGCAGATAGTGATGATGCTTGTCCTCATGCTTGTGTTCCTGTTTGTTCTCAATGGCGATGGTGAGGTTGCCCTCGTCATTGATGGCTACGCGACAATATTCTTTCTTGATGCCAGGGGCTGCGAGCTCCATAATATACTCTGTCTCACTCTCCTTGACATTGACTGCGGGTGCTGTACTGTTGGCACGAGGCAAGAAATCAGTGTTAAAGAAATCATCAAACATTGTTGGGAACCAACCATTGCTTTTCATTAATCCGTTCAACATAACTTTTACCTCCAATTATACTTTAGTTTAACTTATTTGTTGTTGATTGCCTCAGCTTTCGCTTCAGCTTTCACTACACATAGTACAACATTCGTGCCGATTGTCAAAATGGCACTCGATTATAGTCAGTATGGCACGGAATTTAAACTACGATAAACTATGCTGCCAATTCTTTAAACTCGTTTAAACATTGGCGTTTCACACTTTTTCTGGCTAATGATATTTCATTTTTTCTGGCGACAGACTCTGGAAGTGGCGAGTGGTCCATACATGAATGAGAAACACTAAGCAGAGCAAAATGCCGACCTCATAGGGGGCAGCCAAGGAAAATGGTTGCGACGGAGGGAACGAGATAGGCTGCATATCCCAAAAGGAAGAACAATGGGGCAAAGTATTTAATGGGCTGGCGGAACGTGTGCATCAGCGAGCCGAAGGCCTGTCCGACGAAAAACGCCACGACATCGAGACCTACCATAATTAGGCTATAGAGTCATTGTTCTAAATCGGTTGCAAAGGTACAAAAAACGTTAAATACAATACGCTTTCCATCTTAAAAAATCGAAAAAGTGATGCTCCATAGCGTATGTTAAATCGACTTTTTTTGTTAATTTTGCGATGAAAAGATACTGAAATAGTACCATTAATAACGTAACAATTAAACATTATGTCAAAGACAACAGAAATTCAGATTGAGAAGAGTCGCAACCTTATTGAAGGGCTGCGCCGTCACGTGAAAGAAATGGGTGAACGTGGTGTGTCGAACAACGAAATCGACCAGATGGAAAAAACGGTGGCAATGCTTTCAGAAGCCAATGCCGAAGTTGACCGCTTGCGCGAGGAGTTGACTCCCAGGGTAAAGAAGATGAACGACCTGATGACCCTCGTCAAGGCTTCTTATGCGGAGTCGAAAAAGACCCTGAAGGGCTACTATCCGCAAGAACGCTGGCCAGACTATGGTATTCCCGATAAGCGATAATTGTAATGGATTGAAAAAAGGAGCAATATTCAACGTGATATTGCTCCTTTCCTCTATTAGAAAAAGCCGTTCTCTCTCTCAAAGAAAGCCGTTCAAACTCAGAGTTTCAATAGTTCTCCGCGTTTATCTCGAAATACGACTGCGGATGGAAGCAGACCGGACAAACATCGGGGGCGTCGGTGCCAATGACGATATGGCCGCAGTTGCGGCACTCCCAGATGCTGACGCCGCTCTTGCGGAAGACCTCGGCTGCCTCGACGTTGCGCAGCAGGGCACGATAGCGCTCCTCATGATGCTTCTCGATGGCTGCCACGCCCCGGAACTGCTCGGCCAGCTCATGGAAGCCCTCCTCGTCAGCCTCGCGGGCAAAGGTGGCGTACATGTCGGTCCACTCATAGTTCTCGCCGTCGGCAGCATGTAGCAGGTTCTCAGCCGTCTGGCCCAGACCACCCAGATGCTTGAACCACAGCTTGGCGTGCTCCTTCTCGTTTTCGGCTGTCTTCAGGAAGAGGGCGGCAATCTGCTCGTAGCCGTTCTTCTTGGCCACGGAGGCGTAGTAGGTGTACTTGTTGCGGGCCATCGACTCTCCGGCGAAGGCGGTTTCGAGATTCTTCTCAGTGCGTGTGCCAGCATACTTATTGCCAGTGGCAGGTGCATCGGCCTTGGCGGTGACCTTCACGAAGTCTGATGCGGGATGCTTACAGATTGGGCAGGTGAAATCTTCGGGAAGTTCCTCGCCGACATATTCATATCCGCAGATGCTGCAGCGCCAGATGGTCTTGCCCTCTGCTGTCTGGCCGACGGGCTGGGGTTTCGGCTTGATGTGCTGCTGGTAGTAGTTATACGTGGCCGAGGGAACATCGGCGAGCACTTCCATCTCGGTGACGAGACCAACGAAGAGCATGTGAGTTCCCAGATCGACAGCCTGTTCCACGTCGGCAGAGATAAAGGCGTTGGTGCCACGCGTGATGGCCAGCGTGCCGTTGGCGACGCGGCGACAATCGGTGAAGTCAGCGAACTTATCGACCGTGCGTCCGCTCTGGAAGCCGAAGTGCTTGAACAGTTCGAAGTCGGCAGCCTCGCTGAGGATGGAGGCTGTGAACCGGTGTGAGCGCTGGATGAGCTCGGTGGTCAGGTTGCCCTTGTTCAGGGCCACGGAGATGCGGTTTGGCTGGGCCGTTACTTGTGCTACGGTGTTGCTAATGCAGCCATTGTCACGCCCATCGTCACACGTTGTGATGACGAACAGGCCATATTGGATGTTGAATAGGGGATTGCTCATGATGATAAATCTTTTGTTTTTATGTTAGTTTTTGATTATTTCTGCAATTTCCTTACGGGCTTCATTTCCTTCAGGACAGGGCCAGAGGGGATAGACGTGGCCCATCTTCTCTTTCACATGCAGACGGACATCTACACCTGTAGCCTTCATCTTGTCGTAGGTCTTGACAATATCCGTATAGAACACTTCCCATGTGCCAGTAAAGAGGTCAATGGGCGGTAATCCCTGCATGTCGCCGTAGAAAGGAGAGATGATAGGATCGTGGACATCCATGTCGCCTGCCCAGTCTGCTCCTATATGCCGCAGCACCTCATTGTTAAGGAAGGTGTCGTACTCCTGAAGCGCATCATCGCCTCCCACGACATCCACCCAGGGCGAGATGAGCACAAGTCGGTTGGGCAGGTCAATGGAGTCAGCCTTCAGCTCCTGTGTCAAGGCCAGACTGAAACCTCCGCCGGCAGAATCGCCCATAATCATAATGCGTTTGGCGGGGAAACGCTCCAGCAGTTGCCTGTAAAGCTGAATCATCAGCGGATGGGCATCCTTGGCCGTATAGCGGAAGAGCAGTGGATAGTTAGGAGTCACGATGCCGCAGCCTGTTGTCTCTGCCCACTCGGCCATCGCACTCCAGTGCCTCGATGAGAAGTTGTTCACGTATGCCCCACCGTGGATATAGAGTACAATGGGCTTGGAGTCATCTTCTGCTGCGGATTCAAACACCTGCATGTCACCCACTTTGTATTGCTTCACTTCACGAGAAAACTCTACACCGTCAGGTATTTCCACGATGCTCTTATCGGTCATGTCGCCCTTACCCTTTTCATAGTCTTCCATTGTTGTTTGTGGTAATGCATGGGCGACGAAGTAAGCCTGTGGCGAGCGACCGTCAATGAGCCAGAAGCCCAGACAGATAATCAATAAACACGCAATGAGTGCCATCACTGTCAGGCATACTCCCTTAATTACTTTTTTCGTTTTCATAAGCTCTAATCGTTTTTGTGTTGGGTCAAATATCTAAATACACTTAAATGTGAGCACAAAAATAAGGAAAAATGCTGTAAAATTGCTAAATTTGCATCAAAATTTAGGATTGTTTATGAAGTTATGGAATACAAGAAGATAGGCGAAACGTTCTATATCAGGATGGATCGAGGTGATGAAGTCATCAGCAACATCCTCGAAATCTGCCATAAAGAATCCATTCCTTCAGCCTTTTTCTCAGGTATTGGAGGATGCAGTAGTGCCGAATTGCAGGTGTTCATCCCTGAAACTGGTAGCTTCGAGACGGAGAAGATTGAAGGGATGTTGGAACTGGTGTCTCTCAACGGTAATGTTGTTTCTGGTGATGATGGCCAGCTATATCAACATACTCATACTTTGTTTTCTTTCAAGAAGGATGGTCAGCATGGAATGGCAGGAGGACATCTTAAATCGACTACGGTACTCTATACTGCCGAGATAGAATTGCGACCAACTTTTGGAGGGTCTATCGGAAGAAAGTTCGACCCTGAGACTGGTACTGGATTCTGGAATTTTAAATAGTGATAGATATGGCATACACAGGACGTTTCGGACAGTCTGCGACTATAGGCGCTAAGAACTGATTCGAATAATTGAGCACTCCATAGAGAATTTGACACTGCAGGAGTTGGAGGCTTTGAAATAGAATTGTTAGGTGCCGTATGACGCAAGAAAGATATGACAGAGAAAGAAAAGATGCTGGCAGGCGAGGTTTATTCTGCCGTTGACCCAGAACTGATAGAAGAGTTGATGGTGGCAAGAGAAGTGCTTTATGAGTACAACTCTCTGCGTCCATCGGAAACCCGGCGGATGAAGGAAATCCTGAAGGGTTTGTTTGGCCTTATGGCAGATGATGAGTTTATCATTAACCAGCCGTTCCACTGCGACTATGGCAAGCAAATCAGCATTGGCAAGCGGTTCTTTGCCAACTTCAATTTCACTGTCCTCGACGAAGCCAGTGTTACCATTGGCGATGACTGTTTCATCGGTCCAAATGTCAGCATTTACACGGCCTGCCATAGTACTGACCCCGTGGAGCGCAACTCCCGTCAGGAATGGGCGAAACCTGTCACCATTGGCCATAACGTATGGATTGGTGGTAGCGTTACCATCCTACCAGGTGTTACCATCGGCGACAACGTGACTATCGGTGCTGGATCTGTGGTCACTCACGACATTCCTTCAAATACTCTTGCTGTTGGTAATCCATGTAAAGTTGTAAAGAGTCTGCAGCAAAACAAATAGGGAAAACCCATTGCTGAGATTCCCTGAGCATGTGAGCATGGTGTGAGCCATGAACCCTGTTGTGACCATCCTTGTAGGTTGCGAACACTTTCGGATGTGCATTGTAGAAATGTTTGTACGTAAAACTTAGCTTTACGTTGAACTTGCGGTAAACACGCAAACCCTCCTTTTTAACCATTGCTTTGATTGCCAACATGTTACGTTTCAATTTTGCGGTAAACAACAGGTAAACAATCAATGGTTTTTGACCCAAATATGAGCGTTTTTGAGGCTGTAGCCACATGCTTAAGGATAAACAAAAGCTCCTGTAAGTTATTGACTTACAGGAGCTTTAGAAGGGTGCCCGGACGGACTCGAACCGTCGACATTCAGAACCACAATCTGACGCTCTAACCAACTGAACTACGGGCACCATGAATAAGAACGATGCAAGCTTTTTCGTTTGCGGGTGCAAAGGTAGGTATTTTCTTCCGAACTACCAAATATTTGCTCTTTTTTTAACAAAAAAGTTTTTGAACAAATAATCCCGGAACCGTAGAGACGATTCCGGGATTCTTGTTTCAGGGGATGTCGTTGTCATGTTATTTCGTGATAACGGGAAAATCCTTACACCAGGTCTGCGCGGCCGCCGGCCTCTGTGAGCACCTCTTTGGCGATGCTGCTGGCGAGGGGTGCGTGGTGGCTGTACTCCATGGAGCTGGTGGCACGTCCGCTGGTGATGGTACGCAGGGCGGTTACGTAGCCGAACATCTCCGAGAGGGGTACCTTGGCCTTCACGACGCGTGCGCCGCTACGGGCCTCGTCCATGCCTTCCACCTGTCCGCGCCGCTTGTTCAGGTCGCCGATGACGTCGCCCATGTTCTCCTCGGGTGTCACCACCTCGAGCTTCATGATGGGCTCCATAAGCACGGGCTTTGCCTTGGCGCAAGCCTCCTTGTAAGCCATCTGGGCTGCAATCTCGAACGACAGCTGGTCAGAGTCGACGGGGTGGAAAGCGCCGTCGACGACGGTCACCTTCAGTGAATCGAGCGGATAGCCGCCGAGGATACCGTTCTTCATAGCTGTCTCGAAGCCCTTCTGGATGCTGGGGATGAACTCCTTGGGGATGTTACCGCCCTTCACCTCGTTGACAAACTGCAGTCCGCCGTTCTCCTTGATGTTCCAGTCATCGTCGACAGGACCCACCTGGACGAGCATCTTGGCGTACTTACCGCGACCGCCCGACTGCTTCTTGTAGGTCTCGTCGATCTCGACCATCTTCGTGATGGCCTCCTTGTAGTTCACCTGGGGCTTACCCTGGTTACACTCCACCTTGAACTCGCGCTTCAGACGGTCGATGATGATATCGAGGTGCAGCTCGCCCATACCGCTGATGATGGTCTGGCCGCTCTGCTCGTCAGTACGCACGGTGAAGGTCGGGTCTTCCTCGGCCAGCTTGGCCAGTCCGTTGTCGAGTTTAGCGATGTCGGCCTGAGACTTTGGCTCCACAGCAATAGAAATCACGGTGTCGGGGAAGGTCATCGACTCGAGCACGATAGGCTTTTCCTCCTCGCAGAGGGTATCGCCGGTGCGGATGTCCTTGAAGCCCACGCCTGCGCCGATGTCGCCAGCGTCGATGCTCTCCATGGGAATCTCCTTGTTGGAGTTCATCTGGAAGAGGCGGCTGATGCGCTCCTTCTTGCCCGATCGGGGGTTGAAGACATACGAGCCGGCCTTCACGCTGCCTGAGTAGACGCGGAAGAACACCAGGCGGCCCATGTAGGGGTCGGTGGCAATCTTAAAGGCCAGGGCTGCCGTAGGCTCGTCCTCGCTGGGCTTGCGGTCTTCCTCCTCCTCGGTGTTAGGATTCGTGCCCTTGATGACCTCCACGTCGACAGGGGCGGGGAGGAAGGCACACACATAGTCGAGCAGGGGCTGCACGCCCTTGTTCTTATAGCTTGAGCCGCAAACCATAGGAGTGCACTCCATGTTGCAAGTACCCTTGCGTATGGCAGCGATGATTTCTGCTTCGGTAATGCTTCCGGGGTTGTCGAAGTATTTTTCCATCAGGGCCTCGTCGTACTCAGCGGCGGCCTCGAGCAGCTTGTTGCGCCACTCGTCGCACTCGTCCACGAGGTCGGCGGGAATCTCCTCAATGTCGTATTCGGCACCCATCGACTCGTCGTGCCACAGGATGGCCTTCATCTTGATGAGGTCGACGACACCCTTGAAGTTCTCCTCGGCGCCGATAGGCACCTGAATGACTACGGGGTTAGCTCCGAGAATGTCGCGCATCTGCTGCACGGTCTCGAAGAAGTCGGCACCCGAACGGTCCATCTTGTTCACGTAGCCGATACGGGGCACGTTATACTTGTCGGCCTGACGCCACACGGTCTCCGACTGGGGCTGAACGCCGTCGGCAGCCGAGTAGGTGGCCACGGCACCGTCGAGCACACGCAGCGAGCGCTCCACCTCGGCGGTGAAGTCCACGTGTCCCGGAGTGTCGATAAGGTTAATCTTAAACTTCTGCTGGTTCCACTCCCAGTAGCAGGTCGTTGCTGCCGAAGTGATGGTGATGCCACGCTCCTGCTCCTGTGCCATCCAGTCCATGGTGGCAGCGCCGTCGTGTACCTCACCAATCTTGTGGGTCTTACCTGTGTAGAACAATATGCGCTCTGACGTGGTAGTCTTACCGGCATCGATATGAGCCATGATGCCGATGTTGCGCGTTAAGTGCAAATCCTGTTTTGCCATTGTTTTTCTCTTGCTTAGCCCCCTAAGTTAGGGGGTCGGGGGTCTGAACAATCGCTTGTTCTCTCTCCTGTTAAATTATTACCTATTGTTAAATGTTATCCTTATAGAAGTTAGCCCCTAACTTAAGGGGTTGGAGGCCATCTGTTCAGACCCCCAACCCCCTAACTTAGGGGGCTAACAATTAGAAGCGGAAGTGTGCGAAGGCACGGTTAGCCTCAGCCATACGGTGCATGTCCTCCTTACGCTTGAAGGCACCGCCCTGGTTGTTGAAGGCGTCCATAATCTCAGCCGAGAGCTTCTCAGCCATCGACTTGCCGCTGCGCTTGCGTGCAAACTGAATCATGTTCTTCATCGATACGCTCTCCTTACGGTCGGGGCGAATCTCTGTGGGCACCTGGAATGTGGCACCGCCGATACGGCGGCTCTTCACCTCCACCTGCGGGGTGATGTTGTCGAGGGCCTGCTTCCAAATCTCCAGAGGAGACTTCTCGGCATCCTTCATCTTGTTCTTCACAATCTCGAGCGAGTTGTAGAAGATTTCATACGATTTCGACTTCTTACCGTCGAACATCAGGTGGTTGACAAACTTCGACACTTTCTTGTCGTTGAATACGGGATCCGGCAGGATCACGCGCTTCTTTGGCTTAGCTTTTCTCATTTTTAGTTTTAACTGTTTTTCTGTCTGCTTGGGGCTGTTCTTTGTCTGCGTCTTCAACGTCCATCGCTCGGACATTTACTCAACCTTTAAGATTTCCTTCCAGCAAAACGTTTTTTTCGTTTTTAAGTTTTCTGAGTTTAAGTAAGTTTTTGAGTTTTTGAGTTGTTTGAGTTTTAGAGTTTAACGTTTATTGTTCCTCTTTCCGGTTCTGAGCCTGCTCATCACCGAGCACCCATAGAACCTAAAAACTCAAAACTCACTTCCTCGTCTTACTTCTTCTTAGCAGCCTTCGGACGCTTGGCTCCGTACTTGGAGCGGCGCTGCAGGCGGTTAGCGACACCGGCGGTATCGAGCGTACCGCGGACGATGTGATAGCGCACACCGGGAAGGTCCTTCACACGACCGCCGCGCACCAGCACGATGCTGTGCTCCTGCAGGTTGTGTCCCTCTCCGGGAATGTAACTGTTGACCTCCTTCTGGTTGGTCAAGCGAACACGGGCAACTTTTCGCATAGCCGAATTAGGCTTCTTGGGCGTGGTCGTGTAGACACGTACACAGACACCACGGCGCTGAGGACAGTTGTCCAGCGCGGGTGACTTCGACTTGTCTACGATCACTTTCCTGCCCTTGCGAACCAATTGTGAAATTGTAGGCATAATTGTTTTTGTTTTTTGTTTATTATTATATATATTATTGTGTATATTTCAAAACATCACTATACACCCTCTATATAAAGGGTGCATTTTGGGCTGCAAAGGTACACATATTTTTCTATATCTCCTAATCCCTGCTCTCGGACTGCCGATGAAATTAACAAGAAATAAAAAGTTTAACCTTAATTAACTTGCAAATGATTTTCAAACGGTACTGACGTAGGTAATCTTGTTTGTCTGATTCTGCCCTTTTTCTTTTCACCACGGAGGACCACAGCTTTCACGGAGGCTGGCGTAATAATGGATGAGGTGACAAGAGGAGGCTAAAGCCTCTTCACAGAGGTGCTGCGCATTGTTCTACGGCTTCAGCCCTCTCTGTGAAATACCGAAGGAGTCTCTTGCCAAACTCTTTTATACCCCCGTCATCTCTGTTCTGTGTTCCTCTGTGGACTCAGCCTTCTCTGAGTTATTAAAATAATAGGAGTCTCGCTCGTCTAATTCCGCCTTTTTCTTTCAAACGGAAAAAACGGTAAATATTTTTACAAAGACCCCGCTGAGCCTGCGACGGCGTCCACCGGCACCATCCTCGGCTCCATATTTGCGAGTTTTGGAGGGGCATGACACCACCCATAGAAAAGACTACCTTTTCCAGGAGAAAAGATAGTCTTTTCTATGGGAAAGAACGGCTTTTTCTCATGGAAAGAACGGCTTATTCCTATAGAAAGAACGGCTTATTGGCTATTCCGCAGCCGTCACCGCTATCTGCATGTTTATGTATATTTCTGCATTAATCGCCCCATTTTTCTGTATATCTATTAATTTTCCATGCACCATCACCCCGTTTTTCGCCGAGTGTCAAAATGAGCATTTTCCTTCTTCTACGTACTAATAAACGTTAAACGACCGCCTCTCACCCCACATTTCTCACCGTTGAAGGGAATTTGCAATCCCCGCACCCCTGTTTTTGCAGCCCTTTGCCACCAGAAAACCTGCACAAACCGCCAAGTTTGTGCAGGTCTTTTCACTGGAACGCCTTGTTCCCTCGATGCTTTATTCTGACATTTTTCTTTACATCACACCTCTGACCCGATTGAAATCCAGCGGAACAGGGCTTGCTTCGTTCGTCGTTTCGCCCGCTTTTTGTACTTTTAACGCCACCATCGCATGTTATGTGAAAATTAATTCGTACCTTTGCCCCCGTTATAACACATTAATGGGCATAATTATGGCAACAGCAACATCAATAACTAATCCGGCCCAGATGATTATCACGCTGGAGGACAACGCGCTCGTGGCCGACATCAAGAGGGCACTGAAGCTGATACGTGGCATAGCATCGGTGCGCGTGGCCACCATCAGCGACGACAAGTCCATCACTCCCGCCATGCGCCGCTCCATCAACAAGGCACGCCGCGAAATGGCCAAGGGCGAAACCATTAAGTGCAGCACCCCCGAGGAGATGCAGCGCTATTTCGACAGCCTATGATTTACACGATTGAATACTCCAAGGAGGCCGACCGAACGCTGCGCAAGTGGAAGAAGTCGAACCCGAACCTCTTCAAGAAGGCGACGAAGATTCTGATGGACATCATGCAGCATCACAATCTTCGTCCATTCGCCGGCCTTTAAAATCCAACTGCCATTAGTACTGTTGCCAGAGAAGGTCATGTGGAAATAAGCGTCCTTGTCGGTCTTTACCCAGAATGTCATGGTATAGTCAGTAAGCGGGTCAACTTCGAAACCTTCAATGATGCGGACATTGCTTGATATGTTTACTAAAAGACAATTCTGACCCTTATAATTGACCATTTCTGGGCAAAAGAAATGCCCACCGCCAGGCAAATGCTGACGGTGGGCTTTCTTTTGGGGAATAATTATATATTATATATGTATGCGAACATTATATATAATACTATGCAGCTGCGGGCTCTATTTCCTTGCGGTCCTTCTTGCTCATCGTGAGGTAAGCCGTAGGAGCAGCGATGAAAATGGAAGAGAGCGTACCGAAGATGACACCGAGAATCATGGCGAAGGAGAACGAGCGGATGCTGTCGCCACCAAGGAAGAAGATGGTGAGCAGCACGACGAGCGTCGTCACCGACGTGTTGATGGTACGGGCCAGGGTCTGGTTCAGCGACTCGTTGAACAGCTGGCGGCGGTCACGCTTGGGGAAGAGGCCAATGTTCTCACGGATACGGTCGAAGACCACCACCTTATCGTTGATGGAGTAACCAATCACGGTCAGGATAGCACCGATGAACGTCTGGTCGACCTCGAGCGACCAAGGCACGACGTGGTGGAGCAGCGAGTAGAAGCCGATGACGATAAGGGCATCGAAGGCCAGGGCAACGATTGAGCCAACAGAGAAGGCCACGTTGCGGAAGCGCAGCAAGATGTAAAGGAAGATGGCAATCAGAGCCAAGATGACGCTGATGATAGCGCCACGGGTAATGGTCTTAGCGATGGAAGGACCAACCTTTGAAGACTCAATGATGGAACCACCCTCACGCTCGTCGGGGTTCTTGAACGACTCAATGCTCTCCTGAGTGATGAGACCGCCTTCCTTCAACGTGTTGTAGAGGATGTCCTCAGCCTGGTCGTCGACGATGGGGTCGTTAGAGTTGATTTTCCAGTTGGTGGAGATACGCACGGTCTTGTCGCTCGAAGCACCCAGGGCGATAACGCTGGTGTAAGCCACCTTGCCCTCGTCCTCAGTAAAGACGTTGCTGACGAGGTCACGAACCTCCTCCACGGGAACTTCCTTGTCGAGGGTCACCACGTAGTTACGACCACCGGTGAAGTCGATACTCTGGTCGAGTCCACGGAAGAAGAAGCAGAGGATGAAGATGATGGCGGCTGCAATCCAAACGGTGTAAGAGGTCTTATAGGCACCCATGAAGTTGAAGTGCGTGCCCTGCATGAGGTTCTTCGAGAAGGAAGTGGAGAAGGTGAGGTTCTGCCACTTGTCGCGCTTCATCTGATGGTCATAGACCAGACGGGTCATGAACACGGCGGTGAAGAAGCTGACGCAGATACCGATGATAAGGGTCGTGGCGAAGCCGCGGATAGGACCAGTACCAAAGACGTAGAGGATGATACCCGTGATCAACGAAGTGAGGTTCGAGTCGAAGATGGCCGAGAAGGCGTTGGCATAACCTTGGTTCAGAGCCTCCTTGATGTGCAGACCCTTGCGAAGCTCTTCCTTCGTGCGCTCATAGATAAGCACGTTGGCGTCCACAGCGGTACCCAGCGTCAGCACGATACCGGCGATACCAGGCATGGTCAAAGCGGCCTGGAACGAGGCGAGGATACCCAGTGTGAAGAAGAGGTTGAAGAGCAGGGCGCAGTTGGCCAGCATACCGGGAATGAGACCGTAGAGGAGAAGCATGACGCACATCAGCAGGATGAAGGCCACAACGAATGACCAGAAGCCCTGCTGGATGGACTGTGCACCGAGGGTAGGACCGACGACCTGCTCCTGGACGATACGGGTCGGAGCCGGCATCTTACCAGAGTTCAGCGTGTTGGCAAGGTCCTTGGTCTCGGCGGGAGTGAAGCTACCCGAAATCTGAGAGTTACCGCCGGTAATCTCGTCGTTCACACGGGGAGCGCTGTACACAACGTCATCAAGCACGATAGCGATGGCGCGGCCGATGTTCATCTTAGTCAGGTTGGCCCAAATGCGGGTACCCTCGGTGTTCATCTGCATGGACACGACGGGCTCGCTCTTGCCCAGACCCTGTGAGAAGTCATCCTTGGCGTTGACGATGACGTCACCACTCAGGGGAGCCTTGCCGTTGGGGTCAGTGACCTTGATAGCGTAGAGCTCGTAGAAGTCACCCTTGGCACCCTCGAGGCGTGCGGGCTTAGCGCTCCACAGCAGCTTCATGTCAGCGGGCAGCACTTTCTTGGCGATGTCGCTGTTGATGACCTCGTTGATCTTGGCAACGTCGTTGGCGTTGGCATAGCCAAGCATGGCCAGTCCGGCGAAGCGGGTGTCAAGATAGGCAAGCAGCGGGTTCTGGCGGCGTACACGCTCCATGTCCTGGTCGGCGCTGCCAAGGGCGGCCTCGGCCTCGCTGATTTTCTCAGCGGCGGCGTCGAGGGCGTTTCTGGCGCTGTCAAGGACTTCATTATTAGTAGCGGGCTTCTCGGTGGCCTCTTCGGTCTCCGTGGCCTCTGTTGCCTCAGTAGCCTCTGTGCTCTCTGTGTCTTCAGCGTTGATGTGGCTCATCTCGGCAGCATAGGCCTGGTTGAGCTGTGCCAGATAAGGCAGGGCGTCCTGGGCGTTGTAGGTCTCCCAGAACTCCAGGTTTGCACTTCCCTGGAGAAGCTTACGTACACGCTCGGGCTCCTTCACACCAGGCATTTCAACCATGATGCGGCTCTGGCCCTCGAGCTTCTGTATGTTAGGCTGCACTACGCCGAACTTATCCACACGGGTGCGGACGACGGTCTCGGCGTTATCGACGGCGGCGTCAACCTCGGCACGCAGGGCCTTGAGAACTTCCTCGTCGGTGCTCTTGGTGTTTACGGTGTTCTTCATCTGCTGGGTGGCGAAAATGGCAGCCAGGGGACGGCCATTGCCAGTCTCCTTCCAGCGGTTGTAGAAGAGGGTGATGTAGTCAGACTGACTCTGCTCCTCGTCCTTCTTGGCCATTTCCCAAGCTTTGCGATAACCCTCGTCCTTCTTGTGGTCGGCGAGCACGTCGATAATATCGGGTACGCTGACTTCGAGGATAACGTTCATACCGCCCTTAAGGTCAAGGCCGAGGCCAATCTCCATCTCACGGCACTCCTTGAGGTTGTAGGTCATGAGATAGACGTTGGTTGATGATACCGAGTCCAGGTAGGCCTGTCCGGCTTCTTCTCCGACCTGCTCAGCAAGAGCTGCGGCCTTGTTCTCGTGGTAACGAGTAACGAAGGAGAAGGAAAGATAGAAGCAGCACACAAGGATGAGTGCTACTGCAATAAATTTTACAATTCCTTTGTTTTGCATTTTGTTATTTGTTTGTAATTTGATAGATATTTTCAAATTTTAGCGTGCAAATATACGGCTTTTTTTACAGATGAAGAAATTTTTGGATAACTTTCACATATTTTTTAGGGTTTATTATTCCTTTTCATGCTGCAAATCATGGGATAATGGTCACTTACGTCCATCTTGTTGTCAACTTTGCACGATATTGGTGTGAAGTGTGAAGAGCAGAAAATGTGGTCTATGCGGAAGTTGAATCCTTTCCGATTATATGACAAACCGAGTCCGCAACCGGCTTCGGCATAACAGTCGGTAAGTCCTTGGGCGATGACATGCCGGGTGTAGGAGATGGGTGTGTCGTTAAAGTCTCCGCAGACGATGATGGGGTACTGGCTGTGGGCCTCTACGTAGCGGTGGACGGCCTCGGCCTGCGGTGCGCGTTTCACCATGCTTTTGCCCAGCACCTTGATGAGCGAGGATAGTTCCTGCTCAGCCTGCTCTCGCTCCTTGTTGCCCTTAAGTATCTCTTTATACTGTGTGCGTTCCTTTTCGGTGAGGTGTGTACTTTCCAGATGGTTGTTGATGACGATGATAGTGTCGTTGCCAAGCTGGAGGTAATAGGCTACGGAGCCGTTGCTTCTTGATACATATTCTATCCGTTCGCTCTTGATGATGGGCAGTCGGGAGTGTATGCCCACGATGTTGTAGGACTTTTTGTCATTCTCATTAAGGAACAGTATTTCGTTGTAGGGGTACAGTTCTTTCCATCGCTCCTCAGACTTATACTTCCCGCTCTGTTCTTCCTGTATGCACACAATGTCTGCATCTTGGGCCATGATGTAGTTGGTGATGCTGTCTAAGGCGTGGTTGTACTTGTGGTTTCCGCTGTATCCGCAGACGTTGTAGGTTATCAGTCGCAGACCTACCTCATGCTCTGCCTCGCCTGTAGTAAAATGTAAAGGTACGTATGTGCGTATGGGTATGTAGGTTACGACAAAGGCCGCCAGCGGAATCCATGCCCGTTGCCACTTGACAAAGAGCATTATGAGCAGCATGCCTATGTTGAGCGCTATTGCGACGGGCATTGCCATACCGGCACAGGCCAATAGCGGGTGGTCGGCGGGCGGTATGCGGTCGCTATAACCCACAGCTATCAACAACAGGCCGACAATCAGGGCTACCAGCGTCAGCAGGTTGACAATCAATGCTTTTACAAACTTCATTGGCGGCTGGCCTCGAAGAGGCGTTTCTTCTCTTCCTTTGTCAGACTGTCATACCCGCTTAGGCGAATCTTGTCGAGCAGGGCGTCGATCTCTTCCTGCAGGGCTTTCTTCCGGGCGTTATACTCCATGTCGTCCTCGCGGCGGGGACCATAGCCCGTAGTGGTCGTCGTGGTGGTCTCGCCGTATTGCTCCGTGTCAAGGGTGGGACCGGTCTTTTTCGGCTTGCCCCATTTCTCGAAGAACTGTCGGCTGCTGCTCAGGTCGAAGTTACGCTCCGGATGGCGACGCCAGTAGATGATGAGCAGGAATCCGAAGAGCATGCCTCCCACGTGGGCCATGTGGGCAATGCCGTCGCCTACGGCCGAAAGGGCTGAGAATATTTCGATGGCCACATAAATACATACGAACCACTTAGCCTTGATGGGCACGGGCAGCGGGAAGATGAAGATACGCTCGTTGGGGAAAATCATACCGAAGGCGAGCAGGATGCCATAGATGGCACCCGAGGCACCGATGGTCAGCGCACCGTTGAGGTCGCTGTTGCCCAGGATGGCCATCGTCTCAGACAGCGAAGTGTCTGGGAATTGCTGCTGCACCGTGTAGTAGAACTCACAGAATTGCACCAGTTCTTGGCATAGTCCGGCACCTATTCCGCAGAAAATGTAATAAAAAAGGAATTTCTTCGGACCCCAAACTCGTTCTATCACGCAGCCGAACATCCAGAGGGCAAACATGTTGAAAAACAGATGGGTAAACCCACCATGCAGAAACATGTAGGTGAAGAACTGCCAGAGGTGGAAATGACTGGCCAAGAAGAAGTGCAGACCGCCATACTCCACCAGACTCACACCAGAGGTCTCGAAGAGCCATTGGGCCACGTAGACCAAGATGTTTATCAGGAGCAAGTTGCGGGTCACCGCAGGAATATTATTGAACATCTTCGATATTTACTATTTATGGATTTACAATTTACTATTTGGTGCCTTGTCATGCACAATAATGCAATTCGGCTGCAAAATTACGAAAAATATCTCTCTCCAGAGACAAAAAAGGGGCAGAAAGCACTTTTTTTCATAAAAAATCAAACTTTTTCTTGATTTTTGTTTGTTTTATCAATACTTTACGCTATATTTGCCGAAGAATTTGAACTTTATAACCTTATTATTCACTAAATTATTATCAACATTATGAACAAAACCGAATTAATTGAGAAGATTGCAGCTGGTGCTGGTCTCTCGAAAGCTGATTCCAAGAAGGCCCTCGAGGCCACTATCGTAGCCGTCAAGGACGCCCTTGCTGCTGGCGACAAGGTTGCCCTCATCGGCTTTGGCACATTCTCTGTCGGCGCTCGCGCTGCTCGCGAGGGCATCAACCCCGCTACCAAGCAGAAGATCACTATCCCCGCTAAGAAGCAGGTGAAATTCAAGGCCGGCAGCGACTTTGCAGACGCTCTGAAGTAATTCTACTTTGTAAAGATTTTTCAAAAGATAAAGGAGTTGAGGAAGGCTTCCTTAACTCCTTTAATTCCTTTAAGGAAAGTAACGTCTTTATCTCCTTTAACTCCTTTAACTTCCTTAACTCCTAAATGATTATGAAGCATACATTTATCGCACTTCTGGCATCGGCCTTCTGTCTCACGGCCAGTGCACAGGTGAAATACGTGAGCACCAACACCACGAAGCTCAACGTGGAGCTGCTGCAGGACCAGAGCAAGACCGCTCAGGTGAGTCGTTATTTCTTTGCAGGCTACAACACGCTATGCCTGCCCATGTCGATGAGTGCCGAGCAGCTCAGCGAGGCCGCACCTGGCCTGACCGTTGAGCGTCTCGTAGCCATCCGTCAGGAGGGCAACGTGCTCAACCTCTGCTTCGCCGACTGCACCGCCAGTGGCATTGAGGCTGGTGTGCCCTATCTCGTCTACTCGCCCAAGGAGCAGACCCTCCGCTTCAAGAATACCGATGCCATGACCATGGACACCAACCTGAAGGCCGTTCGCTTCATTGACGGACAGGGCAACCAGGTGACCTTCTCGAGCAGCTGGGAGGCTATGACCAAGGAAGGTCGCTACGGTATTCCCGCCCAGCAGGACGTCTATCCTCTGGAGAGCGTGCTCGTACGCACCGAGGGCGACAAGACCTTCCTGCCCACACGCTGTGGTTTCTCATGGGACGAGCAGTCATCTTCGGCCAACGAGCTGCAAATCAAGCACATGACCATGAGTGAGGCTACTGCCATCGCCGGCATCGAGGCTGAGAAAGTCAACGGTGAGACTTACGACCTCAACGGACGCCGCATGAGCGGACAGATGAAGAAAGGCATCTACGTCATCGACGGCGAGAAGAGAATCGTAAAGTAATTGCCGGAAAGAATTCCTACTATAAACGGCTCAAACCCCAGGTTTGGGCCGTTTGCTTATTGTTTGCTATCAGTCAGAACGGCCTTTTCTACATAAGAGGACGGACTATGCTCCTATAAAGAACGGTTCAAACTGAGAAATTCTCGAGAGAATTTCTGAGAGAAAGCCGTTCTTTCTATAAGAATAAGCCGTTCTTTCTCACAAATTCTCTCGAGAATTATTCAGCCTACTCCGTCCTTTCTCTCAGGAAGTGCCGTCTTTCAACCGACTTTAGGTAGCTTTTTCTCATAGAAGATTTGCAATCTTCCGCTCTTCACATAGCAAATGTGTTGATTCATCTCCCCCGCATAGCAAACCCGGCGGTGCGGGGATTCTTAAAACACTACCTTTTTCCCGATGACGCTGCCATCGTCCAGCCATACGGAAATGACATAGAGGCCGGACAATGACGTGGGAAGCTTTACGGTGTGTGTGTCTACATGACTGCTGAAAATGCTTCTCCCGCTCAGGTCTGAGACTGATATTCGGACGGGCTTCGCGGGTGAAGAAAGTGCTATGCTACGGCCGTCCCGTACGACGGTTATCGTTTCACGTTCCCTTGAGGCCACGCCCGTTGATGTCTGGACGGGCACGTAGCCGCTCTCGTCAACAATGGTCTGCCCCTGCTCGCTTGTAAGGAATTCAAACAGTCTGTAGGCCATTGAGGACTTGTCGGTGTCAGAACGCACGGCGGCATATACGTTGGTGATGTAGGGATAGGTGCCGTTGATGATGTTCTCCTTGGTCATAGCGGTGCCGTTGACTCCAATGGCCTTCGTGGTGCCTGTACCGACTATGACGCTGTAGTAATAGAAAGGCGTGAAGCCAATGCCGGCCTTGTCCTGTTCCAGCTGGTAGTAGGGCGTCATCATGGTCCGTCCTATCTGCATTTCGGGGAAGTCCTTTATCGTGAGGCCGTCCATCACCATCGTCTCAAACTTCTCTTGGCTGCCTGAGTTCCTGTTGCGCACATACGGGACAATCGTCATGTCCTGACCACCCACCTCGCTCCAGTTCACGATGTTGCCTGTGTATATCGCCTGTATCTGTTCTATGGTAAGGCTTTTGACCGTATTCTCCAAGTTTACCATAAACGTGAGGGCATCTCTGGCTATCGGCTTCTCTATCAACGTCACCCCTTGCTCCTCGGCATACGACTTTTCGTCCCGGGATATGCTCCTTGCGGTGATGATGATTTCAACCTTGCTGTCGATAAGATTGACGAACGACTGGTGGGTGTTGGAATTAAGCATGCATTTCGTACTGAGGTGAATTCTTTCGTTCTCAGTACACGTGAAAAACGGCTGCACTAAATGAGGAGCCTCGTCCGGGTTTTGTATGAACGGGCTGATCTGCCACTCATAGCCGAACCCCAGAAGCTTGCACATGAGTATCTGCCGCAGAGGATACGTGGAGTCAGAACCGTCGAGTATGGGGAAGTTATTAGTAGTCAGACCCTTCAGGTCCGATGAACCTCCAGCATTGTCCATACCTTGGCATAATTGCCCGAAGAAAAGAAAAAGGAGTAAGAATGATAAATTTTTCAGATTCATGTCATTGTCGCTTTACTCTTCGTACATCTTTTCTATTTCGGCCTTGTAGTTTTCGTTGAGTACGCGACGCTTGATTTTCAGTGTGTTAGTAAGCTCGCCGCGCTGCAGCGAGAAGGGCTCGGGCAGGAGGGTGAAGCGCTTCACTTGCTCATAGTGCGCCAGTTGCTGCTGCAGGGTCTCTATGCGCTCCATCATCATGCGGTAAATACGCTTGTCCTGACAAAGGTCCTCGCGGCTGTTGAAGGCGATGCCATTCTGGCGTGCATACTCCTCGAGCAGCTTGTATTCCGGCACGATGAGCGCCGATACGAACTTGCGCTCGTCGGCGATGATGGCCAGCTGGTCTATGTACTTGTCTACAAGCAGCTTCGATTCAATCATCTGCGGGGCGATGTACTTGCCGTTGGATGTCTTGAAGAGGTCCTTGAGGCGCTCCTTGAGGAAGAGCTCGCCGTCCTTCAGGTAGCCCGAGTCGCCGGTGTGGAAGTATCCGTCTTCGGTAAAGGCCTGCTTAGTAAGGTCGTCGCGATTGTAATAACCCTTGGTGATGGTGGGGCCTTTCAGCAGCACCTCGCCCTCGTCGCTGATGCGTATGCTGATGCTGTCGATGGGTATGCCGACGCTACCTACGGTGAAGGGCTCGTCAAGGTGGAGACAGCTGACGGTGGCCAAGCTCTCGGTGAGTCCGTAGCCTACATCCATGAAGATGCCGATGGAGTGGACGAACTCCTCGACGTGGGCCGACACCGTAGAGCCTGCCGTGGGGAAGAAATGGGCGTTCTCTAAGCCCAGTTCCTTGCGTACGAGCGAAAATACGGTCTTGTTGAGCACTTGATACTCCAGACGGAGGGCCATTGGCGGTTCCTTGCCTGCAGCAAGGTATTCTATGTTATGACGGCGGCCCACTTCAAGTGCGTGGCGGAAAAGCTTGCGCTGCAGGGCTCCGCTACTCTCTATCTTTTCCTGCACACCCATGTAGACCTTCTCCCAGAAGCGCGGCACGCTGCACATGCACGTGGGATGAGTCTCGCGCATTGACTGCTGCACCTCCTGCGGACGGGTGTTGACGATGAGCGTGGCGCCCTTGGTGATGCAGAGAATCTTCCAACCTTTCTCGAAGATATGGGTGAAGGGCAGGAAGTTGAGAATGCGGTCCTTGTCGGTCACGGGTACGCATTTGTTGTTGGCCTCCATGGCGGCATAGTACTGGCCCATGGTCAGGATGACGCCCTTTGAGTCGCCCGTCGTGCCGCTGGTGTAGAGGATGTTGGCGATGTCGTCCATCGTGGCCTCCTGCTGCAGCTGCTCCACCTGCTGTTGCAGGTCTGTGCCTTCGCCCAGCTTCAGGAAGTCTGAGAAGGACATCGTCGTGGGGTCGTCGGGCTCCAGATGTACGGCAGGGTCGTAGACGATAATTTGCTCCAGCGAACTGCAGGTGGAAAAGACGCGGCGTGCCTTGTCGTACTGCTCCTGCTCGCCTACGAAGAGGAAGCGTATCTGGGCATCGCTGATCATGAACTGTATCTGCTGCTCAGAGCTGGTGGCGTAGAACGGGATGGTGACGGCACGGATGCCCCAGGCACCAAAATCGGTAAAGAGATACTGGACGCTGTTCTGGGAGAACACTCCCACGTTCTCCTGAACACCGATGCCCAGCCGGAGCATGGCACGAGACACCTGGCCCACGATGTCGGCAAACTGACGCCAGGAACAGGACTTCCACTGTGTACCACCGAAATTCTTGTAGATAAGAGCCTCGCGGTCGCCATAATGGGCGGTCACATCGGGAATAAGACGAGACAGATGACTATTGATTTGCATGGCACTGATTTTTGGTTTATACGCCGCAAAGATAAGAATAATTTGTGAAACAGCCAAAATTTTTTCCTAAAGATAGGCGTTATGCCGCAAAAAAAGCTTACCTTTGCACCCAGATATGCGTTACACACTGAACATCCGAGGCCGTTTGATGGACCTTAGCCGCCCCGTGGTGATGGGCATCCTGAACGTCACACCCGACTCTTTCTATGCTGCGAGCCGTGTCGAGACGGAGGAGGCCATTGCCATCCGCGCTCGCCAGATAGCCGACGAGGGAGGGACTATCATCGACGTGGGAGCCTGTTCCACACGTCCAGGCAGTACGCCTGTCAGCGAGGAGGAGGAGATGGCCCGGCTACGACAGGCACTGCCCATCGTTCGCCGTGAAGTGCCAGATGCCGTCATCTCCGTAGACACATTCCGACCTGATGTGGCCAGAATGGTGGTTGAGGAGCTTGGTGCCGACATCATCAACGACGTGGGTCCCCTGCCCGGAGGCACTACCGCCGCCTCTTGTACCGTAGGCCGCACTACCTGCGCGGCACATCCCGCAGTTCCCTACATCCTTACCTCTCAGGAACCCACGCTACGCGACACCCTGCTCTTCTTTTCAAAAGAGGTGGACCGCCTTCGCTCAAAGGGCCATAAGGACATTATCCTCGATCCGGGCTTCGGCTTCGGAAAGACCGTAGAGCAGAACTACGAGCTGCTTTCCCTGTTGGAGCGGCTGCAGGTTATGGAGCTGCCTGTCCTCGTGGGTGTCTCCCGCAAGTCGATGATATTCAAGCCGCTGGGCATCACTCCCGACGAGGCTCTCAACGGCACCACCGCCCTCCATGCAGTGGCGCTCATGAAGGGAGCCTCCATCCTCCGCGTCCATGACGTAAAGGAAGCCGTGCAGACGGTGACGCTAATCGAAAATTGTAAATCTCGTAAATTGAAATTGTAAATCCCCGTGATAGATTTCTCACTAAAAGATTTCATCGACATACTGCTGGTAGCCCTGCTCCTTTTCTACGTCTACCGGCTGATGCGCGAGTCACGTTCGCTCAATGCCTTCATGGGCATCATCATCTTCATCGTCGTATGGGTATTCGTCTCGCAGGTACTCGAGATGCGCCTCCTTGGCACTATCCTCGACAAACTGGTGTCGGTGGGCGTTATTGCTATCATTGTCATCTTTCAGGACGACATCCGCAAGTTCCTCTACAACGTGGGCGGCCACCGGCATATACGCTCCGTGCTAAGGCTCTTTCAGTCGAAGCATGGCGACACCCTCGCTGCCGACCGCGACCGTCTGCGTCGAGGCATCATGCCTGTGGTCATGGCCTGCATGTCGATGTCTAAGAACAGGGTTGGTGCGCTTATCGTCATGGAGCGCGATGTGCCGCTCGACGACATCGTCTCTACGGGCGAAGTCATTGACGCCAACGTGAACCAGCGGCTTATTGAGAATATTTTCTTCAAGAACTCGCCCCTGCACGACGGTGCCCTTATCATTTCCAATAACCGGCTGCGCTCGGCAGGATGCATATTGCCCGTGAGCCACGACCTGGACATCCCCAAGGAGCTGGGCTTGCGCCACCGTGCGGCTCTCGGCATGAGCCAGGAGAGCGATGCCCTCTGCATCATTGTCAGTGAGGAGACGGGTAGCATCTCGACTGCTTACGCTGGACAGTTCCACCTGCGCCTGTCTGCCGAGGAACTGGAGGCCGAGCTGGTGAAAATGTAGTTCTTTCACTTTGCATGTGATGAAAATGAAAGCCAAGATAATCCTTTTTTTATTTGCGTTTCTTCTCTCAGTGCCGGTGTTCGCCGAGGTGCGGCTGCCGAAAATGTTTGGCGACGGCATGGTGTTGCAGCAGCAGACGCAAGTTCGCCTGTGGGGTTGGTGCGACAAGAGCCGGCAGGTCGTAGTGACGACGTCATGGGACGATCGGTCGTACAACGCCATGAGCGACCAGGACGGACACTTCGAGGTGACGGTTCAGACTCCCGAGGCCGGTGGTCCCTACGAGGTGACGCTCAACGATGGTACGCAGTGCCGCCTTCGCAATGTTTATATCGGAGAGGTGTGGCTGTGCTCCGGCCAGAGCAACATGGAAATGGTGATGAAAGGCTACAAGGCTCAACCGGTAGAAGGGGCTACGGAAGAGCTATTGCAGTGTAGTGACTCGTTGTTACGGCTGTTCACGGTGGGCAGGGCTGCCAGCTTGACGCCGCAACGCGACGTGGCAGGTAACTGGCAGGCGGCACAAGTGGAGAGCGTGCGCAACTTCTCGGCTACTGCCTATTTCTTTGGCCGTGCCTTGCGGAGAATGTTGGGTGTGCCCGTGGGACTGATATGTACTGCTTACGGAGGCTCGGCCTGCGAGGCTTGGATGCGGCCGGAGTGGTTGCAGCCTTTCTGTGCACCTTACCGCTCGCCAAAGACGGGCACGACGGTCACGCTGCCCGCTGACGATGCCGATGTGAAGAAACTGCAGCAGCGTTGTCCCACAGCACTCTACAACGGTCAGCTGGCACCGCTCGTGGGCTTCGGCATTCGCGGGGCGATCTGGTATCAGGGCGAGGACAACATTCCGCGCTACGACTACTACGCCGAGCTGATGAAGACGATGGTGGAAGGGTGGCGTAACGACTGGCGGCAGGGCGACTTCCCCTTCTATTACTGCCAGATAGCGCCCTTCGACTATAGCACTACCGACTGGCACGATAGCCAGCTGCTGCGCGAACAGCAGATGATGGCTGAGACGATGATTCCCAATGCTCGCATGGCTGTGCTCATGGATACTGGATTGGAGTATTGTATCCATCCGCGCAAGAAGCGTCAGGCTGGTGAGCGGTTGGCGCTGTTGGCACTTGCCAATACATACGAAGTGAAGGGACTGCCCGATTACGCCGTCTACAGCAGCGTGGAGTTTCGGGGTGATACCGCCGTCGTGGCTTTCGACCGCAGCAAGGAGTGGGTTTATTTCGAGCACGGACCTCACAGCAGCAATTTCGAGGTGGCCGGCGAGGACCGCGTGTTCCATCCTGCCGAGGCTTGGGTGAACCGCAACCGCGTTTATGTACGCAGTGCTGAGGTGAAACAGCCTGTGGCGGTGCACTATGCCTGGCGCGACTGGGTCGTGGGCGACCTCATGCACGATGGACTGCCCGTCTCTTCTTTCCGAACTGATGATTGGTAATTAAAAAGGCTGGCGCCACGTGCAACCGCTCTTCCATTCTGAACAGCCGTAGGCGGTACGCCCCTTGATGATATGGCCCTTGCCGCAAAGGGGGCAAGGCTGGCCGACGAGCGGGTCGGTGGGAGCGCTTTCCTGAATAGGAGCTTTTTTCTTGGATTCTGACTTTGCCTTGGTCTTTGTGGCGGGCTTTTCCTCTGTGAAGGCTATGCGTCGGTTGCTCTGGTCAGCAATGACCTGGCCGACGATGTCGGTGACCTGCTGTTTCAGTTCGTCGATGAATTGTGCGGGGTCGTACTTCTTATGCTCTATGTCGCGCAACTTCTTCTCCCAGATGCCGGTCAGTTCGGCACTCTTCAGCAATTCCTCGTGGATGAGGTCTATAAGCTCCATGCCTGTTGGTGTGGCGACGAGGCGCTTACGCTCCTTACGGATATAGTGGCGCTTGAAGAGCGTCTCGATGATGGCGGCACGGGTAGAGGGACGGCCGATGCCGTTCTCCTTCATGGCGGCGCGCAGTTCCTCATCATCGACTAGCTTGCCGGCGGTCTCCATGGCGCGGAGCAGCGTGGCCTCGGTGTAATAGGGTGGGGGAGTGGTCCACTTCTCGGTGAGCGTGGGCTCATGGGGACCGCTCTCACCTTTCACGAAGGGAGGAAGGGTGCGCTCCTCTTCGTCTTTCTTCTTCTCGGCATCCTCATTATTCTCTGGGGTTTCAGCCTTCTCAGTGCCTGTGTACACTGCCCGCCAGCCAGGGTCAAGGATGGTACGGCCAGTAACCTTAAACTCCACCTCCTCGACTTTGCCTAATACGGTGGTCTGAGCATACTGGCAGTCAGGGTAGAACACGGCGATGAAGCGGCGGGCCACGAGGTCATAGACCTTGCGTTGCACATCGCTCAGCGGGCCGGGAATCTGTCCGGTAGGGATGATGGCATGGTGGTCGGTGACCTTCGAGGAGTCAAAGACCTTCTTCGACTTCTTCAGCGGCTTGCCACCCAACGGTTTTACCAGTTCTGCATAAGGGGCCACTCCGGCGAAGCGCACCTGGTAAAGTCCGTTCATGGTCTGCGGGCACTTGGCGTAGACATCGTCGCTGAGGAACGTTGTGTCCACACGTGGATAGGTGGTGAGCTTCATCTCGTAGAGCTGCTGGATGACGTTTAGCGTCATCTCGGCGGAGAAACCGAACTTGCGGTTGCACTCCACCTGCAGCGATGTCAGGTCGTAGAGGCTCGGCGGCGTTTCCTTGCCGTTCTTCTTCTGTACGTCGGTGATGGTGAAAGGCTTTCCGGCGATGGTCTGGAAAGCCTGCTCACCCTCTTCCTTTGAGGTGAACTTTCCCTTCGTGGCGGTGAATATTGTCTCACGATAGACCGTCGCCAGCACCCAGTAAGGTTCGGGCTTGAAGTTGTCTATTTCTTTCTGCCGGTTGACGATAAGTGCCAGCGTGGGCGTTTGCACACGGCCTATGGAGAGCACCTGACGGTTCTGTCCGTACTTCAGCGTGTAGAGGCGTGTGGCGTTCATGCCCAGCAGCCAGTCGCCGATGGCTCGTGAGAGCCCAGCAAGGTATAGCGTCTGGTATTCAGTCTGGTCTTTCAAGTTGGCGAAGCCTTCGCGGATGGCTTCGTCGGTCATTGACGAAATCCACAGCCGCTTCACGGGACACGTCACCTGTGCCTTCTGCATCACCCACCGTTGGATAAGCTCGCCCTCTTGGCCTGCATCGCCGCAGTTGATGATGGCATCGGCTTCATGAAACAGTTTCTCTATGACAGCGAACTGCTTCTTCACACCCTCGTCCTCCTTCAGGCGTATGCCGAAGCGCTGCGGAATCATGGGCAGCGACGACAGATACCACGTCTTCCACATATCGGTATAGTCGCCTGGCGCCTTCAGCTCGCACAGATGGCCGAAGGTCCACGTCACCTGATAGCCATTACCCTCGTAGTAGCCGTTATGACGATAGCCCGCACCAATGATGCGGGCAATATCGGCAGCCACACTGGGCTTCTCTGCTATACAGACAATCATCCGTTCACCAGAGGTCAATTAAACGAGAAGGTGCGCGTGCCAATCATGTTGCCCTCGGCAAAGATGCTCACGCGGTATTCGCCGGCTTCGAGGTATTCGTTTACCTGCCAATAGGTCTGCAATGTCAGTTCCTCGCCTGTATATTCAGCCACCTTCTTCATGGAGTACTCCAGCTGTCGGTTCTCGTAAGGGAATGTTCCCGCCTTGAGTACTACCCCGGTAGGCGTCTGTATACGCACATAGAAGGTTCGGTTACCGTTTGTGGCCGTCACGTTGCGGGCAATGGTGAAGCCTACCTGCAGCGTGGTGCAGTCTTTCATCTTCTTTGCGGCCTTGTTGCGCTTGTTCAGGGCGGTCATGGTGATGCCGGTGGCATCGAGCTGAGCGGCGATAGCCACCTGCTCCTTCAGCGTCTGCCGCTCCTGTTGCAGCCCTTGGTTAGCACGGTTGGACTGCTCCAGCTTGTCCTTCACCTGGGTATTCTCCGCCACGAGAGCCTGATTTACCTGGTTCAGGGAGTCCACCATACGGATATATTGGCGGAGCACGTTGCGCACCGTGGCCAGCTCCTTCTTCAGACGGGTTATCTCGCGGGCGTCGTCGGCCTTGACGCGCTTCAGTTCTTCGAGCAATTGTTGGGTGCGCAACTGCTCCTGCGTGAGCTGTTCAATGATGCTGTCATTGTTGATTTGCGTCATCATCTCGCTGTACTGCAGGGTGAAGCGCTCATACTCATTCTCCATTTCCTGCTTGTCCAGCTCGGCCAGCTCCTGCATCTCCTGCTTTTCCTGTTCCAGGTCGCGGTTGGTCATAACCAGCCATGCCACCACACCGGCAAGCGCCAGGATGAGCAGTATGGCCAGAACGATAAGTAGCTTTTTCATGTCTTTCTTCCTCTATATATAAATAATGTGTAACTCGCCTGTATGCTTTGAACTTTGCCAGCGAGCCGTCTTTGTCTTGCAAAGGTAGTGGTTTTGCAGAAAAGTGCAAAATCTTTTTGCATTTTTTGGCGATTCGGAGTTTTTGTCGTACCTTTGCAGCCTGATTCAACCAACGCGAAATATTATGGACGAACAAATGAAACAGATTGGCGAGCGCCTGCGCGGCCTGCGTGATGTGCTCGACATCGAGGTGGGCGAGGTGGCCCGCCTTTGTGGTATCAGTGAGGAGCAGTACCTGGAGATGGAGAACGGTACCGGCGGCCTCTCGGTGGCAAACCTTCAGAAGATTGCCAAGGAGTATGGCGTGTCGCTCGATGTGCTCATGTTTGGCGAGGAGCCTCACATGCGCAACTATTTCCTCACCCGCAAGGGTCAGGGGCTGCGTGTGGAGCGCCGCAAGGCCTACAACTATGAGAGCCTGGCCAGTGGATTCCGGGGACGCAAGGCCGACCCCTTCATCGTCACCGTGGAACCCAAGCCTGAAGATACACCGAAGGAGATGAACTCCCACTCAGGACAGGAGTTCAACATGGTGCTGGAGGGCGAGATGGAGCTTACCATCGGCCAGAAGGTGCTCACCCTCAGCGAGGGCGACAGCATCTACTTCGACGCCACACAGCCGCACGGCATGCGCACCCTCAACGGCAAGCAGGTCAAGTTCCTGGCCATCATCTTCTAACGCCCACAACAACCACAAAAACACACTAGAATGGTAGAAAGATTTTTGAAGAAGACTCACTTTGAGTCTGTACAAGACTACAATAAGAACCTGGAGTTCATCATCCCCGAACACTTTAACTTCGCCTACGACGTAATTGACGCTTGGGCTGAGGAAGAGCCCGACCGCCTGGCCCTCTTGTGGACCAACGACGAGGGCGTAGAGCGCCGCGCCACCTTCAAACAGCTGAAGGAGCAGAGCGACCAGGCCGCCGCTTATCTTCAGTCGCTCGGCATCGGTAAGGCCGACCCTGTGATGCTCATCCTGAAGCGCCGCTACGAGTGGTGGATTGTCATGCTGGCCTTGTGCAAGATCGGCGCCGTCGTCATCCCCGCCACCCACATGCTCACGAAGAAGGACATCGTGTACCGCAACAACAGCGCCTCGGTGAAAGCCATCATCTGCGTTGACGACCCTTACGTGATGAGCCAGGTGGAGGCCGCCATGCCTGGCAGTCCCACGGTAAAGGTGTTGGTGAAAGTCGGCACTGTGCCGCAACAGTGTTGCGCCAAAGGAGACTGTGGCTGGCACGACTGGCAGCAGGAGTGGTTGCAGACATCGCCTTTCGTTCGCCCCGCCTTCGTCAACAACAACGAGGACACCATGATTATGTACTTCACCAGTGGCACGAGCGGCGAGCCGAAGATGGTGGCCCATGATTTCCTTTACGCCATGGGTCATCTGACCACAGGCGTATTCTGGCACAACCTGCACAAGGGTTCGCTCCACCTCACCGTCGCTGATACGGGCTGGGGCAAGGCCGTCTGGGGAAAGTTCTACGGGCAATGGTTTGCCGGAGCCACCGTGTTCGTCTTCGACCATGAGAAGTTCAACGCCGACACGCTCCTCCGCCAGATGGAGAAATACAAGGTGACGAGCTTCTGCGCCCCGCCGACCATCTATCGCTTCATGATACGCGAGGACCTCTCGAAGTATGACCTCTCGGCCCTCGAATATTGCACCACGGCCGGCGAGGCCCTTAACCCCGCTGTCTTCGACAAACTCAGGGAGTTGATAGGCCTCAACATTATGGAAGGCTTCGGACAGACCGAGACCACCATGACCCTCGGCACCTTCCCCTGGATGAAGCCGAAGCCCGGCAGCATGGGAATACCCAATGCTCAGTACGACATCGACCTTGTCCGTGCCGACGGCACGCCTTGTGAGGATGGTGAGAAAGGTGAAATCGTGGTGCGTGTGGGCGACAAGAAGCCCATCGGCCTGTTCAAGGAGTACTACCGAGACGAGGAAAAGACGCGTGAGGCTTGGCACGACGGCATGTATCACACCGGCGACATGGCCTGGCGCGATGAGGACGGTTACTATTGGTTTGAGGGCCGCATCGACGATGTTATCAAGTCTTCAGGCTACCGCATCGGCCCCTTCGAGGTGGAGAGCGCCCTAATGACTCACCCCGCCGTAGTGGAGTGCGCCATCACCGGCGTCCCCGACGACGTCCGCGGCATGGTGGTGAAGGCCACCGTGGTGCTCGGAAAGGAATGGAAAGACAAGGCCGGCGACGAGCTGGTCAAGGATCTTCAGCAGCATGTCAAGAAGGTCACCGCCCCTTACAAGTACCCCCGCATCGTGGAGTTCGTCGACGAGCTGCCCAAGACCATCAGCGGAAAGATTCGCCGAGTGGAGATAAGGCAGAAAGACAGCCAGAAATAAGAAAGGTTAAGATGCTCGCACGTGCCTCGTCCGGCATCTGGACGGTCCCGTTCGTTTACAGACTCTGATATGCTTTCCATTTCTCAGGAATGGAAAGCTCGTAGCCATCTTTCAGCCTTACCACGTCGGGCAGCAGACTGTTGCGGAAACGGCTCTCGTAGCGTTCCATTCGGATGACGCTGGTGAACATCGAGGCGATGGCCGATGAACGCTGGAATGGTGGGAAGTAGGCAAACACGGGATGCTGCTCCTCCAAGGCCAGCTCCATGGCGGGAATCATATCGCTGTCAGCCGACACCACAATCGATATGTCGCATGTCTTGCGGAATGCATCGGCCACAATCTGTGTGGCAATCCTTACGTCCGACTCCTTCTCCTCATACGTGTCGTTCAGAAAATCGCAGTTCTTGCACTTGAACTTCTTCCTCAGATACTTTCCCAAAATCAGCTTGAACTTCGGGTTCATCTGGTTGGCCTGGAAGAAAGCGTTTTGCCGTAGGCTCTTCCCGTCGTCCTCCACACGGGCCGAGAAATACTTCACCGCCAGCAGTTCCTGGTTTGGACGCATGAACGACTCGAATAGTTTTACCATATCCAGCCAGTAGTATTTCCTCCAGCGGTTCTTCCTTAACCCGTAGTAGAAGTTGAAGCCGTCCACATACACGATAACCTTCTGCTTATCCATATCTCCATGCTTTTGTCTTTTCAAAAAATAAGCCCACCTTTTTAGGGGCGGGCGGGCCTCGGTATTTTCCACCCGAGGGGGATTTTGTGCTGCAAAGATAGGCATATTATTCCTAACCTCCAAATATTTCGGCAGTTTTTTTGTAATATACTCAAAAATAACTATGCAAGGGGGCTTTGGATGGTAAGGGCATGGCGCGATGGATAAGACATAGAAAAAGGGACTTTGAAAGTCCCTTTTATTCTATTGTTTCGTTATTTCTAATACCTCAGCACGCGGCCGGGTTTCAGCTTAACGCTCTTCTGGATGCGGTTCAGCTTGCAGAGGGCATCAACGGTAGTGCCGTGCTTGCGGGCGATGGAGTAGAGTGTCTCACCCTTCTGAATCTTGTGGTTGCGAACCTGCGGGCGGGCTTCCTTGCTGCTCTTTGCCAGAGCCTTGGCATCGGGATAGAGACCGTCGCCACCACGATATGTACCACCGGCACCGCGCAGGCGAGTGGCCTGAGACGATTCACGGTTGTAAGTGGAGCGGCGGAACGTCCAGAAGTCGCCCACGACGTCTTGGTTCCTGAAGTCGAACATGAGTGCGGGGTTCAGGGCTACGCCGCAGAGTCGCGTCTCAAAGTGGAGGTGCGAACCCGTGCTGCGGCCTGTGTTGCCACCCAGACCGATGGTCTCGCCGGCACGAACGTCCTGACCCTCGCGGACCAGCTGCTTCGACAGATGGCCGTAGGTGGTCTCAAGACCGTTGGTGTGACGGATGACGATATACTTTCCATAGCCCTTAGGCTCGTTGCGTACGACACGCACCTTACCGTCGAAGGCTGCATAGATGGGGTCGCCAATGTAGACCTTGACATCAAGACCCTTGTGCTGCCGTCCCCAGCGGGCACCGAAGTTCGATGTCACCTGGGTATGAGTGGTAGGCATGTGGAAGCCGCGCAGGTCAACGCGGAAGGTGTCGGGCAGGGTAGTGGGTACATATACGGACTCGCCGAGCTCCCAGCTGTCGTAAAGGTCAGCGGCGGGAGAGGCTTCCCATACTTCATTCTTAATAAGCTGTTGCAGCATCAGCGTGTCGACAGCCTTCATCTTGCGGTCTACAGGAGCCTGATTAGCCAGGAGATCCTGGCCAAAAGAGGGTAAGACGACCAATGAAGACAGGGCTGCTAATGCGATGGTTTTAAGCTTTCCAAATATCATAGTTGTTCCTTTCATTCAAAAATAGACCGTGCAAAGGTACTACATTTTTGTGAGCTGGCAAAAGACGTTTACAATCTTTTGCCATCTTTTTTAATTCTTTTAATATTAATAACTTATGTTTTAATGGTAAATTGTTTGGCCATTTCGGAAAATAACCGTAATTTTGCAGCGTATGAATCGCATCGCTTCTTTTTTCCATCGCGCGTACCATTTATACTACGACGGCTTCCGCAATATGACGGTGGGACGCACGTTGTGGGCGGTGATTATCGTGAAGCTCATCATCATCTTCGCCATCCTGAAGCTTTTCTTCTTCCCCAACTTCATCGGACAGCACGCCGAGAAGGGAGAGGAGGCAGAGTTTGTGGCGGGAGAAGTCCTGGAAAGGTCCGTTCAGGATGAAAAGGTGAACGGCAATGTCCCATAGTTTCCTACGTTGGAACTCACAGTTTCCACGGAGGGAACTACCAGTTTCCACGGAGGAAACTGCCTGAGAGGTCTATGGGCTTCCTATAAATAGACTAATCAAAAGGAACTTAAAGACTATTATGATACCGACCAACTACCACCTTTTCGACTTCATGGATTTTGACCCGTCGCTGCGCCGCGAGGAGGCTTTGTGGAAAGCCTACGCCCCTTCGCACGTTGAGGAGCGCGACGGCGATATTCTCATCACCATCCCTTACCAGCGGCAGCGCCAGCAACCCGACATGGCTGCGGACGAGCGTT
>JAGCNO010000107.1 GCA_017645905.1 Prevotella sp. | reverse complement strand
GACCGGTGAGAAACGGATGGTGAAGGGCTGCTGGCGCGTTCAGAGTCACGTCTGCCTGAACGGACTGGTGGTGGCCGACTACGACCACTTGGATGGCGACGTCAGAGAGATTTGGGCGACGGCTTTTGAAAAGCTCTCAGACGAAGATAAGGCCCGTATCGTGCTGGTATTTGTCACGCCATCGGGTCATGGTCTGAAGGTGGTGTTCACGGCGGATATCGGTATCGGCAACCTCATCGACAACCAGAAGGACTTCTCGGCAAAGCTGGGCTTGGAACTCGACGAGTCGTGCAAGGATGCCAGTCGCGGTGCTTTTATGACCACCGAGAAAGACATCATTCTAATCAACGAAGAAAAACTGTTTACGTATGAGAACGAAGAATTTGGTAAGAAGTACAATGACAGCTATCGCAACGGTCATTCTCAGCCCACTGTATGTCCTGCTGGCAGTTCTGTGGCTGCTGGCCATACCGGTCAGGGCAGTGATAATACTGTTGGCGAGAATCCGGAAGCCGAGGCGGCGATGACTTACAACGGCGTGTCGTATGCGAAGATCATCGAGGCGTGGCTGGAGGGTGTGAATCTGGATAAGAACCGCCATAACACGCTGACGGAGTTGGCAAGCCACCTGCGTTATCTGATCGGTAAGAACCCGAAGAAGATTACTGAGGTGGTGACGCCTTTGCCCTGGGTGAAAGACCTTGCAGCAGAAGGTGAGGATGTGGCCGGAACTGTCAGTTCTGTCATGGGCTGGCGCTACAACGAGAGGATGCCGGATAAACTTCGCGAGGCCCTTAAGAAAGTAGGCGCGGTTGATGCGAATTTCAAATTCGAATCTCATGAGTCGCGAATTTCAAATTCGCTACAACCTGCGGATGACATTTACGCGATGATGCCGCTGGACAAGTGGGCTGAGGAGCTGCAGGAGATGGCGGCGTATTATCCCTGCCTGAAGGAGCTCTTTCTGAACGTGCATCCGCACAAGTTGCCTGCGGTGTGGTTTTCTTCAGCAGCGATGTTCGGCACGCTGATGACCCGCGCCTGGTACCACTTCTGGTTTGCGCCAAAGATCATCCGCCGACTGAACTACTGCATCTTCATCATCGGAGATCCCGGTGCCGGAAAGCACTTGATTGAGGAGTTCTACAATGTTCTTGCCGACCCGATGATTCAGGCAGACCAGTGCCTGATTGATGCGGTGAACCGCTACAAGGAAGGTCGCACGGAGCGCAGTACCTCGACGAAGGCTCAGAAGGGAGAGGCGCTGAAGAGGCCAGTGGTTGGCATTCGTGTTCACCCAGCCAGAACGGCAACAGGAGAATTTATCCGCCACATGAACGCGGCTATCGAGACGGTTCAGGGCATGCCTCTGAACCTGCACATGTTCTCGTTTGATGCAGAGTTGGATAACGTCACCAAGCAGAACAAGGGCGGTGACTGGAAGGACCGCGAGATCCTTGAGTTGAAGGCTTTCCACAACGAGCAGGACGGACAGATGTATGCCAATCAGGAGTCTGTGACGGGTATGTTCAACGTGTTCTGGAACTTCATCTACACCGGTACGCCGTATGCCCTGCACCGCAAGGTGAACCAGCGTAACTTTGGTACGGGTATGAGCACCCGCCTGGCTGTGATCCCACTGCCCGACAAGGGATTTGCCAGTCGATACCAGGAGGACATTCCAGATGCCAACGAGACACTGAAGACGTGGGCTTACCGCCTGGACAAGGTGGAGGGCGAGCTGCCTATAGAACCGCTGAACGACGAGACCTACGAGTGGCAGACCAGCCACTTGGAGATAGCAGAATTTAACGGCGACAAGGCAGACCGCACGCTGCTGAAACGTATTCCGTACTACGGCATCGGCATCTCACTGCCCTTTATCCTGATGCGTCATTGGGATGAGTGGCAGGAGCACCGGACGCTGACGATGGATGACAGGGACAAGCGACTCTGCAGGTTGGCGATGGAGATTCAGTACAAATGCCAGCATTTCTTCTTCGGGGAAATGGCGTTCAACTACTTCGCCGACCAGAACAAGGAGTTCGTGCAGCGTCGCCGCACCACCCGTTACGATGAGTGCTTCCGCAAACTGCCCGACGAGTTCAAGACACAGCAGTTCATGGACTGTTTCGGGGTCTCGCAGTCTGCGGCGTGGAAAGCCGTCAACCGCTTTGTCGATGAGGGCATCGTCGAGAAGGTGAAGTACGGTCTGTACCGTAAACTAGTGAATGAGTTACCCTAAAGTGGCTAATTCATTCCACTTATTACTTATTCACTCCTGACATTTAAGTTTTTATAGTATGGTAAACGTAGAATTAAACAAACAAGCTAAGCTCTCCCCAAATTTCACTTTGGGGGAGCTTACAAAGACGAGTGTGAAATCATTGGACGGGAACATCCCGAGCCATGAAGTGATTGAGAACCTGAAGCGGCTGTGCCCTTGGCTGGAGGAGTTGCGATACACATACAATTCGCTCTACTGCCTGAAACCGGGCGAGGACTATGAGACCTCGAAGAACGTGGAGCCAGTCATCATCACGAGCGGCTATCGTTCGCCTGACGTGAACAGGGCCGTGGGCGGGGCTAATTCGAGCAACCATCTGACGGGCTGCGCCGTAGACATCCGCTGCGTAGGCGTGGAACAGGCGATACGTTATGCGGCTATTCTGCTCGATGCCGCCGATGACCGAAAGGAGGACTTCGACGAACTGCTGATAGAGCACAACAGAAAGGGCCGCTACTGGGTACACTTCGCCGTCAGGCCGCCGAAGGAGCAGAACCGCCGAAAGACGTTGTTTATCCAGGCGTGAGCAAGAAAAGAAAAGAAATTCCAGAAAGTATATTGTGTTTCTTGAATTTTTTGTACCTTTGCAAACAAATAATATATAACAAGTGAAAATGAGAAAGATTCAATTATTGACATATGCAGCTGTACTGGCACTATGCTGCATTTCGTTAAGCTCGTGCGGCGATAAGAACGACAATCCCGTGAGTCCGCAGCCCACCGAAAAACGCTATGTGCTGGCAGAAATGACCGAGTCGTCCGATGAAGCAAATATAATAGTAGTCAATGGAAGAAGTCAGTAAGATACCACAGGAGTGGAATAAGTTTTACCTGAAAGATGTGTCATTCATCAATCTGATGACGCGGCGTATCTTCAACGTGCTCATCGTGGCCAACCCCTACGACGCGTTCATGCTGGAGGACGACGGCCGGATAGACGAGAAGATTTTCGACGAGTATATGGAGTTGGGTATGCGCTACCCGCCGACGTTCACGCAGGTGTCGACGACTGAAGAGGCCAACGAGGTGCTGAAGACGACGGACATCGACCTGGTGATCTGTATGCCGGGTAATGCCGACAACGACGCGTTTACCGTGGCTCGTGAGGTGAAGGCGGCCCATCCCAGTATCCCCTGTGTGGTGCTGACACCCTTCTCGCACGGTATCACGAAGCGTATCGAGAACGAGGATATGTCGGTGTTCGACTACGTGTTCTGCTGGCTGGGCAACACGAACCTCATCATGAGTATCATCAAGCTCCTTGAGGACAAGATGAACATAGACCACGATATCCGTGAGGCAGGCGTGCAGATGATACTGCTGGTGGAGGACAACATACGCTTCTACTCATCGATGCTCCCCAACCTCTATAACTATATCCTCGCGCAGTCGAAGCGCTTCTCTACCGAGGCCCTGAACCCCCATGCCGCGGCACAGCGGAAGAGAGGGCGCCCGAAGGTGGTGCTCGCCACGAACTATGAGGAGGCGATGGAGATCTACGAGAAGTATCACGAGAACACGCTCGGCGTGATCAGTGACACACGCTTCCCGATGCACATCGTGCCGGGACGGCTGAGCCACGTGGAGGAGGGAGACCCTGAGGCAGGCCTGAAACTGCTCAGGGAGATCAGGCGGCGTGACGAGTACGTGCCGCTGATCCTCGACTCGAAGGAGACATTGAACCGTGCCAAGGCAGAGGCGGAGGGTTTCCACTTCATTGACAAGAACTCGACGAAGATGAACGTCGACCTGCACCATCTGATGGAGGAGCACATGGGCTTTGGCGACTTCATCTTCCGAGACCCCAAGACCAAGGAAGAGATCTTCCGTGTGTCGTCGCTGAAGGAGTTGCAGGACAATATCTTCAAGATTCCCAACGACTCGATGCTCTACCACGTGTCGCGCAACCATATGAGCCGCTGGCTTACCGCCCGTGCCATCTTCCCCGTATCGGCGTTCCTGAAGCATGTCACCTGGCACAAGCTGCAGGATGTGGATGCCCATCGACAGATTATCTTCGACGCCATCGTGCAGTACCGAAGGATGAAGAACATCGGTGTGGTGGCCGTGTTCGACCGTCTGAAGTTCGACCATTATTCCCATTTTGCCCGTATCGGTGAGGGCTCCCTCGGCGGCAAGGGCAGAGGCCTGGCCTTTCTCGACCGTATCATCAAGCGTCATCCGGAACTCAACGACTACGAGGGCGCCGAGGTGTCGATACCGAAGACGGTGGTGCTGTGTACCGACTTCTTCGACGAGTTCATGGAGAAGAACAATCTCTATCCCATTGCACTTAGCGATGCCTCCAACGAGGAGATCCTGCAGCACTTCATGAGGGCACAGCTGCCCGACTCGCTGATAGCCGACTTCTTCACGTTCTTCGATGCCGTGAAGTCACCGATTGCCGTGCGCTCGTCATCGCTCCTTGAGGACAGCCACTACCAGCCGTTCGCCGGCATCTACTCCACCTATATGATACCTTATCTGGAGGACAAGTATGAGATGCTGCGGATGCTGGCCTGTGCCATCAAGGGCGTATATGCCTCGGTGTACTACAAGGACTCGAAGGCCTATATGCTGGCCACGCAGAATGTGATCGACCAGGAGAAGATGGCTGTCATCCTGCAGGAAGTGGTCGGCAAGCAGTACGGCGACCTCTATTATCCCAACTTCTCAGGTGTGCTCCGTTCGCTGAACTACTATCCCATCGGCGACGAGAAGGCTGAGGAGGGTATTGCCAGCCTCGCCCTTGGACTGGGTAAGTACATCGTGGACGGTGGGCAGACGCTGAGAGTGTCGCCATACCACCCCACGCAGGTGCTACAGACCTCTGAGATGGAGACGGCACTCAGTGAGACGCAGACACGCTTCTATGCGCTGGACATGTCTCACGTCGGCGACGACTTCAAGGTGGACGACGGCTTCAACATCAAGAAATTGCGTGTAAAACAGGCCGATGCCGACGGGTCACTGAACTATATTGCCTCGACCTACGACCCCGTGGATCAGATTATCCGCGACGGAATCTACGAGGGCGGCCGGAAGATCATATCCTTCTGCGGTGTGCTCCAACAAGGCGTGTTCCCGTTGCCAGAGCTGTTGCAGATGGTACAGAGATACGGCTCTGAGGAGATGCGCCGCCCCATAGAGATAGAGTTCGCCTGCAATCTGGAGACGACACCGTCGGGGAAGCCGGGAGGAACGCTCTATCTCCTCCAGATACGTCCTATCGTCGACTCCAAGCAGGTGCTCGACGAGGATATCCAGGATATACCCGATGACCGCTGTCTGTTGCGTTCGCACAACTCCCTCGGTCACGGTATCTCGGAGGATGTCGTTGACGTGGTCTATGTAAAGGCCGGTGATGACTTCACCGCCGTGAATAACCCGATGATCGCCGACGAGATAGAACAGATCAACCGTCGCTTCCTGGCTGAGAACAAGAATTACATCCTCGTGGGGCCGGGTCGCTGGGGCTCGAGTGACTACTGGCTGGGTATCCCCGTGAAGTGGCCGCATATCAGTGCGGCCCGCGTCATCGTCGAGACGGCCCTGAAGAACTACCATGTGGATCCCTCTCAGGGCACCCACTTCTTCCAGAATCTCACCTCGTTCGGCGTCGGCTATTTCACCATCAACACGCATACTGGCGACGGGCTGTTCCAACAGGATCTGCTGGACAGTATGCCTGCCGTCACAGAGACGACGTATGTGCGTCACGTACGCTTTGAAAAGCCGTTGAAGATCATGATGGACGGCAAGCGACAGCAAGGAGTGGTCCTCCTAACTGAGAAAGAATGAAATCGTAAAACATAACAACAACACTATGAATCTGAACCTAACATCCAGCATCAAGATGCCTGAGCACACATTGCGCCGTCAGGTCATCGACCTCTGCCGTAAGGTAGGGAAACCCCTGTTGAAACTATCCACAAAGGACTATGAGGACAATGGACTCGGTCATCTCGTGGAGCAGTTTGACGGACAGGCAGGCCTCGTCAATATTGAGGTGTTTAATGAACTGCAGCATACGATCACGGGTTGGCCTGGAGGCAAACCTAATGCTGACGACAGCACCCGTCCTGAACGTGCCACGCCCTATCCTAAGCGCGTGATTGTGTTCTCACCACATCCTGACGACGATGTCATCTCCATGGGAGGTACCGTCAGACGACTCATGCAACAGGGGCACGACGTGCATATTGCATACGAGACCAGCGGCAATATCGCTGTTGCCGACGAGGAGGTGAGACTTTACATGCACTTTATCAACGGCTTCAACCAACTCTTTGCCAACGGCTCTGACGAAGTGATCAAGATACGCTACAAGGAGATTATGAACTACCTGAAACAG
>JAGCNO010000106.1 GCA_017645905.1 Prevotella sp. | reverse complement strand
GGCGGCCATAGCGACTACCGCTTAGAGACGAGCGACAAGCCCATCTTCGCCATTGTGAAGAAAGGCCACCACCGTAGCCTCACCTTCGAGGTGGAGGGCGTACGTCTCGACTCGGCACAGTATACCTGGTGCAGCTATGAGAATGGCGCTCGTATCTATACACTGTGGGACCATCGCTGGGAGCGTTTCGGCGAAGGCGTCATCCGTGTGAAGGCCTTGGCGCTGCTCGATGAAGAGGGCGCTGCCTTTGAGTTTATCGGCGACAAGTGGCAAGGCCCGTTCCGTATCAAATACCGGCTGTGCAACATTGCCAAGGAGAAGATGAACCGCAATGGCGACCTTGGTGTCGACGACCCGGGAACCTTCGAGCCGTCGCCTACGGGCGAGAACATGCAGGAGGGCCTGTGTGCCAGCTTCCGAAACTTCGGTCACCTGGTGATACATCTCGACCAGATAGCTCCCATCGGTGATATCTCGGCTACGGAGCTGTTCAATAATACCGTTGCGCAGTACAAGCAGATGGCCGACCGTGTGGTGTTCAACACTCCCGACCCCTATATCAATACCTTAGGATGGGCACTCGTCTTGGCCGCCGACGGCGACTGGGACGGCAAGACGTGGCTGCATGGCTGCATAGGCTGGCGCACCCCGCTGCCCGGATGGCGTGCTGCCTACATGGGCGACGTGCTGGGCTGGGACGACCGTGCCGTGACCCATTTCAATGCATACGCCAAGAGTCAGGTGACACAGGTGCCGCCGACCACTAAGCATCCGTCGCAAGACCCGGAGCAGAACATGGCAAGGGCTAAGAAGGAGTGGGGCACGCAGATGTACAGCAACGGCTATATCTGCCGCTCGCCGGAGCGCAACGACCAGATGCACCACTACGACATGAACCTGAACTACATCGACGAGCTGCTCTGGCACTTCCAGTATAATGCCGACAAGGCTTATATGCGCAAGATGTGGCCCATCATCAAGAGCCACTTGGAGTGGGAGAAGCGTAATTTCGACCCCGACGGCGACCACCTCTACGATGCCTACTGCTGCATCTGGGCCAGCGACGCACTCTATTATAGTGGTGGAGCCGTGACCCACTCCTCGGCCTATAACTACCGGGCCAACAAGCTGGCGGCACGCATCGCAGAGCTGATAGGCGAGAATCCCGCTCCCTACCGTGAGGAGGCCAACGCCATCCTGAAAGCGATGAACGAGCGGCTGTGGATTGCTAATCCCCAATCCCCTGCACCCCCACACTGGGCAGAATATCAGGATGCCCTCGGTCTGCAGCGGCTGCATGAGAGTGCCGCCGTGTGGAGCATCTATACGCCGATAGACTGTGGTGCCGGTACGCCGGAACAGTTCTACCAGGCCACGCAGTACGTAGACCGAGAAATTCCCCACATCAATGTGGAGGGGACAGGCCTGCAGACTATCGCCACCAGCAACTGGATGCCCTACGCCTGGAGCATCAACAACGTAGCACCGGCAGAAGTGATGCACACCGCGCTGGCCTATTTCCAGGCAGGTCGCCCCAATGAGGGCTATAACCTGCTCAAGGCCAACATCATGGACAATATGTACAACGGACAGTCGCCAGCCAACTTCGGACAGCTGAGCCAATACGATGCTGCCCGTGGCGAGTGCTACCGTGACTTCGGCGATGTCATAGGCATCAGCAGCCGCACCCTCATACAGGGACTCTTCGGCATCATTCCCAATGCGCTCTACGGCGAGTGTATCATCCGTCCGGGATTTCCTTCTCAGTGGGACAAGGCGCAGATTCGTACTCCCTACTTAGAGTATAAGTACACCCGTACCAACGGAAAGGTGCGCATTGAGGTATGGCAGAACTTCGCCAGGCCGCTGAAGATTGTCGTCCGGCAGAACGAGGCCCAGGGTCGCTACCGTGACATTGAGGGTACCGACGAGCAGCACCAGGTGATAGAGTTTAGTGAGGAGTTAAGAGTTAGAAGTGAAGAGTTTGTTGCCGCCAAATCTTCACCTGATGGAAATGTGGTAGCAAATTCCTCCCTTCTACATCCTAACTCCTCACTTAAATATAAGAAGATGTATTTCGACCCCAGCCTGAATGCCCAGGTGACCGACATCTTCCAGAACAAGTACACGTCGCCCCGTCCGCAGACCACTACGCTGCAGATTCCTGTGCAGGGGGTAGGGGAGTGGTGCCACCCACAGTACAAGCCCACCATCGACGACTCCGGCCTCCGCAGCATGGTCCGTAAGGGTGAGGTTATTTTGCAGGGCATCCCCTTCCGTACACCGAAGGACGGCAAGAACATCATGTTCGTAAGCCTCTGGGACAACTATCCCAATGAGGGCCTTATTCCTTTGCAGGGCAAGGCTTCCGTAGCCTATCTGCTCATGGCCGGCACCACAAACCACATGCAGAGCCGCATAGACAACGGAGAGGTTATCATTCGCTACGACGATGGCTCCAGTACTCAGCTGCCCCTTCGCAATCCCGACAACTGGTGTCCTATAGAGCAGGACTACTACGTGGATGGCAAGGCATTCACTACCACTTCTCCCCGTCCTTACCGTGTAAGCCTTGCCACTGGAGAGGTGAGCCGTGACCTGGGCGAGAAACTGGGTCTCAAGGGAGCTGACGGACGTGAGATTCCCGGCGGTGCTGCCCAGATACTGGCTATGCCCCTCGACCCGAAGAAGGAACTGTCGAGCCTCACCGTCCGGGCACTCTCCAATGACGTGATTATCGGCTTGATGGCGGTGACGTTGCAGTAAAGGACGTAATGGAAAAGCTTGTAGAACTATATAAGGAGTGGTGCGGCTCTGAGCCAGCAAGTACAGAGCGGCTGGCGGGTGCCGGTAGCAACAGGGCCTACTACCGTCTTGTCTCTAAGGAGTCCGGGAGTCCAGAAGTTGGTACGCTAAATAACTCCTATATTCCTAAACTCCTTAGACACATATCCCCCACGGTGATAGGCTGTGTGGGGACGAGCCGTGAGGAGAACGAGGCGTTCATCTACCTTTCTCGCCATTTCGCCAGCAAGCAGCTGCCGGTACCTGAGGTGCTGGCAGTCAGCAGCGACCATCTGCGCTACCTGCAGACCGACCTTGGAGGAACCTCACTTTTCGATGCCATCCGTACTGGCCGAGAGGCTGGCGGACAGTATAATGAGCAGGAACGGGAGCTCCTTCGCCGCACCATCCGTGAGCTGCCCCGCCTGCAGTTTGTTGGCCATGAGGGGCTGGACTATTCGCATTGCTATCCCCAGCCGCAGTTCGACGAAGAGGGCATCTTCTTCGACCTCAACTATTTCAAGTATTGCTTCTTGAAAGCAACCGGCCTTGACTTCCACGAAGTACGGTTAGAGGCCGACTTCCGAGCATTGGCCCATGACCTCCTGGCCGAGCCTTCCGAGTCGTTCCTCTTCCGCGATTTCCAGGCAAGGAATGTGATGCTCCCAAACCTCCAAACCACCAACGCCCCAACTCCCTATTTCATCGACTTCCAAGGCGGCCGTCGTGGCCCGTTCTACTACGACCTGGCCTCCTTCCTCTGGCAAGCCTCTGCCCGCTATCCCGACAGCCTGCGCCGCGAACTGATAGACGAGTATTACGCCGCCGCCCAGCAATACACAACGTTGCCGCCCCGTGACCTCTTCGACCGTCGGCTGCGTCTCTTCGTCCTCTTCCGCACCCTGCAAGTGCTGGGTGCCTACGGCTTCCGAGGCTATTTCGAGCGTAAGCAGCACTTCATCGACTCCATACCCCCGGCACTTGACAACCTCCGCAACCTGCTGGCTGACGGCGCCTGCCCCTATCCCCACCTCCACGAAGTTTTGAGTGCCCTCATTTCTCATTTCTCATTTCACATCTCTCATTTCTCATATAGGCCGAAGGCCGCTCTTGTCGTCCGTATCTTCAGCTTTTCCTACAAGAAAGGCATCCCCGAGGACGAGAGCGGCAATGGAGGTGGCTATGTTTTCGACTGCCGTTCTACACACAACCCCGGGCGCTATGAGCAGTATAAGACGATGACCGGCCTTGACGAGCCCGTCATCCGTTTCTTGGAGGACGACGGCGAGATACTCACCTTCTTAGAGAGCGTCTACCGCCTGGCCGATTTCCATGTAGAGCGTTATCTGGAACGTGGTTTCACCTCGCTCATGTTCTCCTTTGGCTGCACGGGCGGCCAGCACCGTTCCGTATACTCCGCCCAGCACCTGGCCGAGCACCTCAACAAGAAGTACGGAATTGAGGTGCGGCTCTGTCACCGCGAGCAGGGCATCACCCAGACGTTACCGCCAGCTTAGGAAAGATAACTGCTCTCAAACCTCAAAACCTCAAAACCTTATGCTGCTACAGAAGAATATCGTCAAGAAGTACCTTAACCTGCTCGGTGAGGAACTGACAGCCAAGCCCTGGGAGCAATACCAGCGGTTCTTCCTGAACGAGGATATACAGGCCAACATCCATAAAATCAAGGAAGAGCAGTTCCAGGAGGGTTCCCTTCGTGAGCTGTTCGTGAGTGTGCTGGGCTACACCATTAACCCTTCGCCCAACTACAACCTGACGACAGAACAGAAGAACGAAGTAGGGTCGAAGAAGGCCGACGGAGCCATCCTGACAGACGGTAAGGTGATAGGCGTGATAGAGCTAAAAGACCACAAGACGCCCGACCTTGCCAGCATCGAGCTTCAGGCTTTCGGCTATAAGAGTAAGCATCGGGACACGCGCCTGGTCATCATCTCCAACTTTGAGAAGCTGCGCCTGTACATCGACAATGCCGTAGAATTCCGCGAGTGGGACATCTTCCACATGACTGCCGACGAGTTCCGCGAGCTCTACCTCTGTCTGGCATGGAAGCAGGTGGAGCTTGGTGTAGCCTTGCAGATGAAGCAGGAGTCGGTGTCGAGCGAAGACCAGATTACGAAAGCCCTCTATAAAGACTATTCCGCATTCAAGCGCGTGCTCTTTGCCGACATCCTGAAGAACAACCCTGTGCGCGAGGGTGACGATGAAAAAGAATGGCAACTGCTCTTGTTCAAAAAGACACAGAAGCTCCTTGACCGCCTCCTGTTCATATTCTTTGCCGAGGACTGCGGACTGCTGCCGCCAAACTCGATGGTACAGATCATCGACCAGTGGGAGCAACTGAAGGAGATGGATGCCTACGTGCCCTTCTACGACCGTGTGAAGAAGTACTTTGGCTACATGAACACCGGCTTTCAGGGCAAGAAGTACGAGGTGTTCGCCTACAACGGAGGCCTGTTCAAACCCGACGAGGTGCTCGACAACATCAAGATTAGCGACGAGCTGCTGGTGGAGCATACCCGCCGGCTCTCTGCCTACGACTTTGAGAGCGATGTAGACGTGAACATTCTGGGCCATATCTTCGAGAACTCCCTGTCGGAAATAGAAGAGGTGACGCAGCAGATTACAAGTGGATCTACCCCCCAGGTCTCAAAGCGCAAGCAGGACGGCGTGTTTTACACTCCGCAGTACATCACGAAGTACATCGTGGAGAATACCGTAGGGCGTCTCTGTAAGGAGAAAAAGCAGCAGCTGAACATCGTTGAAGACGATTACCTTTCCGACCAGCACCGCCAGCTACAGACCAAGAAGCGACTGCTCGACCAGTTGCACCAGTATCGTGAGTGGTTGCTTCAGATTACCATCCTCGACCCTGCCTGTGGCAGCGGAGCCTTCCTCAATGCCGCCCTCCAGTTCTTGATGAAGGAGCACAAGCACTTGGACGAGCTGGAGACAAAGGTAAGCGGTTACACGCTCGAGTTTCAAGACGTTGAGAACAGCATCCTGGAGCACAACCTCTATGGTGTCGACATCAACGAGGAGAGCGTCGAGATAGCCCAGCTGGCCCTCTGGCTGCGCACCGCCAAGCCACACCGCAAACTGAATACGCTCAGCGGGAATATCAAGTGCGGCAACTCACTCATCAGCGACCCTGCCGTAGCAGGAGACAAAGCTTTCGACTGGCAGAAGGAATTCCCGCAAGTCTTTGAGAAGGGAGGGTTCGATGTGGTGATAGGGAATCCACCGTATATACCAACAGAGAGAATATCATGTGTCGACAAATTATATTATGAGCGAGTATATCAATCTGCATATGGAAGGATAAATGTTTATCCTCTCTTTTATGAAAGAGGACTTTCTTTGTTGAAAAATGACGGAATACTTGGCTATATTACACCATATACTATAATGAAGAATCAATACTATATGGAAGCCAGACGGTATATTTTGGACAACTGTAATATATTGTGTGTTGCTGATTTCTCAGGTTATCCTGTATTTGAAGATGCTGCGGTGGATAGTATAATATTAATTTTACATAAGCAACCTTCAAAACAAACGAATCAATATCTTTTTATTAACAACATAAGAGATTTTGCTAACTGTCTATTTTCAACACAAGAATTAAAACAATCAGACATACTTCAACATGCAGATTTGTCATTTAGTAATTTGGAAAGTATGTTAGACTTCAAAAGGATATCAATTGATTGTATAAAGTTAAGCGAAGTAGTAAACTTTAAACAAGGCATTATTACAGGCAACAACAAGAAATTCTTAACAAAAGAAGAAGGTGACAAAACCCATAAGGTTATAACAGGCTCCGATTTCAATAGATATTCGTTGAAGTGGCATAATGTTTATGTCATATACGATATAAAGGAATTGCATAGACCTCGTGTTCCTGAAATATTTGAGGTTGAAGAGAAACTGTTATTGCGTCAGACTGGATCATATCCTATATGTATGATTGATACAAACTCATATTATACGCTTGATACTGTTCACAACGGAACAATTATAGACAAGAGATTTAATATAAAATACATAATGTGTTTAGTTAATAGCAAATTACTTCGATATATTTATGAGAGTTCTGTAAATGAATCTGGAAAAGTATTTGCACAAGTCAAAATAATATATATAGATCCTCTTCCTATCAAAGTGGTTTCAGAAGCTTCCCAGCAACCCTTCATCACCCTCTCTGACACAATGCTTAACCTCAACCAGCAGCTTCAGGACAAGCGCTCCCGTTTCTTGCGCCGTCTGACTGATAATCTGGAGGGTGTGAAGATTACTACAGTCCTTCAGTCTTTCGAGCAGCTGGACTTCAAGGGTCTGATGGCAGAGCTGAAGAAACAGAAGATTCACATTCCCGTCAAGGAACAGGACGAGTGGGAAGACTTCTTCAACGAGCGCGTAGCAGAGTGCCAGGCACTATCGGCACAGATAAAGGCTACCGACCAGGAAATAGACAACAAAGTGTTCGACCTCTACGGACTGACAGAGGAAGAGCGCAAAATAGTGATGGAGACATAATGAAACCTACGGGACAAAGATGGAAAAGATAAGGAGAAAGTGCCAGAAAGGTACGTTCTTAATCACAGAATGGATAGGTACAAAGTTTGAACGCCGTCGTAGTTTATAGAAACCACGACGGCGTTTGTAGAAACCATGACGACGTTTGTAGAAACTACGACGACGTTTTGACTTTTTGCTTATCACTTTGCCATGATGTCGATGATGGCTGCGATGTCAGCCACGTCGACGGTGCCGTCCTGGTTGACGTCGGCTTTATCGTTAGAGTTAACGTTCCCACTGGCCATGACGTCGATGACGGCAGCGATGTCTGCCACGTCGACAGCTCCGTCGCCGTTGACGTCGCCTACTATCGGACGGGTATCCTTGTATTCAATGCTTTCAAGCGTGGCGGTGGCTGCCGTGCCTCCTACGGTGATGTTGAAGATGAAGTTTGCCTGGGCATATTCCTTGGGATTCTTGCGATAGCGCAGGGCCTGTCGGATGGTGTAGGACTTGCCCTCGGCACACTTTCCGGGGTACTGCCCCAGGGTGAAGGTGTTCAGCGTGGGATAGTACTCTGAGTAGACATAGCCTGCGGAGTAGGCGCAGACGTTGCCCAGGGTGTTGAACCAGTGGCCGTAGCCGTTGGCCGTCGAGCCGCTGCTGGCGAGGGTGCCGTCGGGCTTGAGGGCGTAGAACATGATGCGTCCGTTGGCCGGGCCCTGTGTTGTCCATGACTGTATCTTGGTGCTGATGGTAGAGGGGTCAAGCTGGAAGGCGGTGCCCAGCGTGGCGAGGGCCTTGCCGCCGATGGTGACGTTGGCGCCGCTGTAGCCCTGTGTGTCACGCGGGAACTGTACGTCGTAGGTGAAGGTGCAGTCGCCGATGGGACGGCCGTCGAGTGTGGGCTTCACATAGACGGTGGCAGAGGTGCTGATGTCGGTGCCCTGGAGCGAGAAGCGGTAGGGCCACATGTCGTCCTTGTCAATCTTGTCGTCCCAGCGGTGGGTGACGTAGGTCTTCAGCGCAGGCGAGATGACGAGCCACAGCTGGCTGACGCCCTCGGGGAGGGTCATAGAGTAGTCGGCCGTTGCCTGCAGGGCGCCCTGACAGTAGACGCTGTCCTCGGAGAAATAGCGGCGCGTGCCGTCCTGCATCAAGGCTACATAGCCCATGCGGAAGCCACGCGAGGCACGGGGACCGCCGTTGATGTAGCGGCGCAGCGAGGACTTCTCGTACTGGGAGTCGCCGTTGTAGAACTCGCCGGGGTCGGCATCGAGCAGCGGAGAGCCTACGATGAGGCCTGTGAGGGTGGTCTTGATTTCGGTGCCGGCAGCAGGTATCTGAAGGGGGATAACGTTGAAGCCTGTGCCCTGCGGACAGCTGGCCATAGCCACCTGGTAGGTCGGGGATTGCAAATCCCCTCCAGCGTGGGTTGGCTGTTGGGCGTCTGTTTCGTCTTCGACAAGCACGCAGCGGTACTCAAAGTCGCCGATGAAGGCCTGGCGATAGGGGACGCAGGCGTCGAGATCCCACGTCACGCAACGGCAGGCATAGTCGAAGTAGAGCTTGAAGAGGTCGTTCACGGAGAGTCCCTTCAGCTTCATCAGGGCCTGGTTGAAGTCCGAGGCAGTGCCGTCGGTCTGGTTCTTCATAGGCTGGTTCCACACCTTTGCTACGGTCTGAATGTCATCGTAGTACTGGTTGATGAAGTAATGGAACCAGTAGCTCTGATAGCGGTGCCACTCGTGCGAGAAGGCGTAGTTGTGGGTGTAGCGGAAGATGGGATAGCTCTGGCTGAACATCAGGTTGGGGTAGGATTGTGCGGCCTGCCATTGGGCGGTCTGCTCCCAAATGGCCTGTCCGCTGCCGCAGGCGAGGTGGAAACCGGTGTTGTCCGTGCTGGAGCCCCAGTGGTTGTGACCGCAGGCCTCGGCGAAGCACATGTAGTGGAACGAGTGGCCCACCTCATGGGCAACACTATGCCCCACGGGCTTGCACGTCGAGGGGTTGAGCCACAGGGCAGAGACCTCAAAGTCATAGCCGCCGCCGAAGCACGTCCACTCGGTGGTGTGGTTCATGAGCACCATCACCTTATATTTATTAAGGTTGCTGTGCTGCGGGTCGACGAAGCCCAACTGGTTGATTTCGAGGTCGAAGAACGACTCACACTTGGCCAGCAGGTCGGGAATGTCGACGTAGAAGAAATCGTTCTTGGAGAGCTTGTGGGGAGCGGTGGTGTAATACTTGTCCCAGAAGATGACGACGTTGTCGCCCTCTATGGAGCGGCTCTTCGACCAGGTGTACTTGTTGTCGGGGTCGCTCTCCTTGTAGAGCAGGGTATCGGTTCGGTTCTGCCGCCACTCGTCGGGGATGTAGACTTGTTTCTGAGCCATTGCTGACGAGGCAAAGGCTGAGAGAATGAATGATAATAATATGATACGTTTCATGATGATTGTTTTTGATTACTGTGCCAGGGGGTCGAAGGTGCCTTCTGAGCCGTGACTGTAGTCGTGCCATCCGACGGTCTGTAGCAGGGTGGGGTTGGTCTGCATGGCACTCTGACGGAGACCGATGAAGTAGTACTGGGGCAGGAAACGGATGCCTTTCGTCTCGTCATTGGTGTCGGCGTTCACGTTCTTGCGCTTCATGTAGGCGGTGTAGAAGTCGGCAAGGTCCATTGCCTGGTCGCTGCCGTACTCCTCCTCCTCGTCATCGTAGGTGAGCCCTTCGGTGAGTGCGAGAGCCTTGGGACGCTTCTCGAGCATGGGGTCGCTCTCGTTCTTCTGGTCGGCCAAGGCACGCGTGTAGATGACTATCTCGTGGCGGCGCTGACCGTTGAGGGGCTCTGTGCCTAAGTAGGTGCAGGTGTTGCCACCGAAGCCCGACAGTTTCCAAGAGGCCGGCTGACCATCGAAGGTCTGTGTACCACCGTCGAAGAGCATCCAGCGGCGCACGTCGTCGAAGGCCTTGCCCTCGTAGGCCAGCTCCACCTGACGCTCATAGAGCACGGCGGCCAGCATCTTCTCACGCGACAGGAGGTCGGCGGGAAGGCCGTAGTTCTGCTCGGCGGTGTAGCCCACACGGGCACGAATCTGCTGGAGGGCCTGCAGGGCCTCGTCGAGATGACCGGCACCGGCGGCAGCCTCAGCAAAGTCGAGGAGCACCTCGGCATAGCGCATCCATTGAAGAGGTGCAGCACTCTGCTGGAAGCCCTTCGGAGTAGAGGCGCTGATGCTGAAGCGGTAGAGGGGCGAGGCTGCAAGGGCACCGTCATCGCTGCGTTTGCGGATGTAGACGGCGCTGTTCTTCTGGGCCATAAGGTCGGCTGTATAGCCGTTCGAGGTGCTGCTCATACGGTCGGCATCATCCTGGTTGGCATACCAGGTGTAGCTCCACAACTCGTAGTTGGTGCCCGAGCCGCTGTACTGGTGGGGGTAGTAGGCATAGACATACTTCTTGCCCACATCGTCATAAGAGTTGAGATCGTTGCCGTTGGTGTCAAAACGCCACTCCACGCCGGGGAAGGCGAAGGTGCGGTAGAAGCGAGGATCACGGTTAAGCCAGAAGCAGAGCTGGTCGTAGCGGATGCTGCTCTTGCCGGGCATCAGACCATCGGCCATCGGGAAGAGGTCGACCATCTCGGCTGTGGGGTGCAGACCACCGCCACCGTTGGCATTGACGGGGCGCAGGTTGTGCTCCCAGTAGTTCCACTTCTCGTAGTTGGCGGTTTCTACCTTGTCGCGGTTGTTGTAGAGCGTAGCGAGGACGGTCTCTTGCATCGAACCGTCGCTCCCGTCGTTGGCGAGGAACATCTTCGCCCAGTTCAGGGCGTTCTGTGCACCACCATTGGCAGCGTAGGCAAGGCCGACACCACCCTCGTTGAGCAGCTGCAGGGCCTGCTTGTTGGTCTGGTAGGCCGTCTCCCAGCGTGAAGTCTCGTCAGTACGGTTGAAGAGCGGCGAAGCATAGAACAGCTCGACATGACCCTTAAAGGCTGCTGCTGCTCCGGCAGTGATACGACCATAATCGGCCGAGCCCCACGACTTGGGCAGCATGTCGGCAGCCTTCTGCAGGTCGTCGCAGATGAACTTGATGCAGTCCTTGGCCGGTGAGCGAGGCACAATCTTGTCGCTGCCGTCGCCATCGCCGATGATGGGGTCTTGAGGATAGTCGATGATGGGCACACCACCATAGAGCTTCACAAGCGACCAGTAGCGGAAAGCACGGAAGAAATAGGCCTGGCCCAGAAGCTTGTTCTTCTCCTCCTGAGTCATGGCATCACTGGCCTCGACGTGCTGGATGATGTCGTTGGCATTGCGGATGTTGCCCCAGGGGCTGTCGCTCTTGTTGATAACGTAGAAATAGTCGGTCACATTGGTGTAGTCCAGCTCTTGGTCAGGATTGGTGAAGTCGGTGAAACCGGCGTACTCTAACGATGACTTCGACCATACGTCTGGTGAGCCGGTCGGGGTGTAGAGGTTCTGGCCGTTGGAGCCATTGCCGTTGCCTTGGCAGGCCTGAGGCAGCAGTTCACGGTAGAGGGTGTTCACACGGTCCAGGGCGCCGGCATAGCTGCTATACACCTTGTCCTCAGGGAAACTGCCAAAGACGGTCATGTCGTCGAGGAAGGAGTCGGAACAGGAGACCCCCACCCAGCCTCCCCCTGCGAGGGGGAGGAGTGTATAGACCATGAAACGGAACACACCCTTTATCTTCATATTAATATTATGTTTCATAACTTTATGATATTTCTGTTTATATGGGTTTTCAAATCTAACCATTCCCCTCCCTATGGAGGGGCAGGGGGTGGGTCTTTAGAAGCTGACGTTCACGCCGAAGGTCATCTTGCGCAGGTTAGGATAGCGCCCGTAGGTGCCACCATAGCTGGCCCATGACTTTCCGGGGTAGGGGTTGTAGAAGTAGATGGCGTTCTGAATGGTGAAGTTCAGACGGACGTTGCTTACACCGATGGGTCTCAGCCATGCCTTTGGAAGACTATAGGCCAGCGAGACGTTGCGTAGGGTGACATTGGCAGAATTGACGAGCCAGAAGGAAGAAGCCTGTTCGTTTATGCTGCTGTACTTCATGTTAGGATAGGCAGCCTCCCGGTTGCTGGCTACGGTGACGTTGCCCTTGGCATCGTAGATGTCCTCGTAGACATACATGTCATTCCAGAAAGAGGGAATGTTCTGATACTCCAAGTCGTCGGCACTCTTACGGAAGTCGGTCTGCACAATGTTGTAGGCTCCCCAAGAGGCAGAGAGCTGTGCGGTGAGCGAGAGGTCACGCCAAGAACCACCGAAGTTGACGGTGAAGCCGTAGGGGTTGTCAGAATACTTCGACAGCTGTACGTAGTCGTTCTGGTTAATCTTGCCGTCGGGGCCGCCGTAGTTGCCCGAGCCGTCGTTGTCGCCATGCACGTCGGCATATATGAGCGTTCCCGGATGGACATCGTCGATGGTCTTGCCGAAGTAGGTGGTGAGGTTGTTCTCAGCGAAGTACTCCTGAATCTCCTGATAGCTGCGGAACATGCCGAGACACTTCAGACCCCAGACACCACGGTCCATACGCTCACCCTTTACCTGGCTGTCAAACTCAGGAGTGGCGGGGAAGGGGCCTTCAAGAATCTTATTGTCGTTCCAGCCGGTAGAGAGTTTCACCCAGTAAGTCCAGTCCTTGCCAATCTTGTCGCGCCAACCAAGGTTGAGCTCCCATCCCCAGTTGTCGACGGCACCGTAATTCTCAGGAGAGGCTTGTGTTCCCACAGTGGTGGGGAACATGTTGGTACCGGTGTAGGTCATGAACATGTCGCGGCCACGATCGTAATAATAGTTGAAGTCTACGGAGAGACGACCGTCAAGGAAGCGCATGTCGAGACCGACGTTGGTCTTGTAGTTCTTGTCCCAATGCACGAAGGGGTTGACACCACGAACGGGCATCACCGAACCGGCAGAGACGGGCGTCGAGGTGGTGGTCTGTCCGAATACGGCACCCTTGTCGAGGTCACGGTTATACTGCTGTCGCCAGAGGAAGGCAACAATGTTGTCACGACCGAGGTAACCCCAGCTGGCACGCAGCTTCAGGAAGTTGACCCAGGGCAGCGCCTTCTGGAACCATTCCTCCTCGCTCACCACCCAACCGGCGGAGAAGCTGGGGAAGTAGCCCCAACGGTTTTCAGGAGCGAACTTCGAGCCGTTGCCGTCGGCACGGAAGAGGGCCTCGAAGAGGTACTTGTCAGCGAATGCGTAGTTAAAGCGAGCCACATGGGAAAGCATGCCACCCACACCACGGTTGAAGGATGTGGCCTGGTCGCCGGTGGCAGACTTTGACTGTCCGTCGGTATAGCTCACAGGGTCGGTAATCTCACCCGTCAGGTCTTCCCACTCACTCTCAGAACGCTCCAAAGTGTAGAGGGCGCTGACGTCGTGGCGGCCAAACTTTCGGGAATACTGCAGGGTGAGATTCAGCTGGTATGAGTCATTGCGGTTCATAGAACGTTGGAGCAGACTGCCGTTGTTTAGACGCAGCGTGGAGAGTGTCGAAGCATTGTACCAGTCAGCGGTGTTCTGTCCTGCCCAGGTGTAGAGGTGAGGAAAGTCGGGATTGCGCTCCTGCAACTGATAGACATCCATGAAGGTTTTCATGGTGTTGTTCTTCGAGTTGTTGATGGTCTTCGAATAAGAGATGCGGGCGGTGAGACCCTGCAGGGGCTTGATGAAGCCGAGGTCGAAGGACAGAGCGCTGTTGATGGTCATGTTGTTGGTCTGGTTGCGAACATAGTCGTCGCAGTTCTGCACAGCCTCGAAGTTGTAGAGACGAGTGTCGGTAGTCGGGATGACGTTCTGCATGCCGGAGTAGACCAGCGGGTAGCCATCGACAGAACTGGGCACGAAGGGCAGATGGGTCATCAGGTAACTGTAGTCGCCGTCCGTTCCGCCGCCTTTGGCGATGATGGCGTTGTTCTTCTTGCCGTAGTCGCCGCTCACCTCGAGGGTGGCTTTGACATATTTGCCGATATTGGTGTTCATGCCGGCACGGTAGTTCCAGCGGTCGTAGTCAAGCTTGCCAATGTTACCATCCTGGTTGAAGTAGGAGATGGCAGCGAAGTAGGTGGCTTGATCCGTACCACCGCTCACATTCACGCTGTGGCGGTGGGTGAGGGCAGCACGCCACTCATCATCAAGCAGGTTGTAATCCAGATTCTTCATCTGCTCCAGTTCGTTCTGCTGGAAAAGTACACGGGCATTGTCCACATAGTCCTTCGTGGCAGTTCCTGCAGCGGTAACGGCGTTCCAGATACGGCCATAATCGTATGCAGAGAGCATCTTCGGGGTGAACATAGCATCCGTCCAACCCAGTTGTCCGTTGTAGGAGATGCGGGGAGCACCGGCCTTGCCCTTCTTCGTCTTGACAAGGATGACACCGTAAGCCGAGCGTGCACCATAGACGGCGGCGGCAGCGTCCTTCAATACGGTGATGCTTTCTACCTCACTGATGTCGAGGTTGTTGAAGGCCTCTTCGGTAGAGATAAAATCGTCAATGACGTAGAGCGGTGAGGCATTGGGGTCACCGCCGTTGGTGGCACCAGGGGTGTTCTTCGTGTTAGCCCCAGCGTTACGTATCTGCAGCGAAGGGCTCTGTCCGGGGCGGTAGGCACCGGCACCACGGGTGACGCTCACACCATTGAACTGTCCGGCGAGGGCATCGCCCAGCGAACCTACGGAGAGGTCTTTCAGTTCGTCGGCAGAAATTGCTTCGACGGCTCCCGTGACGTTCTTCATCTTCTGAGTGCCGTAACCCACGACCACGACCTCCTCAAGCGAGGCTCGGTCTTCCTGCAGCTTCACTTTGCCGCCAGTAGTCTCTACGGCCACATAACCTATATAACTGATGGTGACCTTTGAATCATTTGGTACTTCGAGTTTGTAGTTTCCGTCGAAGTCGGTCACAGTACCAATCTTCGTGCCCTTTACCTGCACGGTAGCGCCGATAACGGGTTCTCCCGTCTCGTCGTAGACCGTGCCGGTCACAACCTTATTTTGAGCATTTGCGCTTTGCAAAATTAAAAAATTCAAAAATGAAAAAATTAAAAAAGCGCGGCGTCCTATCTGAAGAATATTCTGTCTCATAAATCTTTAATCTTTTAATTTTTCAATTTTTCAATTATACCATCTGGGGTCTCCCTGTCCTGCCTCCTGCTGAGCCGCAGCAGGTGTGAACTTGGCGTTGGCAGGGTCAATCTCGGGGTCGTTGGTGAGCCAGAGACCAGGATTCTTGATGCCCGTCTGAGAGGCACTTGCATCGGCACCGTCGCGCCAGCACGTATTGTTGTTCACGTCCCAGATGGGGTTGTCGCTCGATTGTCCCTTGTTCAGTCCGGTGAGGAAGTTCGCTTTGCCACAGTCCTGGACGATGGTGTTCTTCAGCGTGTAGTGGTAGGTGGTCTGTCCGTTGTGGTAGTCACAGAAGTTCTTGCCGTAGGCGATATTTGCCAAAGTGCAGTTGATGATGGAAACATATCGCTGCTCCTCGTCGCTGACATCCTTGGGGCGACCTCCATGCTGAATGAAGAAGCAGTCGCTTTGCTCACGCGAATAGACGGTAGAGTTCTTGATGGTGAAGTCTGAGATGAAGCCCGACTTCATATAGACGAAGGCGGCACTGTTGGCGGTTGGAATGGTCTTGTCGACCTCCACCACGGTGTTGTTGATGCTCACCACGCGAACGTCGTATTTAGCCGAGTTGCTGCCCATGATGCTGCTGCCAAGCTTTGTGATGTTGCAGCCCTGCACCACCACGGGGTCCATGATGAAGTAGCATCCCTTCTCGCCGATGAGGTTCTGGATGCTCTCGCTGGGCTCATCACTAAAGGAGATAATCGGTTTGTTAGTTGCCTCGGCATTGATGTTCAGATATTTCAGGGTGAAGCCGGCGTAGGTGTTGAAGTAGGAGCCGGCCTCCATGACGAGGTTGGCATAGTTGCTCTTTGACGACGAGCGGAGTGTTACCTGATGCCCATAGAAGTCAATCTTTCCCGACAAAGTATAGTTGCCGCCTGGTGCAAGGTCGTAGCACAGATGGCTCGCGCTGTCCTCTGGAATGGGGTTTGCCTCGAACCATGCCTTCAAGTCTGACCCGTCAGGAATCTCGGCGTAGGTAGGCAGGAAAGTATTGAATAGAAACTGAGTGCCCTCCTTCGCCTCGCCGTTGTTATATTTCTGATTAGCCAGCGTACGGATGGTAAGGCTGTAGTTCGTGTCTTCCTCACGGCTGACGTTGAATGAACATCCGTCGATGGAGTCACTCTTCACGAGCACGGGACTCTCTGGGTCGTTCACGTTGTAGAGTTCCACAGCATAGCCACCTGCTCCGTAGACCACGGGCCATGCAATGGTCATCGTGCTACCGTCTGGACTCGACGTAATGGTAATCTTGTCAGCCTCGGGCGAAGTAAGCGTAGTGTTCTTCACCTGCGGGCTCCATGACTCGTCGCCGTCGTAATGGTCGGCACACGACAAGACGAGAAAGCAACCCATGAAGGCAAAGAATAGTTTATAGTGTCTATACATAATATTATATGGTTTTAGGTTATTATCTGAAACAAATTTGAATAATATGACAGCCATATTATTCAAATTTGTTTCCAATATCGATATCAAAATATTGAGCTTGACTTTATTCTCCACCGGCCATGATGGTGATAACGGACGAGATGTCGGCAACGTCGACAGCACCGTCCTTGTTCACGTCGCCAGTCAGGTCGTTCGTGCCTTCAGCCATGATGGTGATGATGGCCGAGATGTCGGCCACGTCGATAGCACTGTCGCCGTTCACGTCACCCTTCTTCACGGGCTTTTCGGTCTGAGCCCAGTAAGTCTCGTGCTCGGGGAAATCGGCTGTCATCTGTGCCTTGATTTCACCAGCGGTCATCGGGCTGTTCTTGATGAGCAGTCGGGCGAAGGCAAAGGGAGAGTCGAAGCTGTCAGCCTCGCTGGCGCTGCCCACCTGATTGCCGCCCAGGGCAACGTACTTCAGGTCGGCACCGTTGGCAAAGAGTCCAGCTTGATTGCCGCCGCAGTTCCATTCGTTCTTCAGCTGTCCGTCTATGTAGACCTGTGCGGTCTCTCCCTTGAGGACGGCGGTGTAGTAGTGCCACTTCTTGTCAGCCAGCCAGTCGTTGGCACCGCTGAGCAATGTGTTCTGGCCAGCCACGTTCTGCTCGGCTGTGTAGTCACACTTGGTGCCGTTGTCTAACTGTGCTGTGCCGTTATACTGGAGTGCAAATAAAGGAGCATCGTTGCTGGTCTTCAGCATATCGTAGGCGGTCAGGATAGGTGCGCCCTTGTAAGAGTCAGACTCATCGTCCTTCGGGGCTCTGATCCATACGCCGAACGAGAGGGCCTGAGTGTTGGCAGAGTGTGCGAGCACGTCTTCGGGAAGCAGACAGTAGCTGGTGCGGACGAGGCTGCCGTCGTTTTGGAAGAAGTCTCCGAAGGGTACAGTGTTGATAGGCTTTTCATTCTCATCGAGTTCAGGCTCCTCAGTAGCAAACTTGCCGTTGCCAACGGCCTGCTCGCCCTTCCACGTCATGCGCTCGCCCGTCTCATCGTCCTCGTAGGTGGAGAAGTTGGTGGTATAGACGTAGGCTGCCTCGATGCCCTGAATCAGCTCCTCGGCGGTGATGCCCTCGTGGAACTCAAAGCCTCCGAAGCCAATCTGCGAGCTGTGCTGGAACACCCAGTATTCCTCGCCCGGCTCAACGTCGAAGGTCAGCCAGCCCCAGAAGTTCTGGTTACCGTTACCGATGACGAACTTACGCTCCTCGGCCATCTGGTCGGCTTCTGCCTTCATCTCTGCCAGCTCTTCCTCGGTCTTTGAACCAGCCTCAACAGCAGCCTCGTAGTTGCCATATATATAAACATGGTGTACGGAGTCAACCTGCTCCACGGTGAGCAGCTTCTTCTTGCCATTTTCATCATTCACCCCGTTGATATAGCCAGAAGCATAGAGACGCTCTGCCTGCTTCGTGGCGGCATTGACCACGAAGGTCTTGCGGTTACCCTTGTTGGCCCAAACCTTCACCTTGAAAGCACCCTGGGCCGAAGCGGTGAACGTATAGTAAAGACCCGTGATAGGCATACCCACGGAGCCGTCGGGCTCATAGAACACATAGTCGGCCTTATAGCTACCCTCCAAGAGTTCACCGTCCTTGGAGTTCTGCACGCAATTCATGTCCACGTATGGGTTGCCCGTACCGGTGACATACCAGAAGTCGATGTCGCCCTG
>JAGCNO010000105.1 GCA_017645905.1 Prevotella sp. | reverse complement strand
CTACCGCTGGACGGTGGAATACACCCAGGCAGAACTCTCCGAACTCGTCAACCGCAAACTGAAAGACGACTTCGGCCTGATCACCGACCTCATCCCTCTGGAGCGAGGCAAGAGCGGCCGCATCTGGAAACTCAAGATAGTGGGTACGAAGAAGACGTTCACCATCGGCAAGGAACTCGAGATTCGCCGTGCCCTGAGCGAGACCCACCTGCTCTCCTCTGCCTTCGATGTGGAGAAGCTCACGGGCAGTTTCCGCCTGCACGGACGTGGTTGGGGCCACGGCGTAGGCCTCTGTCAGATTGGGGCTGCCGTCATGGGCGAGCAAGGCAAGACCTACGACGAAATACTGCTATTCTATTACCGCCACGCCGAAATACAGAAGTTGTATGAGTAATCATAAAGTTCAAAACTCAAAGTTCAAAGTTAATGAAAAAATCTCCTTGGGCCTGGGTGCCCACTTTGTATTTCGCTGAAGGCCTGCCCTACGTGGCCGTGATGACCATCTCGCTCATCATGTACAAGCGCCTCGGCCTGTCAAACACCGACATCACGCTCTACACCTCGTGGCTCTATCTGCCGTGGGTTATCAAACCCCTGTGGAGCCCCTTCATCGACATCATCAAGACCAAGCGCTGGTGGATTGTCACCATGCAGCTGCTCATCGGCGCAGCCCTCGGCGGTGTGGCCTTCACCATCCCAGGGCCATACTGGCTACAGGGCTCACTCGCCTTCTTCTGGCTGATGGCCTTCTCCAGCGCCACCCACGACATCGCTGCCGACGGCTTCTACATGCTCGGACTCCGTCAGCACGAGCAGGCCTATTTCGTGGGCATCCGAAGCACGTTCTACCGCATAGCCACCATCGTCGGACAGGGTCTGCTCGTGATGCTGGCAGGCAATCTCGAGGTGGTCACCCGCAACATCAAATATTCCTGGAGCATCACGTTCTACGGCATGGCCGGACTCTTCATCGCCTTCTGGCTCTGGCACCACTACATCCTGCCACGACCCAAGGAAGACTCACAGGAACAGACCTCCCCCTCCATCATGCATGAGTTCTGGCACACGCTGAAAACCTTCTTCCAGAAGCCCCAAGTGTGGGCTGGCATCTGCTTCATGCTCTTCTACCGCATGCCTGAAGGACTGCTGGCAAAGGTCAGCGCTCTCTTCCTCATCGACGCCACCGCCAAGGGCGGCCTCGGACTCTCACCCGCCGAATACGGCCTCGTACAGGGCACTGTGGGCGTCATTGGCCTCACCCTCGGAGGCATCCTCGGAGGCATCGCCGCCAGTCGCGACGGTCTGAAGCACTGGCTGTGGCCCATGGTGATAGCCATCACCCTGCCCGACCTCGTCTATGTCTATCTCTCCTATGCCCTGCCCGAAAGCCTGATCATCGTCAACGTCTGCGTCTTCATCGAGCAGTTCGGCTACGGCTTCGGTTTTTCGGCCTACATGCTATACCTCATTTATTATAGTCAGGGCGAGCACAAGACGGCCCACTATGCCCTTTGCACCGCCTTCATGGCCCTGTCGATGATGATACCCGGCCTCTTTGCCGGCGCACTGCAGGAGAGCGTTGGCTATCCCACATTCTTCCTCATCGTCATAGCGGCATGCTCACTCACCTACATTGTCTCTGCCACCCTGAAGATCGACCCCGACTTCGGAAAGAAGAAACAAGAATAGGGAAATCCCTACCCATGAATAGGATAATTCACTTGCCCGACACGGACTAAACGCTTAATTTTGCACCATCAAACCATTTCAAAACGTTACAATTATGAAGAAGTTATATTTTTACATCCTGATGCTGATGCCGGTCTTCGCAATGACCAGCTGCGATACCGACACGATGATTGCCGACAAGCTCACTGGCGCTAACTGGGAGGGATGGCTCGACACCTACTACCAGAACAGCTGGGGCGAAGAGTTCCAAGACGGCCAGTACCGCACCGTATGGCGCTTCGACGCTGCCTACTACGACGATTACGGCGCAGCCACCTACGGCACCGGCTATGAGGTAGACTACTCTACCACCAACCGCAACGAGTATGCCTACAGTCCCTTCGACTGGGCAGTGCGCAACGGTGACATCTACATCACCTACCGCAACCCCGACTGGAACAACGTACGCATCGACTACCGCAACTACTCCATCTCGTACAACCACTTCAAAGGCACTATGTACGACTGGGAGAACCGCATTTACGACTTCGACATGGAGAACAATGCCTCCTGGGATTGGGACTACTACCGCCGCTACCGCACCCGCGCTGTCGACGCCTCTGATACCGACGGTCTGCCCGTCAGCATCGGCGAAGACGGCCAAAGCGTAGCCACAGGCAAGTTCGCCGAAATTCTCAACAAGAGAAAGGCTTCCCGTTAACAAAGAACACGTATAAGAGAAAGGCTTCCCGTCAAGGAAGCCTTTTTCTTTAATCTGACTAAATGCCTGCGCCGTCCTGGAAGCCAGCGTCGATGGCCTTCGACTGGAGGATGCGGGAATAGGCTGGCACGGAGTGCGTGAGCCAGATGTTACCGCCGATGGTGGAGTGGTGGCCGATGGTGATGCGGCCGAGAATGGAGGCGTTGGAATAGACGGTCACGTTGTCCTCGAGGATCGGATGACGGGGGATGTTGAGCATGTTGCCCTGCTCGTCGTACTTGAAACTCTTGGCACCAAGGGTGACACCCTGATAGAGCGTGACGTGGTTGCCGATGATGGAGGTCTCGCCAATGACGACGCCCGTGCCGTGGTCGATGGCGAAATACTCGCCTATCTGTGCGCCCGGATGGATGTCGATACCAGTCTTGGAGTGGGCCAGTTCGGTAATGATGCGTGGAATGACGGGCACGCCCAGTTCGTGCAGACGATGGGCGATGCGGTAGTGGGTCATCGTGTTCATGACTGGATAGCAGAATATCACCTCGCCGTAGTTCCTGGCGGCAGGGTCGGCGTCGAACATGGCCTCCACGTCGGTATAGAGCAGGCGCTTGATCTCGGGCAGCGTGTCAACGAACAGCATGGCCAGCCGCTCGGCCTCGTCGTAGACCTGGGCCTTGGTGTGGATCTCCCTGCAGTCCTCGCAGAACTGGAGTCCGTGGGCGATCTGCTTGGTGAGCAGAGTCATCAGTTCCTCCATGTG
>JAGCNO010000104.1 GCA_017645905.1 Prevotella sp. | reverse complement strand
GAGATGTATGCGTTTATCCATTATTCGCTCAACACATACACGGATCAGGAATGGGGCTTCGGCAATGAGGATCCGAAGCTGTTCAATCCCTCGGATCTCGACTGCAGGCAATGGGCGCGCGTGTGCAAGCAGGCTGGCATGCGAGGCATCATCTTCACAGCCAAGCACCATTGCGGCTTCTGCATGTGGCCCTCGGCCTATACGGAATATTCGGTGAAGAACTCGCCTTGGAAAGATGGCAATGGTGATGTGGTGCGCGAGCTGGCTGATGCCTGTCGTGAGGAGGGATTGGAGTTCGCTGTCTATCTCTCGCCGTGGGACAGGAACCATCCGGAGTATGGGCGTCCGGCGTATGTGGAGTATTTCCGCAACCAGCTGCGTGAGTTGCTGACCAACTATGGCGACATCTTCGAGGTGTGGTTCGACGGGGCCAACGGCGGTGACGGCTGGTATGGTGGTGCCAACGAGGTGCGCAAGATAGACCGTACCACCTATTACCAATGGCCCGAGACGTACAGGATGATTCGCCAGTTGCAACCCAAGTGTCTGATATGGAACGACGGCAGCGACCGCGGTGACCTGCGCTGGGTAGGTACCGAGGCGGGCAATGTGGGTGAGACGAACTGGAGTCTGTTGAACCACGACGGTGAGGTGACGTGGCCGATGCTGCACTACGGACTGGAGGACGGCGACTCATGGGTGCCGGGCGAGACGAACACGAGCATCCGTCCCGGCTGGTTCTACCACGAGACGGAGAACGAACACGTGAAGAGCTTGTCGAAGCTGATGGATACCTACTATAAATCAGTGGGCCGCAACTCGACGCTGCTGCTCAACTTCCCCATCGCGCCGAACGGCCGCATTCATCCGACAGACAGCCTGCGTGGCATCGCGTTTAAGAAGATGATTGACGCAGTGTTCAAAGAAAATATAATTGAAAATGGAACATTCTTCGACGAGCGAAGCGGCAGAGCCGAGCGGAAAATTGAAAATGGAAAATTCAATGTTCAATCTTCAATCTTCAATATTCAATGGGATAAGCCTACGGCCTGTAACCGTTTCCTTGTCGAGGAGGACATTGCGCAGGGTCAGCGGGTGAAGAAATTTGCTTTAGAGGCTGAAGTTGATGGCAAATGGGTGCCGTTGAAAGACGAGCTGGTGGAGAACGGCGACGGGCTGACCACCATCGGCCACCGACGCATTATTTGCTTCCCTACAGTCACGGCGACGCGGCTACGTTTTACCATCACGGATGCAAAGTGTGCCCCAGTCATCAAGAAGCTCGGCGTGTACCTCGCGCCGGAGCTTACCGACGACATACCGGACTCGGGCGAGAAGAAATGCTCGGCACTGCATCTCTTCTTCAGTACGCCTACGCAGATGATGATAGACTGGGATACGGAGCAGACCTTTACCACCTTCCGCTACCTGCCGCCACAGGACACGAAGGCAGGCATCGTCACGCACTACACCCTCTGGGGCTCTACCGACTGGGCGAACTGGACGAAGCTGGCCTCCGGCGAGTTCTCGAACATCGTGAACAACCCCATTTGGCAGACCATCAAGTTCCCAGCCACAAAGGTTCGCATCCTTAAACTCGATGCCGACCGTCTGGCAGAGGGTGAGCGCATGGGATATGGAGATCTGGAAATTAAGTAAATTGAAAAATGAGAATTGAAAATTGAAAAATATGAAAAGAAACTGGCTTTTAGCTTTTGGGCTTTGGCTCTTGGCTTTTGGTGCTTCGGCACAGACACAGCGGCAGTTGTTCGATGACGGCTGGCAGTTCACACATGATGGCAAGACCATCAACGTAGATTTACCTCACGACTGGGCTATTGCCTATGCCCCCGACTCAGTTACAGGTGCCAGTGGTACCGATGGCGGTTGGTATCCTGGTGGGAAGGGCGAGTATCGTAAGATGTTTGCCACACCCAAGGGCGAGGTGGTAAAACTCCACTTCGAGGGCGTCTATCAGAAGGCCGAGGTCTTCGTCAATGGACAAAAAGCCGGACAGCATGCCTATGGTTACACACCCTTTACCGTTGATGTGACACGTTACCTGTATCATGACAAACGGCTGAATGAGGTGTTGGTGAAGGTTGACAACTCAGAACAGCCTAACTGCCGTTGGTATACAGGCTCAGGCATCTATCGCCATGTGTGGATGGTGACAAAAGGAAAACAGTATATTGACGAAGAGAGCCTATGCGTTACGACGCCAGATATCCACACAGTAAACATCAAAGCCGAGGTGGTCATGCAAGATGGTACGCGCAAACCGATTACGAAGACGCTGCATGTGGAGAACCCTCATCTGTGGTCGCCTGACGATCCGTTCCTATACCATACTACCATCGAGGCAGAGGGCGATGTGTTACCCGTTACATATGGAATCCGTACCATTGAGTATTCTGCTGAAAAGGGCTTTGTGCTGAATGGCAAGCCGCTGCTCATCAATGGTGCCTGTGTGCATCACGATGACGGTGTGCTTGGGGCTATGGCCTTCGATGCCGCTGAGATCCGAAAGGTCCGTCAGATGAAGGAAGCCGGTTTCAATTTGATTCGTACCTCACACAATCCCACCACACGGGCCTTCCTCGATGCCTGTGACTCACTCGGCATGCTGGTGATCGGCGAGGCTTTCGACGGTTGGCGCACGGCCAAGAAACCCTACGACTACTCTACGCTGATTGACTCGTGCTATCAGGAGGATATCCGTGCGATGGTGGAGCGCGACCGCAACCATCCCAGCATCATCTGCTGGAGCATCGGCAATGAGGTCATCGAGCGCAAGGATATCCGCGTGGTCCACACCGCTAAGCTGTTGAAGCAGGCTATTCTGGATTATGACACCACTCGCCCCGTGACTGAGGCGCTCTGTGCCTGGGACAGAGATTGGGAAATCTATGACCCGCACTTCGACGTGCTGGATATCGGCGGATATAATTATATGATATTCAAGCATGCTAGCGATCATCAGCGAAATCCTAAGCGTGTGATGTGGCAGACCGAGAGCTATCCGCGTGATGCTTTCAAGAACTGGGCACTCGTGAACGACTATCCTTATATCATAGGTGATATCGTGTGGACGGGACTCGATTATCTCGGCGAGTCGGGCATTGGTCGTAACTACTACGATGGCGAGACGCCGGGCGAACACTGGCGCGATGGTGGTGTGCCCGAGTGGCACGGCGCTTATTGCGGCGATGTGGATATCACGGGTTGGCGCAAACCCATCAGCCATTATCGCCAGATGCTATGGACCAATACTCAGGATATATATATGGCTGTTCGTGAACCCGATGGCTATCACGGGAAGATCAATATGACGGCTTGGAGTGTATGGCCCACTTGGGAGAGCTGGAACTGGAATGGCGGTCGCGACCCGAAGGGCGCAACTGTTCCATCCTGGGAAGGTAAGCCCGTCGAGGTGGAGGTCTACACCAAAGCCCCTGAGGTGACATTGTATCTGAATGATAAGGAGATCGGACGGAAGAAAGTAGATCGTAGCACAGAATTCAAGGCGGTGTTCAGTGTGCCTTACGAACCAGGAACACTGCGGGCCGAGGCAGGAGACAAGAGCGTGACGCTCAGTACAGCCGGCGAACCAGCCCGTCTGCGTCTGACTGCCGATAAGTCTATGCTGAAAGCCGATGGTCAAGACCTTGTTTACATCACTGTCGAGGTGGTTGATGCTCAGGGCCGTGTCTGTCCAGATGCTGCCATCCCTTGTGAGGCTTTCGTGCAAGGACAAGGCCGACTGATGGCATTTGCCACTGCCGATCTCCAAGACCGAGAGCCGAAGACGTCATCGCACGTTACCACATGGAAAGGACGTGCCCTGCTCGTGGTACGCAGCGGTAAGTCCAAAGGCAAAGCACAGGTGAAAATCAAAAGCAGCCTGCCCACCGCCAATCTAACCATTCAAACGAAATAATGATGAAAAGAAGTCTCATCATACTGGCATCGTTATTGGTCTTCACAGTTCATGCGCAGACTACACCTGACTGGGAAAACCCCGCAGTGCTCGGCATCAACAAACTGCCGTACCACGCCACGTTGCAACTGCCCTCGAAATGGAAGGCGTGCAAGGAAATCATGAGCCTCGACGGCGAGTGGCTGTTCCACTGGAGCCGGAACCCCGAGGAGCGGCCTGCGGACTTTTACAAGGAGGACTACGACGTCAGTGGCTGGGGCAAGATTACTGTGCCAGGCAACTGGCAGACGCAAGGCTACGGTACACCTATTTATATTAATATAAACTATCCCTTCGTGAAAGATCGCCCGAGGGTGACTACCGAGCCGCCGAAGGACTGGACGGCTTACGAGAACCGTAACCCCGTGGGCTCGTATGTGACGTTTGTCGATGTCACGAAGGAGATGCTCTCTCAGAATTTGATTCTCCATTTCGGAGGTGTCCACTCGGCGATGTACGTCTGGGTGAACGGACAGCGGGTGGGCTATAGCCAGAACTCCATGTCGCCGGCAGAGTTCGACGTAACCAAGTATATGCGAGCTGGCAAGAACAAACTCGCCGTCGAGGTCTATCGCTGGAGCGACGGAAGCTATCTGGAGGATCAGGACATGTGGCGGCTCTCAGGCATCTTCCGCGAGGTACAGTTGTGGGTGCGTCCGCTGGTGCACATCGCCGACTACCGCGTGACAGCGGAGCCGAACACCGACTACTCGCAGGCCAAGGTAAAGGCTTGCATCAGTCTCTGTAACGTGGGTGAGAAGATGGCGAAGAACCTGCAGGTGGTGCTGAAAATATCACAGGGGGACGGTTCTTTTGTTACATCAGCTGGCGATATAACAAAAGAACCGTCCCTCTGTGACACGACAACTGTTGAACTCACCTGCACTATCGACAAGCCACAGCTTTGGTCAGCCGAGAAACCGAACCTCTATCCCTTCAGCGTGGAACTGGAGGACGATAAGGGCAACGTCATCGAACATTTTGACTACCACTTGGGCGTGAAGAAGGTGGAGTGCGTCGGCGAGGTCTTCAAGATTAACGGGCGGAACGTGAAACTGCGCGGCGTGAATCGTCACGACCACCATCCCCGCACAGGCCGTTACGTCGATGATGCCACCTACGAGCAGGATCTCCGGCTGATGAAGCAGGCCAACATCAATTTCCTGCGCACCAGCCACTATCCGGATCGTGAATATCTTTATGAACTCTGTGACCGCTGGGGCATCTACGTCATGGACGAGGCCAATCAGGAAACGCACGGCTATGGCTATGCCAATCATGTAATGGGTGAGGACCCGGCATGGAAAGACGCCCATGTGGACCGTGCTGAGTCGTTAGTGAAGCGCGACTATAACCACCCGTGCGTCATCCTCTGGAGTCT
>JAGCNO010000103.1 GCA_017645905.1 Prevotella sp. | reverse complement strand
GGACTGACCTCCGTCACGATTCCCAAGAGAGTGACTAGCATAGGAAGGTCTGCTTTCTCTGTTTGCAGTGGCCTGACCTCCGTCACGATTCCCCACAGCGTGACGAGCATAGGAAGCTCTGCTTTCTATGGTTGCAGTGGCCTTACCTCCGTCACGATTCCCAACAGCGTGACGAGCATAGGAAGCTCTGCTTTCTATGGTTGCAGAGGCCTTACCTCCGTCACGATTCCCAACAGCGTGACGAGCATAGGAAGCTATGCTTTCTCTGGTTGCAGCGGCCTGACCTCCGTCACGATTCCCAACAGCGTAACGAGCATAGGAAACTATGCTTTCTATAACTGCTATTTTTTTTACACTTCTTTTATAAACAATTCAACGCTAACTGATAGTAATAATTGGGGTGCCACGTTATTTGACACAGAAACTGAAGATGGTCTGTTAATAAAAGATAATAACAATGTTGTAAAATGTAGGTCATGGGCAATTTCAGTCACGATTCCCAACAGCGTGACGAGCATAGGAGACAATGCTTTCGCTTATTGCAGCGGCCTGACCTCCGTCACGATTCCCACCAGCGTGACGAGCATAGGAAACTCTGCTTTCTCTAATTGCAGCGGCCTGACCTCCATCACGATTCCCAACAGCGTGACGAGCATAGGACAGTATGCTTTCTCTGGCTGCAGCCGTCTAACCTCCGTGCATATTTCTGATTTGGAAGCGTGGTGTAATATTTCATTCAATAACTATGAATCCAATCCGCTCTACTACGCTCACCATTTATATTTGGACGGAAAAGAAATAACCAATTTGATTATTCCAAACAGCGTGACGAGCATAGGAAGCTATGCTTTCTCTGGTTGCAGCGGCCTGACCTCCGTCACCATTCCCAACAGCGTCACGAGCATAGGAGGCTCAGCTTTCTATGGTTGCAGCGGCCTGACCTCCGTCACGATTGGCAACAGCGTGACGAGCATAGGACGCTCTGCTTTCTCTGGCTGCAGCGGCCTTACCTCCGTCACGATTCCCAACAGCGTGACAAGCATAGGAAGCTATGCTTTCGATGATTGCAGCGGCCTGACCTCCATCACAATTCCTAACAGCGTGACAAGCATAGGAAGCTATGCTTTCTGTAATTGCAGCGGCCTGACCTCTGTCACGATTCCAAACAGCGTGACGAGCATAGGAAGCAAGGCTTTCTATGGTTGCTATTTTCTTTACAGTTCTTTTATAAACAATTCAGCACTAACTGACAGCAATAATTGGGGAGCCACCATAGTTGACGGAGAAGAAACAGAAGATGGTTTGCTAATAAAAGATAATACTGTTATAAAATGTAGGTCTTGGGCAACCTCCGTCACGATTCCCAACAGCGTGACGAGCATAGGAGGCTCTGCTTTCTCTGGTTGCAGCGGCCTGAACTCCGTCACGATTCCAAACAGCGTGACGAGCATAGGAAGCTATGCTTTCCAAGGTTGCAGCGGCCTGACCTCCGTCACGATTCCAAACAGCGTGACGAGCATAGGAAGCTCTGCTTTCTCTGGTTGCCGCGGCCTGACCTCCGTCACGATTCCCAACAGCGAGACGAGCATAGGAAGCTATGCTTTCTCTGGTTGCAGCGGCCTGACCTCCGTCAAGATTGGCAACGGGGTGACGAGCATAGGAGGCCATGCTTTCTCTGGTTGCAATAACATAGAAACGGTAATCGCTTTACCAGAAACTCCACCTTCTATATATTCTGACACCTTCTCTAATGCAAACAACATTTCCCTTTACGTGCCAATTGGTAAAAAGGATGCATACGAGGCTGCAGACGTATGGAAAGACTTTAAGGAGATTATTGAGTGGCAGGGCATCTTCAAGGCTGTGGCTTATCAGAGAATCAAAATGCAGTTCCGCGTGGTGGACGAGGAAGAGATGACCGTGGAGACCTACGCCGACACATCGGCAGACGTCGATGACTTCGTGCCGTGCATCGACCCGGAGACCGAGGGCGACCTTGTCGTCCCCGCCGAGATAATGGGCTACCGCGTGGTGGGCATCGGCAGCGGCTCGTTCCGAGAGTGCATGGGCATTACCAGCGTTAGCCTTCCCGAAGGCATCAGCTACATCGGCGAGGGAGCCTTCCGACTGGCCACCAGCCTGAAGACCGTCAACATTCCCGAAGGGGTGGAGGAGATTGGCGCCCATACCTTCAACGGCTGTCCACTGACCACCATCGTGCTGCCGTCGACGCTGAAGCGCATCACCGGCACCTACGTGTTCCGTAACAGCAATGCCAAGAACGAGACCTGCTGCTTCATCGCCAACATGAAACGTCCGTGCTCGCTGGACGAGAACTCGATAGTAGACATGGAGTACTACGACGTCTATGTGCCCAAGGGCCGCAAGGAGTTCTACCTGGCCGAGCCCTTGTGGAACAGGTTCCGCAGCATCCGCGAGATGGACGAATTGGAAAAGCCCGGCGACGTGAACGGCGACTTCACCATCGACGTGGCCGACATCGCCAGCGTCATCGACGTCATGGCCGGAGGGTCGGGGATTACAAATCCCCTCCAGCAGGCTGCCGACGTGAACGGCGACGGCGTAGTGGACGTGGCCGACATTGCCACCATCATCGATGAGATGGCAGCACTGGCCAGGATGAAGCAGACAGAGGACTGAATCGTCCGTAATATGAAGGGGCATCACCCGTAATATGAGTTGTCATCACCCGTAATGTGATTGCCCATCACCCGTAATGTGAATCAAAGCCACATTACGGGTGATTTTCCTTTTTCCGCCTATAGACAGCCTAAAGAGTCTGTTTCTGTCTGTTTTGTTCTTTTTATGTTGTTTTTATTTGTTTATTCGGAAAATATGCTTACCTTTGCAGCAAATAATCAAAATGTATAGAGTATGACTGCAGTCGGTAGGAAATTACAGGAAACCCCAATGGCACCATATACAGGCTTGCTACAGGGAATGAGTCGAGAAGAAAAGAAAATCGTTATCATGTTTTTGGCTGAGTCTCTTGCAGAAAGCAAAGAGGAGGTGAAAGAACCCATACTTTCTAAAGAAGAACGTAAGCGTGGGCTGATGTCTCTTGCTGGTTGTTGGAAAGACGACCCAGAAGATGCGGCCCGAATGGAGGCAGCTATCATGGACGGACGCAAAAATGAATATATACGTGAAATCAATCTCGACGACTGATGGAAAAGTACATTCTTGATACTTGTACGTGGATTGAGTTCTTTCATGAACGTAATGGAGTGAAGGAGCATGTGGATGGAATGGATCCTGACCAGATTTTTGCATCCGAAATAACGCTTGCAGAGTTGACATACGGCGCAATTAAGAGTGCTGACTACGAGAGGCATATCAAAGAACCCCAATGGCTGAGGCAATACATTACAGTCTTCCCTATTAGCGACGTGTTTGAGGAATATGGTCAGATCCGTTGCGCTTTGAAGAAAATCAAGAAAGACTTGGACCAAAAGGTTGGACAGTTCGACATGCTGATTGGTGCAACAGCCCTTCATTACGGCTTGACTGTTGTTACTGACAACATCCAAGATTTCAGCCTGATGCCTGGCGTGAAGTGCGTGAACTGGGTGGAAAAGAAATGATACATGCCCTTTAGCATCTTGACTTCGTATTATTCGCATGCATGAAAACGCACACTGATTACACAGATTGTACGTTTATTTATTTATTCCTGCGGTAAAGCTTTATCACCAATAAACGGGTGAAATAGTAGGGGCATGCCTCCGTGCCAGCCCATTAGAACGGCGCGCAGCCAAAATCTGTGAAATCCGTGTAATCTGTGTGAAGTAAGAACATGCTAAACAAGAATAAGTGACATTTCGTGTTGGTGCGAATTTAAAAGCGTGTCTCTTGATTCAGGAAGAACATTGAGTTCGGTTTTTTTTGCCGTTTCAGAAAAAAGTTGTACCTTTGCAGCCAAATTTCGAAAACATGGAATTATCTCCCGCCTTACAGAAGGTTTTCACTAAAGAGCAGCTGTCGGCACGAGAGGCTCAGCGGCAGGCAGAATGGATTGCCTGGGGGCCAGTAGTGTTTCAGGCATCACGACTGATGCTGAAGACAGGTATACTGGACTTGCTGGGCAAGAGCCGCGAGGGACTGACTCGGGAAGAGATATGCCGACAGACAGGCCTGAGCGACTATGCGGCAAAGTGTCTGTTAGAGGCTTCGCTGTGCATCGGCACGGTGCTCGTCGACGTGGACACCGACCGCTACACGCTCTCGAAGACCGGATGGTTCCTGCTCAACGACCCCGCCACAAGGGTGAACATGGACTTCTCTCACGACGTGAACTACATGGGGTGGTTCCGCTTAGAGGAGGCGCTCAGAAACGGCAAGCCGGAGGGACTGAAGTACTTCGGCGACTGGCCCACGGTCTACGAGGGTCTGTCGAGCCTGCCTCCTGACGCACAGCGCAGCTGGTTTGCCTTCGACCACTTCTACAGCGACTCGTCGTTTCCCGAAGCATTGAAGATTGTCTTCGACGAGCACCATGTGCGCTCGCTATACGACGTGGGCGGCAATACGGGTAAGTGGGCGCTGCAATGCGTGGCCTACAACCCGGAGGTGAAGGTCTCCATTCTCGACCTGCCGCAACAGATAGAGATGATGCGCGAGAACATTAAGGGACACGAGGGTGCCGACCGTATCAGGGGTTACGGCATCAACCTGCTCGACACGACCTCCCCCTTCCCCTCCGAAGGAGAGTGCCCAGATGCCATCTGGATGAGCCAGTTCCTGGACTGCTTCTCGATGAACGAGATAGTGAGCATACTCAGCAGGGCACGGGAGGCAATGGCCCCGCACTCGCGTATATATATTATGGAGACGCTATGGGACCGCCAGCGCTTCGACACGGCGGCCTTCGTGCTCACCATGACCAGCCTCTACTTCACCGCTATTGCCAATGGGAACTCGAAGATGTACAACACCGAGGACATGGAGGAGTGCATACGCCGCGCCGGACTTAAAACGGAGAAAATATACGACGGGATAGGAACGGGGCAGCACAGCATCATGGTAGTGAAGCGCTTCGCTAATGATGAGTGATAAGTGAAAAGTGAATAGTGATAATAAGTAAATCGAAAATCACAAGTGATGACAAGAAAAGAAATTGAAGAGAAGGTCAGAGAGTTTCTCATCGACGACCTTGAAATTGACGAAGAGAAGATTACCGACGAGGCGCTGCTCAAGGACGACCTGGGCATTGACAGCCTCGACTTCGTAGACATCGTGGTGATAGTCGAGCGTAAGTTCGGCTTCAAAATCAAGCCTGAGGAGATGGCCGGAGTGACCACGCTCCACCAGTTCTGCGACTACATAGAGAGCAAAGTTGGGTAGTAAAGTGAAGAGTGAAAAGTGAAGAGTGAAGAGTGATAAGGTAGTTCACGGCACCGACGGTACGCAGGGAATGCACCGCACGCTGATAAAGGTGCTACGAATGATGGGCGTGTGGCCGATGTATTTCGTGATGGGCGTCTTCGTGGTGCCGTTCTACGTAGTGCTGCACCGACAGGCATTCATGGCTATCTATCACTATATGCGCCAGCGGCAAGGCTTCGGACGGTGGAAGTCGCTACGCATGACCTACCTCAACCACTATCGCTTCGGACAGGTGGTCATTGACCGCTTTGCTATGTACGCCGGACTGGAGTTCAAGCTCGAGAGGGTGAACAACGAACTGTTCGAGGAGTTGAGCGACGGCGACGAGGGTTTCGTTATTCTCAGCTGCCACGTGGGAAGCTACGAGATGGCTGGATATACCTTCACAGCTACAAAGAAGCCCTACAACGCGCTGGTATATGGCGGTGAGACGCAGTCGGTTATGGAAAACCGAAGGAAGATATTTGCCAAGCGGGGCATCAGGATGATTCCTACCAGCGAGGACATGAGCCATATCTACGAGATGAACAATGCGCTGGCCGAAGGAGAAATAGTAAGCATACCTGCCGACAGAATCTTCGGGTCGCCGCGAACGGTGGAGTGCCAGCTGCTCGGAGCCAAGGCAAAACTGCCGTTAGGACCCTTCGCTCTGGCCACGCAGCGAGAGGCAAAGACCATCGCCATATTCGTGATGAAGGAGGCGAACTACCGCTACAAGGTGTACATTCGCCCTGTGCAGGCTGACACACAGCTGAACCGCAAGGAGCATACGGCAGCTCTTGCCCAGGCCTTCGCTACGGAACTGGAAACGATACTGAAGAAGTACCCCGAACAATGGTATAACTACTATGAGTTCTGGGGAGATGAGAGAAGTGATGACAGACTTTAAACAGATAGATGTGACGACGTTGCTGCCCCAGCAGCCGCCCTTCGTGCTCATAGATCACTTGCTGCACTTCGACGAGGAGGTGACCACTACCTCGCTGCTGGTGCGAGATGGTGACATGTTCGTAGAGAATGGTCGGCTGAATCCCTGCGCCTACGTGGAAAACATTGCGCAGACCTGTGCCGCACGTCTGGGGTACATCAATAAATACATCTATCACCGCGACGTATGCATAGGCTTCATCGGAGCCGTAAAGAACCTCTATGTGGTGCGCCCGGCCCTTGTCGGTGAGACACTCACAACGACCATCAACGTGCGTGAGGAGGTGATGCAGCTCACCCTCGTAGACGCTACCGTAAAGGTGGGAGAGGAAACTGTCTGCACGGCGGAAATGAAAATTGCTTTAGCAGAGACATGAACTTCATAAAGACAGACATAGAACTGAAAGCAAGCAAGGAGTTCGACATACGCTTTAGTGAGGTAGACTCTATGAAAGTGGTATGGCACGGCTCCTACATGCTCTACTTTGAGGACGCACGAGAAGAGTTCGGCCGGAAGTACCATTTGGAATATATGCGGATGTGCGACGAAGGATACTTTGCACCGCTCGTAGACATGGAGTTTCACTTCCGCAGGCCATTGCTCTACGAGAAACGTTACCGGGTAGACATTATCTACCGACCCACACTGTCGGCAAAGATTGTCTTCGACTACGAAATACATGACGCCGCCAACGACGAACTGATGGCCACAGGCCGAAGCGTGCAGGTGTTCATGGACAAGAACTACCAGCTCGTATGGACCTCCCCACAGTTCTACGAGGACTGGAAAAAGCAGTGGGGGATAAACGTTAGCGCTTCGCTAAATGATAAAGGATAAAGGATAAATAGATATGGAAGAACTGATTTTAGAACTGAAGAAACAAATCATCGAGGTGCTCAACCTTGAGGAGATGCATCCTGAAGACATTGATGCCGACGCAGCGCTCTTCGGCACTGGCCTGGGCCTTGATTCCATCGACGCCCTGGAGCTCATCGTTATGATGGAAAAGCAGTACGGCATCAAGCTCAAAGACCCTAAGGAAGGGAAGGAGATATTCAAGAGCGTCGCCACCATGGCAGACTACATCGCTCAGCATCGCACCAAATGAGTATTGTAATAACCGGAGCTGGAATAGTCTCTGCCATTGGTATCGGCAAGGCTGAGACGCTGCAGTCGCTGCTGGAGGAGCATACGGGCATTGCTCCGTTGCAATATCTGCGTGCCGATAACCGTCAGTTCCTTGCCGGTGAGGTAAAGCTCAGCGACGAGGAAATGAAGCAGCGGCTCGGCATCAGCAACGAGCCCACCACCAGAACCAGTCTCATGGGAATGATGGCCTTAGAGGAAGCACTCAGCGAGGCTGGTCTGTGGCCAAATAATTGTCAGCAAAGTGTGGCATTTGTTTCCGGCACCACCGTTGGCGGCATGGACAAGAGCGAGCAGTACTACCTGGACTACCTTGGGAACGACAGCCACAACGATTATATACTTACCCACGACTGCGGCTCCACCACAGAGTTGATGGCCCGCCGCTTCGGTATCTTCAACATGATAACGACTCCCTCTACAGCTTGTTCATCGGCAGCCAACGCTATAGTAATGGGAGCAAACCTTCTGCGTAGCCGCATGGTTGACGTGGCAGTAGTGGGAGGTGCGGAGTGCATCAGCCGTTTCCACCTCAACGGTTTCAACTCGCTGATGATTATCGACCCTCATCAGTGCCGGCCTTTCGATGCTGACCGTGCCGGCCTGAACCTCGGCGAGGGTGCTGCTTACTTGGTGATGGAGAATGATGAACATGCCCGCCGTCGCGGTGCACAGCCTTTAGCCTTTTTAGCGGGCTTTGGCAACGCCTGCGACGCTTTCCATCAGACGGCCTCGAGCGATGACGGCGAAGGTGCTTTCCTCGCTATGCAGAAAGCTTTGCGCATGGCAGCCCTGCAGCCTTCGGACATTAACTATGTGAACGCGCATGGCACGGGAACACCCAACAACGATGTTTCTGAGAGCCGGGCTCTCCGCCGTCTCTTTGCCGACACTTTGCCACCCGTCTCGTCGACCAAGGGAATGACGGGTCACACCACCAGCGCCTCCGGCTCCGTGGAGGCCGTCATCTGTCTGCTGGCCCTGCAACATGCTTTCCTTCCCGCCAACTACGGTTTCACCACGCCCATTCCCGACGGCATCATACCTGTTGCCCACGTCGAGACCGGACGGCAGCTCAAGCATGTCATGTGCAACTCCTTCGGCTTCGGCGGCAATGATACCAGCCTTATTTTTGAAAAGAATAAGTAAATCGTTAATCCACAATGGTATATATCAAGTCGGCCACACAGATTTCCGCACAGCTGCCCTTGTCTGAGACTTGGATGACCGAGCCTCTGACGCTTGAAGGGGCATACTTGCGCAGCCAAGACCCGGCCTTCCGCGAATGGCTCAACCCCATGGAGTCTCGCCGCTTAGGAAAGTTGCTGAAGCGGGCTCTGGTGACGGCAATGGAGGCCATGACTAAAACTGGCGTTACTCAGCCTGATGCCATCATCACCGGCACAGGGCTGGGCTGCATAGAGAACACGGAGGTGCTACTCAACCAGATGTGCCGTGAGGGCGACGACACGCTCAAGCCCACCAACTTCATGCAGTCGACGCACAACACCATCAGTTCGCTCATCGCCATCAACAGCCATTGTCATGGTTACAACTGCACCTACAGCCATAAATCCGTCTCTTTCGAAAGTGCCCTGCTCGATGCTTTCCTACAGCTTCACCTGGGCGATATCAGCACTGCCCTCGTCACGGGAAACGACGAGATGACGCCATCTTACTTCTCCATCCTACAGCGTGCAGGATATCTCGGCCAGCCGGGACAGGTACCTGCCACAGAGGCCTCCGTTGCCATGATGCTCTCTTCTGGGGCCGACAGTGCGCTCTGCGAACTGCAGGATATTCAGCTGACCTCCCACCTCTTACCCCACACCCCTCACTCCCATACACCCGATGCAATCCTTATCGGCACCAATGGCAGCGAGGCCAACGACAGCGTCTATGAATTAGCTGTCGCGTCTATTATCGGGGATATGCTATCCCCGCCCATCCCCTTACTCCACTATAAGCACCTGTTCGGCGAAGGCTACTGCTCCTCAGCCCTTGGTGTCTATGCCGCCGCGCATATCGTCAGCAAGGGTGAAGCCCCGGCCTTCATGCGCTGTGATGGCCATAGCGAGCCACTGCCCGTCAGTCGGCTGCTCATTATCAATCATAGCGACGGAAACTGCTTCAGCTATATTACACTACAGACAACAAAATAGCAATGAGACTGTTAGACGAAATGTTTGTGCCCGTTAGCGACGACGGTCTGCAGATGGTGTTGCGGTTGAACGCCGCCCACCCCATTTACCAGATGCATTTCCCCAACCACCCCATCACGCCCGGCGTCTGTCTGGTGCAGATGCTCGGCGAACTGCTGGAAAGTAAAACAGGTCTAAGGCTGGAGTTAGGAAGAATTGTAAACCTGAAATTCGTACATGCCCTCTTGCCTGAGGAATCTCCGATGATAGCCGTAGAATTCGAATCAGTCACAACCACCAGCGAAGAGGACCTACACGCCAAGGGCACCATAACGGCAAACGAAGAGGTCGCAACAAAATTCTCATTGATATGGCATACATCCTCGCAACCAATATCACATCGCCATTAGGCGCAACGACCGACGAGAACTACCGTGCCGTAAAGGACGGCCGTTCTGCCCTGCGCCGCTACGAAGGGCTGTGGGGATTGCCTGAGCCATTCACCGCCTCGCTGTTCACGGAAGAGCAGCAACAAACCATGGCCATCGACGGGCTCACACGCTTTGAGTCTCTGGCAGTAAATTCCATTCGTGAGACGCTCCAACAACTGCCTTCCATAGACTTCACCGCCAAGAACGTCATCTTCATCCTCAGCACGACAAAGGCCAATCTGGAACCGCTTTCACAGAGTGCACAGCGCATCGCTACTCACATAGGTTTTACCAGAGAGCCTGTCACTGTCTGCAACGCCTGTATCTCTGGTGTGGCAGCCATCATCCTTGCCCAGCGTCTGCTCGATATTCGGCAATATGACTATGCTGTGGTTTGCGGAGCCGATGTGCAGAACCGTTTCACCATCTCCGGTTTCCAGTCGCTGAAAGCCGTCTCCGAGAACGATTGCCGACCTTTCGACATAGAGCGTATGGGCCTGAACCTTGGCGAGGCTGCGGCCACGATGGTGCTGTCCAGCCAGGCTGAAGGTACTTATTGCATAGAGAACGGTGCTATCCGCAACGACGCCTACCATATCAGCTCGCCGTCGAGGAACGGAGAAGGAGCCTGGCTCGCACTCAGTTCCATTCTTCCCTCACTTCAGGACGACCTTGCTTTTATCAACGCTCACGGGACGGCAACGATGTTCAACGACCAGATGGAGTCGGTGGCCATCGAGCGTGCCGGTCTCAACAGCATCCCCGTGAACGGACTGAAAGGCTACTACGGCCATACTTTAGGAGCAGCAGGCGTACTGGAGACCATCGTCTCCCTCGCCGCCCTTCGCGACCACACCATCCTTGCCACCCGAGGCTTCGAGGAGCGTGGCGTATCAGGGAAAATCAACGTCACCACTAACATTTCTACCACCGACAAGACTGCTTTCATAAAGATGATTTCCGGCTTCGGCGGAGGCAACGCTGCCATTACCCTCTGTAGGGAATCATGCTTGTCAAATATCTCTGCTAAAAAGGATTTGCAATCCCCTGTCCACCGCGTCGTCCTCACTCCCACGACTGCTACTATCGACGGAAAGCCTGTCCCCTGTGCCCCTTCGCTCACCTCCCTTTACAAGCACTTCGTCGACGACTACCCCAAATACTACAAGATGGATGGTCTGAGTCGCCTGGGATTCATCGCTTCAGAATTGCTCCTACAGGCTGAGAAAGTAGGGGCAGCCCCCGTGTCAGCCCAAACCAACGATTCCTCCCGTGCCATTGTCCTTTTTAACAGCTCTTCATCAGTCGCTGCCGACAAGAAATTCATAGAGACCATCGCCGACGACAATTTCTTCCCCAGCCCCTCGGTCTTCGTCTACACCCTGCCCAACATCGTGACGGGCGAGATAGCCATGCGCAACGGCTATCACGGCGAGACCTCCTTCTACGTGCTGCCCCAGCGCAACGAAGAACTGATGCGCCAGATAATACTTGCCACTTTACAAGACAGCGCTGTAACAAGCATGATTACTGGCTGGGTGGATTATTACGACGAAAACAATTACGAGGCCGACCTCATGCTCATGTCCTCCAAAGCTTGAACCGTTCAAGCTCTGAGGAAAAGCCATTCTTTCTACCAGAATAAGCCGTTCTTACGATTAGAACAAACCGTTCTTTCTCGTCAATTCTCTCGAGAATTTACAAGAAAAAGCCGTTCTTTCTATGGGAATAAGCCGTTCTTTCTATGAGAAAAGATAGTTCTTTCTCACAGTCGGAACGGCTTTCTTTACGAGAACACCTCGCGGACTATCTGACAGACATTGTCGGTCTTGGCCATCGTATAATAATGAATGGCCGGAGCACCGTGCTCCAACAGTTCACGGCTCTGAGCCACACACCACTCTATACCCGTCTGATAGGCATCATCGGCAGTCTGGGCTTTTTGCATCATGTCGACCAACTGCTGGGGAATGTCGATGCTGAACGAACGTGGCAGAAGGTCAATCTGCCGTTTTGCCGACATTGGTTTCAGGCCGGGGATGATGGGCACGTCGATGCCCGCAGCATGACAACGGTCTGCGAAGCGGAAATAGCGTTCGTTGTCGAAAAACATCTGCGTGACGATATAATCGGCTCCGGCATCGACCTTACGCTTCAGGTTCTGGATGTCGGTGTCGAGATTGGCGGCCTCGTAGTGCTTCTCAGGATAGGCGGCGACGCCCACGCAGAAGTCCGTGGGCAGACCGTTCTTCACCGTGGGGTCGAGATACTGTCCACGGTTCAGGTTGCTGATCATCGTCACCAGCTCATTGCTGTGGCTGAAGCCGTCCTTCTCAGGAATGAAGAACCGCTGCCCGGGAATGGCATCGCCGCGCAGGGCCACCACGTTGCGTATGCCCAGGAAGTGGAGATCGAGCAGTTCGCTCTCCACCTTGGAACTTGACGCACCGCCACAAATGACATGAGGCACAATATCCAGTTCGGGGTATCGGCGCATGATGGCTGCCACAATGGCCACAGTGCCAGGACGTTTGGCCAACGTCATCTTCGTGTAAGTGCCGTCGCCGTTGGCCACGTACTCCACCTCATCGCGGTGGCAAGTCACGTTGATGAAAGGAGGGTGAAACTCCATCAGAGGGTCTATGCTGTCGTAGAGACGGCTCACATCGCTGCCCTTCAAGGGCGGCACCAGTTCAAAAGAGGCAAAAGGCTTAGCTGAGCCTTTCAGAATGTCGGTTACTTTACTCATTGGCGTGCAAAGTTACGAATAATTAAATAAACTGACAAAAAAATCATGTTTTTTCTTGCGTTTCCGAAAAAAACACTATCTTTGCACTTTCTAAACTATCAACTCTAAACTCTCAACACTTAACTCTCAACTCTAAACCCTAAACCCTCAACTCTAAACACTAAACTCTCAACTAATCAAGATGAAACTACTTAAATGGGGATTCATAGGCTGCGGTGAGGTCTGCGAGAAGAAAAGCGGCCCCGCCTTTGGGATGGTGCCCGGCTCTGAAGTGGTGGCCGTGATGAGCCGCACGGAAGAGAGAGCCCGCTCGTATGCTCAACGTCATGGTGTGCCACGCTGGTACACCGATGCCCAGGAGCTTATCAACGACCCGGAGGTGAACGCCATTTACGTGGCCACTCCACCGGCAAGTCACGCCACCTACGCCATCATGGCCATGCGCGCCGGGAAGCCTGTCTACGTGGAGAAGCCCTTAGAGTCGAACTACGAGGACTGCGCCCGAGTGAATCGTGTGTCAGAGCAGACAGGCGTGCCCTGCTTCGTGGCCTATTACCGCCGCTACCTGCCTTACTTCCAGCGGGTGAAGGAAATCGTGGAACAGGGCACCATCGGACGTGTACAGAATGTGCAGATACGCTTCGCCTGGCCGCCGCGTGAGCTGGACTACGGCAACCCTGAGACGCTGCCTTGGCGGCTGCAGCCCGAGATTGCCGGCGGTGGTTACTTCTACGACCTTGCTCCACACCAGCTCGACCTGCTGCAATGGATGTTCGGCGTGATCCTCGAGGCTCGGGGCATCTGTGCGAACCGTGGCGGACTGTACAAGGCCGAGGACACGGTGAGCGCCGTCTTCCAGTTTGAGAACGGTCTGGTAGGCAGCGGTTCCTGGTGCTTCGTTGCCCATGAGAGCGCCCGCGTGGACCGCATACTCATCATCGGTAACGAGGGGCTGGTGAGTTTCTCGGTGTTCAACTACGACCCTATCGAGCTGCATACCAGCGAGGGCACACAGCGCTTCACCGTCGAAAACCCCAGCTACGTGCAGTACCCGCTCATCAAGAACGTCTGCGAGCACCTGCAAGGTCTCGCCGTCTGCACCTGCACCAGCGTCTCGGCTACACCCGTGAACTGGGCCTTAGACCGAATACTGGGGAAATACTGATTTAAGATATAATTTGTGTAATTCGTGTAATTCGTCAAATTCGTGGTTAAAATAAATATCTGTGGTTCGTTGAATTGAGGTTAATACTATTCATATTATTATTTGTAAGTGTGGTCAGTTCGGCACAGGAGCCTGCAGACACATCGGTCGTAAGGAGCGACTCAACCGTTGTGGAGGAGCAACCGCGCAAGCTCGGCTACGTACGCCGCACCGTCAGAGAGTTCGACAGACTGAACACAGACTACATTGAGCCCCAGCACTATATCTTCACCGTCATGCTACAGGGCACCTACGCCTACGACCACTACTCACTCAGCACTGCGGGCAGCGACAGGCAGAGAATAGCCTTTGCCCCCGACATGAACCTCCGCGTAGGCCCCTACTTCGGATGGAAATGGATCTTCGCCGGCTATACCTTCGAACTGGGCAACATCAATCTCAGCAAGATAAAGCAGGAACTCGACCTGAGTATTTACAGTTCGCAGATAGGCCTCGACCTCTTCTACCGCCGCACGGGCAGTGAGTATAAGCTGCGTGATGCCGACTTTGGCGACAACGTAGACGCAAGTCCGCTCAACAACGTGCCCTTCGACGGTCTGAAGGCTGGCATTACGGGCTTCAACGTCTATTATATCTTTAACCACGGAAAGTTCTCATACCCAGCAGCTTTCGCCCAAAGCACCATCCAGAAGATAAGCTGCGGCTCATGGATGGCCGGCGTGGGCTACACGCGTAACTCCGTCGAACTGGATCACGACCGGCTGCAGCGTGTCATCGACGAGCGCTTAGGAAGGGGTGCGGTGAAGCTGGACAGCGGCCTGATGTTCAACAGTGCAAGCTATCACGACATCAACCTCTCTGCCGGCTATGCCTACAACTGGGTGTTCGCCAAGAACTGGCTCCTGGGAGCCTCTCTGCAGGCGGCCCTGGCCTACAAGTACAGTTCGGGAAATGTCATCGGCGGCCTGAAAGACTTCTCCTTCCGCGATGTCAACATTGACGGCATCGGACGCTTTGGGCTGGTGTACAACTGTATGCGCTGGTATGCCGGCACGAGCGTTATCCTCCACTCTAACAACTACCACAAGCCCCGCTTCTCCACCAACAACACTTTCGGCTCGTGGAACGTCTATGTGGGCTTTAACTTCCTGCTGAAGAAGAAATACCGACAAAAAGACGCTTTATGAACACAAGAATAATTGCCCTTTTCCTATTATTGCTTTCCTTCTCTTCGAAAGGCTTGGCGGAGGTATCTGACAGCATAGTAGTGGAGCGGCTTTTAGCCAGCGGCGACACCACAACGCTCTATTATGCCCGCCAGTTGTTAGGAAAGCCCTACGTAGGCCAGACGTTAGAGGTAAACGACAAGGAGCAACTGGTAGTGAACCTGCGACAGTTAGACTGCACGACGCTTGTGGAGACCGTCTGTGCATTGACGATGACGGCTCGCGAGGGGAAACGAGACTTCCACTCCTTCTGCCACCACCTGCAACAGCTGCGCTACCGGCAAGGAAAACTCTACGGCTACCCCAGCCGCTTGCACTATTTCAGCGACTGGATAGAAGACAATGCTGCAATGGGGCTTGTGGAGGAAATCACGTCAGAGAGACCGCCATTCACCGCCATTCAGAAGCTCAACCTTAACTACATGAGCATGCACCCCCAGGCATACAAGGCCCTTCGCCAACATCCTGAGATGGTGAAACAAATTGCCGCCCAGGAGAAAAATCTCACAGGGCGGCAATACCGCTATATTCCCAAAGACAACAAACCTGATAACAGGTTGCTTCGGCAGTTCATTCACGATGGCGATATCTTGGCCATCACCTGCTCCAAGCCCGGCCTCGACATCGCCCACCTCGGTTTTGCCGTGTGGCGCAAAGACGGCCTTCACCTCTTCAATGCCTCACAGATCCACAAAAAGGTGGTTGAGGAACCCATGACCTTATGGCAGTATCTGGCAAAGCATCCCTCCCACACCGGCATCAGGGTCATCAGGCTTACTCCAGTCCTGCCCAGGTGCCGACAATCTGCTTGCAGCCAGTGTAGAGCGAAGGGCAATTGAAGACCTGATAAAGGTCTTTGCCGGGCTGCTTGATGACCTCCACGGAGCGCTGGTGCGTATCCCATCCGCCACCCATTATATAGAGGTATAGGACGGTGCCGCTACCGGTAATCTTAAGCTCCTGGTGCTGGTTCACGCTGGCCTCCATCTGCACGGTATAGGGCCTTTCGGGCTGATAGGCGTTTTCGGGCGTTGCCCCCTTCAGCGAAGCAGCGGGCAGATAGCGCTGGCCATAGCTGTCGTTGGGATTGGAGCCGAACTTCTCCTTAATGATGGAGATGACGCTGTTCACGTTCGAGGGATAGCAGAGCAGCTCGATGCACTGACGGCCCACCTCGCGGTCGCGGGCATACATTTCCATAGCCATAGGCATCATTGCGGCAGCCCCAAAGGCTGTCTTGCCCAGGAAATTGGTGTAGACGGCCTTGAACTCCTCGTAGTTGGAGGGGATGTAGGTGAACGTCACGATGCCAAAGCCATTCCTGCGATACTTGTCGGCGGCGATATTACCCTGCATGGAGTACTTGTGGTCGCCGTAGAGCAGGCTGTCCTCGTCGTTGAGGACGTCGCGCACCTCCTTCTCGGCAACATTGGCGATGTTCTCGGCAGTCTCCGTAACCTTGTTTACGGCCTCGTTCACCACCTCCTCGGTCTGCCGAATCACTTTGTTCAGGACCTTTCCTATCTGTGCGTTGGCCGTCATGCATATAGCGGCCAGCAGGACTGTTGCGATGATTGTCTTCATGTTGATACTTATTTGGGAGTTATGGGAGTTATGCAGAAGCATAGTAACGGCGTGCAGCCTCCTCCTGTCGTGCCTGTGAGAAGTTGGAAATGCGCTTCAGGTAGCCGATGATGCGGGTCATGTAGTCCACGTTATGCGACTTGCATTTGGGGCACTCCTTCAGGTAGCGCTTGTCGATATGTCCGCAGTCATTGCACACGGTGTTGGGAATATTAAAGGTAAAGTAATTGCATCCCTCCTTGGCTGCGACCTGCAGGAGCTTCAGGTACTGCTCCTTCGAGAGGTGTTCCTCAAGATTCATGTGCAGGGCTGAGCCACCCGTAAGGTGCTCGATGTAGGGAGCGCCGTGCAGCTTGAACTTGTCGAGAATGGTCAGCGAGTCGTCTTCCACGACGTAGAAGTAGCTGTTATAGCAATCGCGTGGCACGAAATAGCCGTCCTCGCGGTCCCACTTGGCGTGCTTCACACCGACGTTCTCTGCGGGAATCATCTCGCAGTTGAACATCACGTCCTTTGTGCGGTACTGGCGGTTGTACTTCTCTATCAGGCCAAGAATACCCTGCACGAAGTGGAGGTAGTCGTCGTTGGGGCTAATCTTCAGACCCATGAACTCGGCAGCCTCCACCAGGCCGTTGATGCCGATGGTGAGGTACTGGCGTCCGATGTTGATGTAGCCGGCGTCGAAGAGCGGAAGCATACCGTTCTGCTGCAGCTCCTTGAGGTTCTCGTTATAGGCCAGCTGTACCTTGTGTCAGAGGTCGATGACGTCGCCCAGATATTGCAGGTAGGGCATCTTGTGGTTCACGGCATACTGTATGCAGCGGTTCAGGTTGATGGTGAGCACGCTCTTCGAACCTGTCGAGACACCTCCTGCGCCGAGCGTATAGGAGAAGCCGTTGTCCGTAATCTCATTGCGCAGACGGCAGCAGCTGGAGAGCGAGTCGGCATTGTCGCTCATGTAGGTGAAGAACGAGTGTCCCTCGCTGTACATCTCGGCGGTGAAGTCACCCCACTCCTCGTCTAAACAGTTGCCCTCCTTGTCGGTGAGCAGGGCCATCGTCTCGACGGGGAAGGTGAGCATGGTCTTCGTGCGCTCCTTGTTGAACCACTTCATGAAACGTTTCTGCAGCCAGGAAAGGCCGTCCCAGTCGGGCTGCGAGCCGTCGGGGAAATAGAAGCCTCCGAAGATGCTCTCGAAGTAATAGCGGTCATAATAGGCCACGTTCCAGAACACAGCCTGATAGTTACGGGCACCGGTGGGCTGGTTCAGCGAGTAGACAATCTGCTCAAAGTAGTCGGTGATGACCTTGTCGAGCGTGCGCTTCTTCAGCGAGAGGTCTACCACCTCGTCGGCACGCTTCCAGTAGTCGGGGCCAAATTCCTTGCCGATGAAGTAGTTCATGTACATGAGGAACTCGGGCGTGGCGCAGGCACCTGCCAGCATCGAGCTGACCATGAACACCATGTTGACGAATCCGCCGCAGAACGACTTCAGGTTTGTGGGCGCCGTAGAGTTGCCGCCAATGGACTTCGTGCCGCTGATGAGCCAGGGGTACATCGTGATCGAGGCACAGTAGTTGGCGAGGCTCGTCTCGTCGTTCTTATATATAAAATGGTGTGTGAGCATGTCGATGTAGCGGTCGGCCAGGTCCTTGCCATACATCTTCTTGCAGCGCTCGGTCAGCAGTCGGCGGTTCAGGCGGATGAAGTTCGACTTAGGCAGTTCGCCTATGAGCGTGGCAATGTTCTTGTGCTCCACGTTGGCGTTGGCGTCAAACTTCGAGCTGCTGGCGGCGTTGGCACTCTCCATGTACTCCGAGAGGAACATCATCTTCTCCAAAGTCTCGCGGTCCTCGGTATGCTCCTGGCGATAGAGGATAAACGACTTCGCTACGCGATAGAAGCCCTCCTTCATCAGAGCCTCCTCCACCTGGTTCTGAATCTCCTCCACGGTGATGTCGTCGTGAATGTCGAGGTGATTCAGCACACGTGATATGGTGCCGAGGTCTGCAGGTTCTTCTACGCTTTCGAACGCTTTTACCACAGCGTTCATGATTTTGTCGAGCGAGAAACGGTCTTTCGAACCGTCACGCTTGGTGATCGTGAAATTCTTGATTTCCATTGTTTTGGGTTATATTTCTTTGAGTATTACTATGTTTGATTTTCAGTCCTGGGTTGTACGTTTTGGAAAACTTTTTCGATTTTCATTTTTAAAAAGTTATCCAAAACGGACGACAATTTGGGTGCAAAGTTACACAATATTTCCCAAACCATAACAACGGAGAGTGCAAAAAAATATTAAACCTGCCTATTTCCTGCTGAGGATATAGTACTTATGACTGCCGCTGCCGGTAAAAGTAATGCCCGTCGAGGGGTTGGCGGCAAGGCGTCGAAGCTCGGTGCCCGCCGAGGTGTGCGACTGTTTCGTCAGCATGGCATAGTCGGCCACGCGCATCAGCGGGTGTTTACGCAGATACTGACGCGCCATCTCCGCGCGTTCCTCCAACGATGTCTTAGGTTTTTTCAGACGGCTCACGCCGCCGCTCTCCAGGTGGCACTTGTCAGCACAGCTGGCCACAAGGTCATTATCTGCCCTGTACGACACACCCTTCACCTCGACGGCACCAGCATAGTGGCGGTGCTCGCCCGGCTCGAAAGCATCGGGCAGCAGGTCGCTGCGCACGCCCAGCTTGGCCGAGAACGTGCCGATGCCGCCAATCTTCACCGAGTGACCCTCGGCCATCGACAGTGCCATCTTCTCGGCAACCAGGGTGAGCACGCCCTTGATAGCATCGCGACTCATGGCTCCTTCGCGGCAGCACATATCGACAAACTCATCATAGCTCATCGGCGTGGTCTGCATCTTGTAGTAGGCCTGCGTGCGGCCAGTGCCGTTCAGGTCGGCAATCTCCTTCTTCACATACTTTGCATTCATAACAATCTGTTGTGTTTTAGGCAGTTAAACATATACATGGGCAATACGCACCCCTATCAACATGCAAAGGTACTCATTTTTTTGAAAAAGTCAAAACGTCGACGACGTTTTAACAAACCACGACGACGTTTGTACAAACTACGACGTAGTTTCTATAAACCACGACGTAGTTTCAACAACACCCCTATCCTTTCCCTATTAAAGGTACGTTTAAAACCTGCCTTTAAACGGCTCTTTCTCACCTTCAGAACTAAGGTTCGTTATTGCAGATACCCTCTGGCGAAATTAATCTATACGTTTCGTCTCAACCACTCATCCCAGCCGTTCCGCCCGCATAATCCTCAAAAACGGTTAAATAATGGTTTTTTTTCGCAGATTTTTGCCGAAGGAGAACGGTATTAATTCTTTTTTGTGTATCTTTGCAGTCGGCAACGGGGGAGAAATCCCGTGCCGATGATGCATGGCTTATTGAATCGCACTTAACCAAAGGTGTCTGGAAAACTCTTTCTTGGGATAGTTCGTTCATGAGCAGAGGAGGCCTGGAGTAGGCTGACTCTTTAGCACCTTAGTAGCTTTGCACACGCTTTGGCGTGTTGCAGCCTTATTTGGTGCTAAGGGGTCCCGTTTTCCAGACACCGCCCCTCAGGTTAAGTGCATAAGGATAGCTTCACGCCATTTTTGTGTCCTGACTTCCCGTGCTATTTATGTAAAACCAAAAGAACAACACAGCAATGGCAAACGGACAATCAAACATCGAGACTACGACAGAGCGGGGCGGCAGCCGCCTGAATGACCTGCTGATGGAACGGCTCAAGGAAGAACCTAATTACGTGTCAGACGAGGGGAAAGTGAAAAAGTGGGTAGTGGCAGAGGAAGCCCGCAACTACTCGCCAACGCTCATCGCCCTATTGCTGAAGGAGGAAAAACTGCGTGACACTTTTTTCGTGGAAGTAGCAGGGGCAATGGTGTTCAAGATGGAGTCCTTCCTGCAATTCGTCGAACAGAAGAACTATCTGAGTGACAGCTACACCCGCTACTCACAGAAGATAGGACTACAAATCGGTGGCAGGTTCATGAACCAGCGCAACGAGGTTGAGCTGGTGTTCCCCTATAAGGACTGCATCCTTGAGGGAGGACAGACAAAGGAAGATCAAAAGCGAAATGAAATATTCTTCAACCAAACGTTAGCACAGGACGAGATAACACAACTGTTAGAACCGAAGGTATTGACAAATGCTGCGCGGTACGATGTGGATGGAGAACATGAAGTAGAATCTTTGTATCCAAACGATAACTTTCTCATAAAAGGTAACAATTTGCTTGTCCTTTCATCGCTCAAAAAGGAGCTTTACGCAAAGGTAAAGTTGATATTCATAGACCCACCCTATAATACAGGAAACGACGGCTTTGGATATAACGACCGTTTCAATCATTCCACTTGGCTGACCTTTATGAGAAACCGTTTGGAAGTTGCAAGGCAAATGCTGACTGAAGATGGAACGTTGTGTATGACCATCGACCATAATGAGTTAGGCTATGCGCTTTTGCTGATGGACGAGGTGTTTGGCAAGGAGAACTTGAAAAACATCATCACCGCCAAACGAGGCTCCGTAACAGGAGCAAAGGTTATTAATCCTGGTGTGGTGAATCTTTCCGACTATGTACTGATTTATTCTCGAAACTCTTCGACATGGAAACCTAATAGAGTATTTAGAGCAAAAGGACGTGATGACCGCTACAATCAGTTCATTGTCAATTACGAGGAGGGGTATAAGAACTGGACATTCGAGCCATTAGCTGATGCTTTTGCATACTCGTTACAGACAACGAAGGAAAAACTCAAACGGGCTTTAGGAAGCAGATATGAAGAGAAACTGAATGATTTTGTCATTGCTAATGCAGATAGAGTTATGCAATTCGCCACATTAGATGACAAAAACATAAGTCAAGCAGCTCGTGATTTGAAACAGCGGTCAATAGCTAACCCTTCGACTGTTTACAAAATGGAACGTGAGGGTAAGTCCACTTATTATGTGTCGAATGGAAAGTTAATGCTGTTTGTTAAAGACAGACTTATAGAAATGGATGGAGTGAAATCGTTTAGCGAGCCCATCTCAGACATCTGGGATGACGTTCTTCCTAATGACTTGCACAATGAGGGCGGTGTCATATTCAAAAAAGGTAAAAAGCCAGAGAAGTTGTTACATCGCATTATGAAGTTAACAACCAACGAGGGTGATTTGGTTTTAGACTATCATCTTGGAAGTGGAACAACAGCCGCCGTAGCGCTGAAATGCAAACGTCGTTTTATTGCAATTGAACAGATGGACTATGGTGAGAACGACAGCGTTCAGCGTCTAAAGAATGTTATTGGATATCATATAGGAAACGACATAGAGTATGATACAAGGGGCGTTTCTGCAGAGACAGGCTGGCATGGTGGCGGCAGCTTTGTCTATTTGGAGTTGAAACGCTACAACAAGCAGTTCATTGACGATATAGAAAAAGCACAGAATACAGAAGGTCTGATTGACATCTGGGAAAAGATGAAAGCACGTGCATTTTTCCGCTTCAATGTAGAGATGCAGAAAATGGACGATGACATAGAGGGTTTCAAGAAACTCACCTTGGAAGAACAGAAGCAACTGCTTTGCTCATTGCTCGACATGAACCAGCTCTATGTGAATCGCTCCGATATGGACGATGCCGAGGCTGGAGTGACAGAGGAAGAGAAACGAATCACCAAAGCGTTTTATGGGGAGGATTAGACATGGCATTCTTGTTCGTTGACTACAACACACTGAGCAACTATGGGATGTTGCCTGAGGTGCCGAGATGCATTGTGGAGAATCTTCGTCCGAAATTTGCATTGCGCCCTTACCAGATAAATGCTTTCGCAAGGTTCGTGCATTTCTATGAGCGTGACCAAAGACCTGACAAGCAGCGTCGCCCTTACCACTTATTATATAATATGGCCACGGGCAGCGGCAAGACAAACATCATGGCTGGCCTGGTGCTCTATCTTTATGCCCAAGGCTACCGTGACTTCCTGTTCTTTGTAAGTAGCGATGCTGTCATCCGCAAAACAAAGGACAACTTCCTAAATGACCGCTCGTCGAAGTATGTGTTCAATGAACGGTTGTTGTTCGACCAAAGGCAGGTGACGGTGAAGGAGGTGCAGTCGTTCGACGAGAGCGACCCGCAGAACATAAACATCAAGTTTACCACCATACAGTTGCTCCACTCCGATATGACCAATGCAAAAGAGAACTCCGTCAGTTTGGAGGACTTTCAGAACCGCAGAATTGTACTATTAGCCGACGAAGCGGATGCTTTCAACGTGGCCACACGCAACGAGAACACCTTAGACGGCAACTGGGAGAACACCATACAGAGCATACACCGTCAACACGTGGGCAATATCCTATTAGAGTTTACGGCTACAATGGACTTGGAAACGCCACAGATAGAAATGAAGTATGCCGACAAGGCCATCTTCAAATATGACCTGAAGGAGTTCCGCAATGATGGCTACTCCAAGGAGATAGAACTGATGAAGGTAGCAGCCGACCAGAAGAGCCGTGTGATGCACGCCCTGTTGCTGAACCTCTACCGGCAGGTACTTGCCGCCAATCACAGCATAAACCTAAAGCCCGTCATCCTGTTTAAGGCCAAACGAACCATTTCTGAGAGTGAATTGAACAAGAAGTGCTTCCACCAATGGATAGACTCGCTTCGTGAAGAGGACATTGACTGTCTGCGCAATGGCGCAGCTATAGACGGCATTATCAAACGAGCCTTTGACTACTTTGACCGCATGGGTATTACCACTCAAGACATCGTGCGTCGCACAAAAGAGAACTTCCGCGAGGAGAACTGTATCAGTGCGAACAATGATGCCGAGAAAGAGCGCAACCAGATGCTGCTGAATTCGCTGGAAGACGAGGACAACCCCATACGCGCCGTGTTTGCCGTGAACAAACTGGACAGAGGATGGGACGTGCTGAACCTTTTCGACATTGTCCGTATGTACGACGACCGCAACGAGGAGAGTAACGGACGAATAGGCAAAACCACACGAGCCGAAGCTCAACTGATAGGACGCGGAGCCAGGTATTTCCCCTTCAGGACAGAAGAGGGGCAGCCCCTCTATATGCGCAAGTACGACAAAGACCTGAGCAATGAGCTGCGCATCCTTGAGACGCTCTATTATCATATTATGGAGGACAGCCGCTATGTGTCGGAAATAAAGAAAGCACTGAATGAAGCTGGCATTGGCGAAGACAACACCGTAAGAAAGACTCTGTGGCTGAAAGAGAGCTTCAAGAAGACAAAGTTCTTCCGTGAGGCAAAGGTTGTTTATAACGAAAAAGTGGACAAACAATACTACAAGGTGAAGTCGCTTGCTGATCTGTCCGTAAAGAAAAAGAACTATGTCTATAGACTTGATGAGTTGAAAAGCAGTGCCATTCTTGCTTTTAATGAGGGGAGTGGTACGTCGGTGGCGAGCGAAGGGCACGACATCCAACTTCGTGACATACCGTATCATGTTATTAGGTACGCGCTTACCACTGTGCCGTTCTTCCGTTTTAACAATCTTAGAAGATACTGTCCAAACTTACGCTCTTATAATGAGTTCATTTCTGCCGATGATTATCTTGGCAGTCTGGAAATCACCTTCAAAGGATGTAGGGAACGACTGAGCAGACTGACATATTTTGATTACCTACAAGCAGTTCAGGGACTGCTGGCCAGCATAGAGCGGGAGATTAAGGCCAACAAGACCGACTATGAGCCGTCACCATATATCTGCAAGAATTTGCGCGATGTGTTTGATACAAAGACAATAACAATTCCCAAAGACCCAGAGCGCGAAAGGGGACAGGAGGAAGAACTTGCCGACAAGGACTGGTATGCCTACAACGCCAACTATGGCACCAGTGAAGAGCGTGCATTCATCAGCCTTTTTGCACGGCGATACGAGAATTTCACAAAGAAGTACGAGGACATCTACATCATCCGCAATGAGAAGGTGGTTAAGATCATTGATAAGCAGGGACGAACGTTTGAGCCAGATTTCCTGCTGTATTTGCGTGACAAGAATAGCAGGCATATTGTGTATCAGATTTTCATAGAACCAAAAGGAAACCACCTTGTGGGCAAAGACAAATGGAAAGAGGACTTTCTTAAGAAATTACAATTAGAGAAAATAACTGTACGAATAGATACCGATGAGTACACAATAATGGGTGTACCCTTCTATAACCAAGGCAACGAAAATGAATTCAAGGAGAATCTGGAAATAATGGTTTTAACTTAAGAGGAATTAGTGTGACATCGAATAATAACACGAAGGCCTCAAGTCATAAATAACAACCCCTGCCTGAAAAATGAATTCCAGGCAGGGGCATTTATATCGCTACAGGCTATGTTCCCTACTTCTCGGGCTCAATGGCCTTCCAGATGCCGGCGGCACATGCAGCTCCGATGAACGGGCCGATGATGAAGATCCAGAGGTTTGTCAAGGCTGTGCCTCCCTGGAAGATGGCAGGAGCCAGCGAGCGTGCAGGGTTCACTGAGGTGCCGGTATAGCGGATACACACTAAGTGTACAAGTACTAACGAAAGGCCGATGGCCAGTCCGGCGAAGTTGTTCGTGGCACCGTTGGTCTTGGCCGTTGCACCAAGCACCACCAGCACGAAGACGCAGGTGAAGATAATCTCAGCCAGCAGACCGCCCATGACGCTGACGCCTGCCTGCAGGTCATTGGCACCAGTTCCCTGGAAGTCGGCCACGCTGTTGGTGAGAAGGGCCAGCAGTGCCGAACCGATGAAGGCACCCACCACCTGACCGCAGATGTAGCCACAGGCGTCCTTTCCACTCATACGACCTGAGAGGAAACAACCAAGGGTGATGGCGGGGTTAATGTGGCAACCCGAAATGCCGCCAATGGTATAGGCCATAGCCACCACGGCCAGTCCAAAGGCCAGGGCGGTGCCCACAACGGCAGGAATATTGTTCACGGGGTCGCAACCAAGGCTCACGGCCACTCCGCAACCCATCAACACGAGCACCATCGTGCCCACAGCTTCAGCAAGATACTTTTTCATAATCGTTTTGTTTTTAGTTAATAATATAGGTTGTTAAAAGAAAAAAGGGTCACCGCTGTGACCCAACCTTTGTTAACCTTAAATCTAATACTATGAAAAACACGGTGCAAAGGTACGCCGATTTGCTTTTCTATACAAACTTTTATGCGTAAATTAGTATCAGACAGGCAATTATTTGATTTATATCAATCATTCAGAGAGCATTGTGACCTCAATACGGTAGCCTGACTGCATCAGTCGCTGGGCCATCTGCTGCACGTCCTGGGCGGTGATGCCCTGTACCAGCTCCTTGTAGCCGGTGTCGAAGTCGGCATCGTCGTCGAGCTCATGCCAGATGACATAGTTCCAGTAGTCGTTAGTTATGGCCACCTGGTCGTACTGCTTCACGAGGTACTCCTTCACCTTGGCCAGCGAGGTAGGCACGGGACCTTTGTCGGCTATGGCCTTCATCTGTCCGTAGACGATGGGGTTGAGCTCCTCATAGCGGTCGGGATCGGCGTTGTAGCTGATGCGCAGGGAGGCATCGGGCGTGTCGTCCTTATCGAGGTCGAAGTCCACAGAGACGCCATAGGTGCCGCCCTTCTCCTCACGTACGGAGTCAGTGTAGGCGATGGAGAGGGTACGCTTCAGCACGTCGAGGATGAGGTCGTTGCGCGGGGTGAAGTCAACGTCGGCAGCATAGAAGATGCTGACATTGGCCAGCGGCGTGGCCATCTTCTTGCGGAAGGTGCGAGTGACGTCCTGCTTGACGAACTGCGGGAGATTCTTCTCGTTTACCTTGTAGGGGTTGACACCCGACGTTGAAACGTCGGGCACGGTGGTAGCGGGCAGACTGGCGAGATACTTCGTGATGAGCGGGCGCAGCTCGTCGAGGCTCATGTTACCAATGATGGTGGCCTTGAACTGCGAGGCGTCGCTGAAGGCATTGCGATACATCTCCAGTATGCGGTCGTAATCGGCCTTTGCCAGACGCTCCTGCGTCATGGGCGTGGTGCGCGGGTGATGGCCGTAGAGGATGGCCGAGATGGAGTCGTTGTAGTCTACACGTGGCGAGGCGTTACGATTGTTCAGGAACGAATAGTTGCGGTTCACGAAGCCCTGCCAGGCAACGGTGTCGCGACGAGGAGAGGTGAAGTAAAGATAGGCAAGCTGGAACATCGTCTCGACATCTTTCAGCGAAGCACCACCACTGATGGTCTGCTGACGGCTGCCCACGGAGGTCTGCACACGGACACTCTTGCCCGTGAGTTTCTTGCGCAGCGTGATGGCATCCCACTGTCCTACTCCGCCCTCGGTGACGGCACTACTGATGATACCGAAATGGGGCAGGTCATCAAGGCTGTAGCCGCTGGTACCTCCTTCGGCCTTCATCGTGAGCTGCACGGTATTCTGGTTGAAGTCCGTTGAACGCACATAGAGCTTCATGCCGTTGCTCAGCACCAGCTCGGTGTAGCCGTGTTTCCAGGGCTTCTCGCTGACAATGGTTCCCGGCACGGGTTCCTGGCCCTTGGCAAAGAGCTGGTCATCGACGACTTCATCGGTGCGGGGAGCATAGTGCTGACGCTGTGTTGCCAAGATGACATCCTCAATCTGCTGCTCGGAGGGCAGCTTGACGGTCTCCTTGTCAGGAGCATACATGATGACTACCTGGTTCTGGTCGGTGATGAGATCACGGGTGGCCTGGTTCACCTCGTCGAGGGTCACCTCACGGTCGAACTTCTGTGTCAGCTCCCATGACTTGTCAATACTGATAAGCGGTTCGCCAGTAAGGAAGTTCTGCACACAAAGGCTCACGAGCTTCGAGTTGATGCGGTCGTTACGCTCGTTCCACTTACGCTCATCGTGACCCAGCTTCTGCAACTTGGCACGGTCAAGCTCTTCCTGCGTAAAGCCCTGCTGACGAGCCTGTTCAGCGGCAGCCACGGCACTGATAATGCCACCCAGGATGTTCTCCTGCTTGCAGCTGATGGAGAGCGAGAAGGCCTCCTTCGTACGGCTGAGGAAGAAGTCGCTGGCACGGCCTGTACAGCTCTGGAAGGGCGGCACGGCCTGCGTCTTCAGCTCATTGAGACGGCTGTTGAGCATCGTGGAAATAAGACCGTCCACATAATCACCACGCAGGTAAGCCTCGTTGTTCTTCTCCGAGTCGGGCGTGGCGGGACGCTTCATGTAGAGGTGGCAGAGCACGATGGGCTGCTCCTTGTCCTTCTCAATGCAGACAATCATCGAGTCGTTGTCGTTCACGGGGTAGTCAATGCGCTCGGCGGCATTCTTCGGCATGGGGATGGGCGAAAAGAGCTTCTTAATTTTCTTCTCCATCTTGTCAACGTCGATGTCGCCCACGACGATGATGGCCTGCAGGTCGGGCCTATACCACTTATTATAATAGTCTCGCAGGTCCTGGTAAGGGAAGTTGTCGACGATGTCCATCGAGCCGATAGGCATGCAGTCCTCATACTTCGTGCCCTTATAGACCTTTGGCATGGCCTCCTCCATGAGTCGCTGCACGGCACGACCAGCACGTCGTGTACGCCACTCCTCATGGATGACACCACGCTCCTTGTCTATCTCAGCATCCTCGAGCAGCAGGTAGTGGCTCCAGTCGTGGAGCACTAAGAGGCAGGAGTCAATGATGCCCTCACGCTTCAGCGGTGCCGAGCCGATATGATAGACGGTCTGGTCGATGGAAGTGTAGGCATTGAGGTTGGCACCGAACTTCACGCCGATGGTCTCACACCAGGGGACGATACCCAGACGCTTGCCCTTGCCGGGGAAGTTCTTCGTACCGTTGAAGGCCATGTGCTCTAAGAAGTGTGCCAGTCCTCGCTGACGGGGTTCTTCTTGAATGGAGCCCACGCGCTGGGCGATGTAGAAGTCGGCCAACCCCGGCTCCTTGGCGTTGTGGCGGATGTAGTACGTCAGCCCATTCTTCAGCTTACCCATGCGGACAGAAGGGTCCTGGGGCAGCGGGGCCTCCTGGGCATGAAGACTGGCTGCAGCAAACAGCAGCCCTACGAATAGCAATAGTTTTCTTCTCATTGTATCATGTTTTTAAAGGTTAATAATATCAGAATCTATTGATGAGCTCCACCACCTGCGCCACCTCTTCCATCGTGATGGCCGGCCCTATGGGAAGGCTCAGCTCTTCGTCGCCCAGACGCTCGGTGATGGGTAGCGAGAGCTGGGGCGTGTTCCATGAGGCGTTAGCATAGCACTCCTGCCGATGCGGGGCTATGGGATAGTGAATCATGGTGCCCACGCCGCTTTGCTCCAGATAGTCGTGGAGGGCATCGCGCTGACCCTCGCCCACCAGAACAGGGAACAGATGGTAGACATTCTGCTCGTCGGGCAGGAGGTCGGGGAGTGTGATGAGCGGATGGTTCAGGTGCTTATAATAATAATGTGCCACCTCCTGACGGTGCTGATTGTCTGCTACGAGATATTTCAGCTTCACGTCGAGCACAGCAGCCTGAATCTCGTCGAGGCGGCTGTTGCGGCCTGTATATTTAAAGACATATTTCTTCTGACTACCATAGTTGGCCAGCGTACGGACGGCACTGGCCAGCGCTTCGTCGTTGGTAGTCACCGCCCCGCCGTCGCCCAGTGCCCCAAGATTCTTGCCGGGGTAAAAACTATGGCCAGCGGCGTCGCCGATGCTACCGGTCATCCTGCAATGGTCAATGTTCATTAGTGAATGGTCAATGTATTGGCAACCATGAGCCTGGGCATTGTCTTCTATCAGTTTCAGGTTATATTTCCTGCACAGCGCTCCAATCTTCTTGGTGTAGGCATTACGGCCATAGAGATGAACGATGCAGATGGCCTTGGTTTTGGGAGTGATGGCGGCCTCAATACGGTCATCGTCAATCTCCAAGGTATTGGCCTTCGGCTCTACCAGTACTGGTCGCAGCCCATTCTCGGTAATAGCGAGAATGGTGGCTATATAAGTATTGGCAGGGACAATCACCTCGTCGCCTGGCTGCATCACGCCCATCTCGATATATGCCCTGAAAATCCAAATAAGCGCATCAAGTCCATTAGCACAGCCTACACAACATTTCGTTCCGATGAATGCTGCATAGTGCTGCTCAAACTGTTCGTTTTCCTTGCCCCGGAGGTACCAGCCTCCATTGACAACCCTTTGAACAGCCTCATTAATTTCAGCACCATGAAGGGCGGTGACTTCTTTTAATGACAGAAAGGGAATCATTTTTTCTTGATGACTAACTGGAGACGGCTACACTTGCCGAACATGTCGAAGATGCCACGCAGGGAATCATAGTCCTGCTGAGGGTACATTATTTTACTGACGTTGAACTGATAGACGACCTGAACCTTCTGGCCTGTCTGTGTGGTGATGCAACGTCCGCTGACACCTTTGTCGGGTGTGGAGGCGACGGTCTGCTGAGGAGTTTCTGCCAATGTATAGCCATCAGGCAAAGTGATATTGACGACAACCTTCTGAGACAACTGCGATGCAAACTCAATAGGCATCAGACGGGTTTCTGCTGTAAAGATGTCATCGGCAAGTGGTGGTGTGTTGAAAGGAAGGATGGTGATGGTTCCGTTACTGACCTCACCCTGACGAGTAAATTCCTTTTCCTCTTTCACCTCCTGACTGAATTCATCAGTCTTGCCGGTCAACTGTCGATAGTGCAGCGCTGACAGTCCACGAAGGAGAGTGGTCTGCGTGCCGCTGAGCGTGCCGTCGGCAGAGAGTTTGGCATCGATGACGGTACTGGTCTCCGATTTCGACACCTTCTGCAAGTTCACCCATTGGCTCTTCCCCTTCTGCACCAGACGGGCTTTCTCTACAAGCATCGTCTCGGGCAAGGTGTTCAGCCAGCCGTTCGAGCTGGAAGCGTCGAGATAGATGTTACCGCCCGACGGCATGATGACACCCACGATGAAAGTGGAGAGCTTGAGAATGGAGGGGAAATTGTAGGGCAGCTGACCGAGGTCTCGGGTCCTGAGCACCACAGGGGCTGCGTTCAGGCCAGCATCGTGGAGCGACTGGATAAGCAAGAGGTTGATGTCGGCATTTGAGCCTTCTCCCTTCTTCAGCGTCTCGGACGTCAATGCAGGACTTATAGCGTACTTGCCATTCCACTTCACCTTGCTCATCACCAGCTTATACACAGCAGCCACACGCTCACGAAGGTCGGAAATATTCGTGGTCTCCTTTAGCTCGTCAGCTAAGGGACTGTGGTCGTTCAGGTGGTTGCCCAAATCGTCAGAGGCGAGAATCATCTCGTCAATCTTCTCCCAACTCGTGGCATACTCCATCTGATTCATGCCGCGCAAACGGTACTCCTTCAGTTCAGCAGTGATGCCGGCGCAGTAGTCCTGTATGTTCCACACATAGTCATCTTTCGTCAAGCCTTTCAAATCTCGTCCTTCATAGACGTAGTGGTTAGTGTTGACATACATCGGATTAGCCAGCGGGTCGCTCTCTACCTTATACTGCAGGCTGCCCATCGTACAGGTATAAGTCAGGCGCTGGATACCATGGTCCTCGATGTTGAATATCAGGTAGTTGGGTATGTTCATGTCCAGCTTGGCATAGACGACAGGAATCTCGCACTGGGCATACCAGTCACGAAGTTGCCAAAAGATCTGACTGTGAATCTTGTACTCGTATTCTATCACAGTACCCTCCTTTACGTCAGGAACGGTAAACTCTACCAGATAGTTCTGGTCATCAACCTTCGTTGTCACGATGTCGCTTTTCTTCAAGGATGACTTCACCACCTTACCGTTCTCCAGATTGAAGGCAGTAGCCTTGACGTTCTCCACGCTCTCGTCACCATCTGTGCCAAAGACCCCTTCAGACATCGAGCCGTCCTGTTCCAGGAAAGCTGAGCTGCCACTCTTCCCGTCCATCGGAATGGCCATGAACGAGGTTCGCAAGCCCATGATGTTATTGCCTACCGTCATGCCCTTCTGATAGGGAACGACGACCTTGGCGAAGCGTGCGCCACTGGGTTTCAGCACTTTTAGGCGCACCTTCTCTTTATAGTCCACCAGATAGCTGATGGTCTGGACGGTATATTCCACATCCGTCAGTCGGCACAACACAACGGCCTCCGCATCAGGCTCTGCCTCGTAGACCGTCATCTGCATCTCCTCCTTCGTGGGCTTGCCAAACTTCATGTTCACGTTCTCTTGCGCTGAGGCAACAAGCCATATACCAGCCAAGAGGGTAACCAAAATAAAAGCTTTCATTTTCATCATTTCTCTTGCGTATTATGTGAAATACGTTGCAAAGGTAACAAATAATTATGAAATTAACATGTTTTACACGACTTTTTGCTGTTAAAAGTTGCTTTTTCTTTGTCATTAAAATAATTATTCGTACTTTTGCCAATGATTTTCAACATTATTTACCAAATATAAACAAAAATGATTATGAAAAAGTATTTAGTTATTTTATTGATGATGCTTGTTGGAACTACCACTACTTTTGCCGAAGAGGGCGACAAGTGGGCTGGTGTCAATCTGAGCTATGGCATCAACAACAAGTTCAAGAACTTCGGTGTGGGCGGCAAGCTGCAGTATGAGGTGAAGCAGAACCTTCGCCTGGAGGCTGCTGCCAACTATTTCTTCAAGAGGTCGGTGTCTGATGAGTATGGCGACTACGGTGCCTCGATGTGGGACGTCAACGTCAATGCCCAGTACCTCATCCACGTTGCCGACAAGATGAACGTCTATCCCATCATTGGTCCCTCGGTCATGACCTATAAGACCGACGGCCTCACGGGCTTCCACACCCGTATCGGCGTGAACATCGGTGCCGGCTGGGAATATGAGCTGAACGACGAAATCAAGGTGAACTTCGACTTCAAGTACCAGTACCTGAAGGACATCGACCGCCCGGTATTCGCCATCGGTGCCAGCTACAGACTGTAAAATGACTTTGAGCCGTTTTTGCTCATAGAAAGAACGGCTTATTCGAATCGAAAGAACGGCTTTTTCCAGGAGAAAGAACGGCTTATTCGAATCGAAAGAACGGCTTATTCCAGGAGAAAGAACGGTTCAAAGTCCAAGGCCGATTATAAGGTAATGAAGAATAGCCTCCGGGAACCCCTGTATTTAAAGGGGTTTCCGCTGGTTATAGAAATCTTTGAATTGAATATCAGGAAATACATATTACTGCTTTGGCTACTTAGCACTGCCCTGGCCCTTCCTGCCGACGATAAGCCGGGGAGGGCCAGTGCGCTTTTTCAGCTACGTGGCACGGTAATTGATGCCGACACGCAGCAACCCATAGAGTTTGCCTCTGTGCTGTTGTCGGAGAGCGGACTATGGGCTATTACAGGCGAGAAGGGAGAGTTCACCATCAAGAATGTGCCAAGGGGAAAGAACACGCTCACCCTACAATGTCTGGGCTATCAGAAACGCTCATGGCCGATGAACGTGGAACGCGACATCGACAACCTGGTGTTCCGACTCAATGCCAACAACCTGAAGCTCGACGAGGTGACCGTCACGGCCCGACGCAAGCAGGACGAGGCAACGACCAGCTATACCATCGACCGTACCACCCTCGACCAGCAGCAAATCATCAACATCGCTGACATCAGTACACTGCTGCCAGGTGGCAAGACCGTCAACCCCTCGCTGATGAACGACACGCGCATGGCATTGCGTAGCGGTTCGCAAGAGAAGGGTAACGCCTCTTTCGGAACGGCCATAGAGATTGACGGGCTACGGTTAGACAACAACGCCGCCAGCGGCGAGACCACCGGAGCCTCGACACGTACCATCAGCGCCAGCAACGTAGAGAGCGTAGAGATAGTAACTGGCATACCTTCAGTGGAATACGGTGACCTGAGTAACGGAATAGTAAAAATAAATACGCGGCGAGGCAAGTCACCGTTTATCGTAGAAGGGAGCATTAACCAGCACACACGACAGATAGCCCTGAACAAAGGATTCGACATGGCAAATCATGCAGGGGTGCTCAACGTCTCTTTGGAACATGCCCGCTCGTTCTCCGATGCTGCCTCGCCCCACACGGCCTACCAGCGCAACAGCCTCTCCCTGCACTACATGAACGTATTCTTCAAGCAGACAATGCCGCTGACCCTTAACTTCGGTCTCAAGGGCAACATCGGCGGCTACAACAGCGAGGCCGACCCTGACGAGGAACTGGATGACTACACCAAGTCACGAGACAATGCACTGCGCTCAACGCTCGACCTGCAGTGGCTGCTTAACCGGCCGTGGCTCACCAACTTACAGCTATCTGCTTCATTCTCCTATCAAGACAGAAAACAAGAGACTTACGCCCACACCAGCAGTGCCTCGACACAGCCTTATATCCACGCCACAGAGCAGGGGTATAACATGGCGCAAACGCTCACCTCTAATCTCTCACCCCACACCCCTAATATCGTTCTCGGCCCTACGGGCTACTGGTACGTCCTTGGCTACAACGATTCTAAGCCGATGTCTTGGAGCACGAAGCTGAAGGGGGAGTGCAACCGCCGCTTCGGTTCAGTGGCCAACCGTATCTCGGTTGGCACCCAGTACAACGCCAGCCGCAACAACGGACGTGGCACTTACTACGAGGACATCGCCGTCGCTCCCACCTGGCGTGAATACCGACACGACGAATTGCCCACCATGCACAACCTCGCCCTTTATGCCGAGGACAAGGTCATCATACCGTTGCAGGGCAGACAGTCACGGAGAGCTGCTTCTACCATTGAGCTTACCGCAGGACTACGCGACGACATCACCATGATTAGCGGCTCGGTCTATGGCACGGTGAGTAGCCTTTCTCCACGCTTCAACGGACGATTAATATTCTGGCGCGGACAGCGCAAACGTTTAATATCAGACCTCGAACTACATGCCGGATGGGGCAAAAGTGTCAAGTTGCCATCGTTTCAGGTGCTCTATCCCTCGCCGGCCTATAGCGACCTGTTGGCATTTGCCTCCACGTCGACTACCGACAATGTCTCCTACTATGCCTACCACACATATCCTTCTCAAGCACAATACAACCCCTCGCTTGGCTGGCAGCACACCAACCAGACAGACCTTGGCGTGGAGTTTATAATAAAAGGTACGCGCGTAAGCCTCTCGGCCTTCCACCACAAGACCCACGGCTCGTACATGGCCACCAAGACCTACACACCCTTCTCCTACCGCTACACCAACCAGACCGCAGCACAGCAAAGCGGAATACCCGTGGCCGACCGTAACTTTACCATCGACCACGAGACGGGAACGGTCACCGTTCACTCAACCCTCAACCCTGAACTCTCAAAAGAATTGCCCTACACCGACAAGCACACCTACGTCATCAACCAGCATTACATCAATGCTACACCGCTCTCACGCTACGGTCTGGAGTGGATTGTCGATTTCGCCAAGATAAAAGCCCTGCGCACACAGCTGCGCTTAGACGGCAACTACTATTATTACAAGAGCACTGACGACACGTTCTTTGCCGACGTTCCCTTAGGCATCAGCAACGTGACCAGCAGCGGCCAGCCCTTCCAGTACATAGGCTATTATCGCGGCACAAGCGTAACCACCGCCGGCAGCAGTGCCAATGCCTCGGTGAGCAACGGGGCACTGTCGAAGCAGTTGAACCTCAACGCTACCGTCACCACCCATATCCCTCGCATACGCCTCATCGTAGCCCTGCGCATAGAGTCATCGCTCTACAGTTTCCGCCGTTCGCTTAGTCAGCAGGCTGACGGCTCCTCACGAGGCTTCATGCTCGATGGAAAGGAAGGCTACACTGGCGACCCCTACGACGGAACGACGGAGAACAAGTTCGTGGTGGTTTACCCTGAATACTACTCCACGTGGGAGAACCCGTCGGAACTGATTCCCTTTGTCGACGCCTTCCTCGCCGCTAAGGACAACGACCAGAAACTCTACAACGACCTCACCCAGCTCATCGTCCGTTCGAACTTTGCCTACACCATGAACCCCAACCGCCTTTCCGCCTACTACTCTGCCAACTTGAGCGTGACAAAGGAGATAGGCGACCACATCAGCATCTCGTTCTACGCCAACAACTTCTTCAACAACATGAAGCAGGTGCACTCCTCGCAGACCGACCTCTACACCTCACTCTTCGGCAGTTCCTATATACCCAGCTACTATTACGGACTATCGCTCAGACTGAAGATATGAAAAACGCTATCATTCTCATACTCCTGATTTGCCTTGTCGCTTGCTCCTACTCCGAGGACCTCGACCTCTGCACGCTCACCGTGCAGCTGGTCTATCCAGAGAACACTATCGAGCCTTATGCTGGGGCACGGGTGGAGCTGAAAGCTCTTGGCCACAACGCCGTCTTCGTAGACTCTACCGACGCCCGAGGCACCACCCGCTTCACCGTCACACCCGGCATTTACGAGGCCAGCTCCACAGCACAGTTCCTCGACACCGCAACTGCAACCTGGTGGCGCTATAACTTCAACGGCGTAAAGAGCATGATCATCGTTGACCCCGACAGCACGAATCACGCTGACATTACCCTGAAGTCATCTCGCAAAAGAGTAATACATTAATAAAAGAAAATATGAAACGGAATTTATTGTTTATCATTTATTGTTTATTGTTGTCCCTCCCCGCTGGGGCACAGGCCGACCAGAACGTAGACCAGATCATCATCAAGGAGATTTACTGCGGCGGCTGTCCGAAGGACGAGGGCAGTGATGTGTTCCACATGGACAAGAGTATTATCCTTTACAACAACTGCCCGGAGCGCATCGTAGCCACGAACCTGTGTATAGGTATGGCAACGCCCTACAATGCCGAGGCAAATAACATCACCAGCATCTACGACAAAGAAGGGCAGCTGGTGTATGAAGACGAAGGATTCATCCCGGCACAGAACGCCATCTGGTATTTCCCCTCCACGCTTGAAATCGAGCCTTTCTGCCAGGTGGTAGTAAATGTTCACGGGGCTATCAACAACACCAAGACCTACTCACAGTCGGTGAACTACGCCTTCCCTACCTACTACTGCATGTACGACCCAGAGAGCGGCTACAACAACACGATGTACTACCCCACCCCGTCTGACGTGATTCCAACCAGCCACTTCCTGAAAACCGTGAAGTTCGGTATGGCGAACTCGTGGCCCCTGAGCACTACATCACCCGCTCTGTTCATCTTCCAGACACAGGACATGTCGCCTGTGGACTTCGCCACCAATGCCGACAATCTATGGTATGCCCCCGGTATGGCACAGACCACTATCTATGCGTGTGTGAAGGTACCTGTGGAGTGGATTATCGACGGAGTGGAAGTGTTCAACGCTGCCAAGAAGGAGAGTTGCATGAAACGCCTCACGGCCGACATTGACGCCAGCTACGTCTTACATACGAACAAGTTGTGCCACTCGCTCTACCGCAACGTGGACAAGGAAATGACCGAGGCCCTGCCTGAGAACAACGGCAGACTGGCATACGACTATGCCTTAGGCGTGGACGGCAGCACCGACCCCAGCGGCATAGATGCTGAAGAGAGTCTCGTGAGAGGAGCTCACATTGTCTATCGTGACTATAACGACTCCAGCAACGATTTCCACGAACGTCAACGCTGCTCCCTGCGCGACTATATGCCGTTGATAGATAATCCGCAACCGGAACCAATAAATGGCGACGTGAACGGCGACAGCTCCGTCGATGTGGCTGACATATCGGCCATCATCTCAGTCATGGCGGGTACTGCCCAATATGAATCGGCTGACGTGAACGGCGATGGCTCGGTCGATGTGGCTGATATATCGTCTGTGATAAGCATCATGGCAGGAGCGGAAAGATAAACCATCTGCACGCCCCGGAGAAAAGACTATCTTTTCTCATAGAAAAAACGGCTTTTTCTCCAGGAAAGAACGGCTTTTTCTCATAGAAAGAACGGCTTTTTCTCCAGGAAAGAATAGTTCAATCTCTCAGGGGGTAATATTTCAATGAAAAGACTAAAGACACTTGGCACAGTTTTTCTCCTTTGTGTGGGCCTCTCCGCCCATACTAAGGATAAGATTCTCCCTGCCGTCAGCGACCCGTGGCTAAGCAGTCCTAACGCTGCCGGCCTCACCCGTTATGCCTTCGATAATATTGGCATGGCAGAGCTGTCGCTGACCAAGGGCAAGGGTGGCTTTGTCGATTTCAGCGGCTCTCCCGATGTCCTCAGCGTCGATGCCTCTGTAGAGTCGTTCTTCCGGCTGAACCATCGTGCCGTGCTCTATGGCGCAATGAGTTACACAAACTTCTCCGGTCACGACATGGCTGGCTCGGCCTTCATCTCTCGCCACCTCCCCTTCGACATCGTGGAAGACTCCCTCACCAACACCGGCACCAAGCATCAAGACACTTACCGCCTTACGGGCGCCTTGGGCTATGACCTTTACAAGGGTTTCTCCCTCGGTGCCCGCCTGGACTACACCGCCGCTAACCTGGCCAAGTACAAGGACCTGCGCCACAAAAACAAGCTGATGGACCTGGATCTCACCGCAGGTTTCTACCTGCCGATAAGGCTACGGACTGGCAACGAAGAAGCCCCTACCCTTTCCATCGGTGCAAACTACCTCTACCACCGTACCACCGAGAGTGTGCAGTTTAGCACATACGGTAAGAACGACAAGGTTTACAATTCGCTCGTCTCCTACGCCAACTTCATGGGTCACCTGGAGCAGTTCGGGATGAACGGCTACACCGACAAGAGCCGCGAGATGCCCCTCGTCAGCGACTACAACGGTGTGGGAGCACAGGTCAATCTTCAATCTTCAATCTTCAATTTCTACAACGCCTTCACCTACGCCCATCGTCGTGGCTACTACGGCCGCCGCTCGCCCTATACCATCACCTACACCGACCACGAGAGCGACGTCTACCACTACGACGCACAGTTCTCCCTTCACAGCCCTCACGGGTCGAGGTTGGCCCTCGACTTCTCGCTTTCCGCCGAGAACCTTCGCAACGATGCCGCCAATTACCGTGAGCTGCAGAACGAGCAAGGGGCAACCTACTACGAATACTACACCCCCGTCAAGACCGCCAACAAGCTCTGGACCGACGGAACCATCGCCCTCAGCGTAGAGCTCGGTAACCTAAAGCCTCCCCTTCAAGGGGAGGTTGGTGAGGGCTTGGGGCTTCCTCTCTGGCTCTTCCGCGCCGGCCTCAACTGGCACAACCGGGAGCAGACCGCTTACGTCTATCCCTTCGCCCGTCGCCAAGATATTTCCAGCCATGAGCCCTTCGTCTCCCTTTGCCGCAACATCGTTGCGGCCAGAAAGAGCTCTGCCTACTGGACGCTCGGCCTTGACTTCTCCTTCCTCAAAGGCAGTGGCCAGCCCTTTGAGGACTTTACCTATCTGGCTCCAAGCGACAAACAGGAGCTGCCACCCACTATGGAAGCCTACCTGTGGCGCGAGTACACCTGGCTCACCGCCGCCCAGTATCACATAGGCGGCTCGGCAGCCTATTCCTTCATCATGCCAGGCCCAAAACTGCGCACTTTTGTCCGCCTCAGCCTCAGCCATCGCAAGGCAAACGAGGGTAGCATTTACAGTCAGGGATGCGACTACACTACGGGCACTCTGGCCGTAGGTTGCCACTTCTGATAATTGATTTGCGTCAAAAAACCGCGCTGTGTGCGCACAAAACAGACAGTTACGTTTTTCTGTTTGGCTGAATGTCCGTACCTTTGCACCCGAATTTGAGCGTCACAATAGTTCTCGCGATGAGCACCGACGCGAAAATAACAATAAAACAAGGGCCATTTCGTAGCCCTATAACCGATAGAGTATATGAAAAGACTAGTGAAGAATTTATGTCTGAGCTTCTCGATTCTTACCCTGATGCCCCTGAGCGCAGGAGCAACCAAAAACGGAAACGAAAGTTCAGAACCTTATGATTGGAACCCAGTGATGGAGGCCATCATAGAGGTGGAAAGTGGAGGAGACCCCAACGCCGTGAGTGGAAACCAAGTAGGGGTTATGCAGATCACACCGATATTGGTGAGAGAGTGCAACAACATCCTCAAGGAGCGCGGCAAGAAGAAGCGCTACACGATGGCTGACCGCAAGAGCCCAGCTAAGTCGAAAGAGATGTTCCTCCTGATTCAGTCTCAGCACAACAAGACGAACGACGTAGAAAAGGCTATTCGTTCGTGGAATGGAGGCCCACGCTACAGTGTGCGTGCCACCAACGGGTACTACAAGAAAGTGCTGCGGTGTATGAAGTAGGCATCAAGAGTGTGCCAACACAAGACGGATCCATAAACAAGTCCGGTTATCAGGCAAAAACCTGATGACCGGACTTTTCTTTGTTGCAACCCAAATTTACAGGTTGGGATTAATCTTGCTCCACTCGCTGATGGGCGGCACAATGCTCAGCGTCACCAGTTCGTCACGCATCTTGCAAAGGTGTGCATACGAAGCGTCAAGCTTAGCATTCTCCTCGGCCGTTCCCTGAGGAACCTCAAACTTGGCACCATCCTGAGTGAGCGTGGTCTTCATGGCCATCATAATGTGGTCATACTTGTCGGTCTTCACGTAGGTGCCAACGGGGAAGCGGAACGGCTCACCGCCCATAGCGGCACGAATCATCTCGACGCTAAGATACGAGGGGCTCTGGAACGAGCTACGGCCACGCAGCTTGATGATGGCGGCGCCACCCTTGGTGACGTCGGTCTTCATCTGCTCCCATTCCTCGGCAGGAAACTCGGGAGTACCGATGATGTCTGTCAGCTTGCGGTCCTTGATGGTCACGTGGCTGCCGAATACGGCCATCTGCTCTCCGTGTCCGCCATAGGTGGCACAGCCCTTAATCTCGCTCTGCAGCACACCAAACTTCTTTGCCAATGCGCTCTGCAGACGGGTAGTATCCAGACCTGCGAGGGTTGTCACCTGTCCGGGCTTCAGGCCGCTATAGAGCAGCGTGACGAGACCAGTAAGGTCGGCGGGGTTGAAGATGATAACCACGTGCTTCACATCGGGACAGAATTTCTTGATGTTCAGTCCGAGCTCCTCGGCAATCTTGCAGTTGCCGGCCAGCAGGTCCTCGCGGGTCATGCCCTCCTTACGAGGAGCACCGCCGGAAGAAATGATGTACTTAGCACCACGGAAAGCCTCCTCGGCATCGGTGGTAGCGGTGATAGTAGCCTCGTCGAAGCCACTCTGGCGCATCTCCTCGGCGACGCCCTCGGGTGAGAACACGTCGTAGAGACACAGATTACTTGTCAGGCCCATCATCAGGGCGCACTGAGCCATGTTGCTTCCAATCATGCCGGCTGCGCCGACGATGACCAGTTTGTCGTTTGTCAGAAATGCCATAATATTAATCTTTAAGGTTTAATATAATTAATGTATAAGACTTAATAAACGTTTCAGTTCTTCATCGCTGGCGAAAGGAATGCTTATCTTTCCCTTTCCGCCTGCCCCATAGGTTACCTGCACCTTGGTCTGTAACTTTTCGGTCAACTTATCCTTGAGCTGTCCTACCTCATCGGGTACCTGCGTCTGGGCTACTATTCTCTTCTTCGCCGTCTGCACGTCCTCGCCGCTCTTGAGCATCTGAACCATCTCCTCCACCTTGCGTACGGAGTACTGGTTCTTCTGCACGTCGCGGAAAAGCTTCAGTTGCATGGAAGGCGAGTCAAGCGAGAGCAGCGCACGGGCGTGTCCCATGTCTATCTCTCGGTTCTTAAGTGCCATCTGAATCTGAGCGGGAAGCTTCAGCAGACGCATATAGTTGGTCACGGCGGTACGACTCTTGCCCACACGCTCCGATATTTTCTCCTGCGTCATACCGCTGGTCTCAGCCAAGTGTTCGTAGGCCAAGGCTATCTCAATGGCGTTGAGGTCCTCACGCTGAATGTTCTCTACGAGGGCCAACTCCATGACGCTCTCGTCGTCGGCGGTGCGGATATAGGCGGGGATAGTGGTCAGCCCTGCCATCTGCGAAGCCCTCCATCGACGCTCTCCGGCAATAATCTGGTAGCGATCGGGGTTTACCTGTCTCAAGGTGATCGGCGCAATGATACCCATAGTCTTAATGCTGCCGGCCAACTCCTCCATTGCCGTAGCGTCAAACTCCCGGCGTGGCTGGTCAGGATTGGGTTCTATCTGACTGATGGGAATCTCATTGAGGTTCGACGACCCCTGTGTCTTCACCTCGCTTGTGTCTATGAGCGCATCAAGCCCACGGCCACTTCCGATGTCGTCAAGGCCTCGGCCAAGTACGCTCTTATCGTATTTCTTTCTAACAGCCATGCCCTAACTTTGTTTACTAATTATTTCCTTCGCCAGTGCGAGGTGGTTCTTAGAGCCGGTGGACTCCGCATCATAGAGGATAACGGGCAGGCCATGAGAGGGACTCTCGGAGAGCTTCACGTTTCGTTGGATAACGGTCTTGAACACCAGTTCCTGGAAGTGGCGCTTCACCTCGTCGTAGATCTGATTGGCAAGACGCAGACGTGAGTCGTACATCGTGAGCAGGAATCCCTCAATCTCCAGTTTCGGATTCAGCTTCGACTTGATAATCTTGATGGTGTTGAGCAGCTTAGAGATTCCCTCCAAGGCGAAATACTCGCACTGCACGGGGATGATGACCGAGTCGGCGGCCGTCAGCGAGTTCACGGTAATAAGCCCCAGCGACGGCGAGCAGTCAATGAGAATGTAGTCGTAGTCGGCACGTATCGGTTCCAGCAGGTTCTTGATGACGCGCTCGCGGTTATCCAGGTTGAGCATTTCTATCTCTGCTCCCACGAGGTCTATGTGGCTTGGGATGATGTCGAGTCCCTCGATGTCGGTGGTGTAGATGGCCTCCCTCACGTCGGCATGGTTGATGATGCACTCGTAGAGCGAGCACTCCACCTCCTTGATATCCACTCCCAGACCGCTGGAGGCGTTGGCCTGAGGGTCGGCATCCACCACCAGCACTGTCTTTTCGAGTGTTGCCAGCGAGGCTGCCAGGTTAATGGTGGTCGTGGTCTTCCCCACTCCACCTTTCTGATTGGCTAATGCAATGATTTTACCCATATCAATCTTTTTTCCTTTAAATAGAGGGTGCAAAGTTACAGTTATTTCGTGAAATGGCAAAACTTTTAGCATACTTTTTAATGCGAAAAAAAGACGGGCCAGAACTTTGAACGGCTTTCTCTCCAAACAACATATTTTTTATCTCAAATATTTGGCTATTTATACAAAAAAACGTAACTTTGCAGCAATTATTCAAAATTACTACAACCATTATGAAGAAACACTTTATGACCGTCCTCGTGGCCGCTATGGCACTGGCCACCACCGAGGCACAAGAATTCTACGACATCACCACGAACTACATTCAGAACGCCAACTTCACGGCCAACGTGGACTACGGCCTCGATGCCGCCGCTGAGAACGTGAAGAACGGCACCTTGAACACGCCTAAAGGGTGGAGCTTAGCGAGCAGCTCGAAAGGCGCTTTGGCCGTGAATGCCACGTTCAGCTATGGCTCGCAGGCCACTGTCTTAAACAAGAGCGTGCCCGCCGCCGGCCCCGACGGCACCAGCCAAGGCTCGTGCCTTATCATCAGCGCCGCCTTAGGCAATCACGTCACGTTCTACCAGAGTGCTAAGATGCCCGAAGGCAACTACAAGCTGCTCATCACCTACTACAACTGCAACGACGAGGCTGAGACGGTAAAGGAGAACATGAGCGGATGGTTTGTCTCCATCTCAGACCAGGTCCTGTCCGAGACTGTCACCTTCGGCACAGGCGAGTGGCGCACCGATACCATCGCCTTTACCCTTGCCGATATCACCAGCGGCCAGCTGCAAATAGGCATCAAGAGCACCGGTGGCGCGATAAAGAACGCCATACTCGCCATCGACAACGTGCGGCTGCTGCGCGACGCGCCCTACGGACCGCAAGACGACCTGGTGCCCGCTCCCGAAGTGGTCGGCGACCCACGCTTCGCCCGTGGTGCCACTATGGCCTTCGGACGTATCAAGAGCGTCAAGGGCGAGGACATCATCGAACAGGGATTCTGCTGGGGCGAGACGCCCGAGCCCACTGTCAACGACAACGCCACGACGGACTATCTGGCCAACAACGGCACCATCTACTGGCTGAAAGACCTCAAGCCCGCCACAATATATTATATGCGTGCGTACGCGAAGAACAGCTTCGGAAAGGTGGGCTATGGCGAGACCATCAAGTTCAGCACCGTGCCCAAGGGCAACGTCACCTACTGGTATAACAACGGGGGCGACGACGCTGCCAACAAACGCGTGAACGCTGCCGCCACAGAGGCCTGCGACATCTTCAACAACCTTACTGAAATGGTGAAGCACTTCAGCATTGGCTACAGCGCCGGAACGCCTACCGCCGACTGCTACTATGCCGACGAGCCCTGGATGAACATGGGAGCCAATTCATCGTACCAGAGGACGGGAACCATCATGCACGAAATGCAGCACGGACTGGGCGTCATACCCTACACCACTCAGTGGAACAAGGACATCCTCCGCGAGCGTCTCGACGGCGATGGACGCGGAACGGGCCACTGGCTGGGCGACCGCGTGTCGGCCTTCCTCGACTTCTGGGACAACACCACCGGCTCACGCCTCAACGGCGACTATCAGCACATGTGGCCCTACGGCATTAACGGAGCCTCGGAGGACAATGGCAAGAAGGAGACCTACTTCGCCAACGCCATGATTGGACAGGCGCTGGGCGAGGACGGACTGGAGCACCGCTCCAACACCTTCGCTGAGCCGTGCTACATCTTCACACACGACGACGATACGAAGTACTACCTCAAGAACGAGGACACCGACCGCGGACTCTATACCAGCTATCTCCTGCCTACCAAGACGGGCTCGCTCCAGTGGCGCAACCTGACAGCTGCCGAGGCTCAGCTGAACGACTCCGCCGCGTGGTACATCTCCTTCACGCCCTCGAACCAGTACTACCAGCTGCGCAATGCCGCCACCGGCCAGTACATCACATACTCCGGCGGATTCAAGACCGCTGCACATGCTACGCCTACCGCAGCCGACAACCTCCATCTTATGCGTGGACGCATTAATGTAGGCAGTGGCGAAGGGGCCACTCGCGGCTACTGGATGATACACCCCACTGGCAACCTCTCCCCTAACGCCATGCAGGCTAACACCAACGGAACCGTCGGCTCAGCAACCTTCGACATCAAGAACACCGCCACCAAGCAGCGCTGGCTCATCCTCACCACAGAGCAGGCAGCACAGATGGAGCAGGCTGCCGTTGAGGCCATAAAGTATGACGTGAAGAGCATCCTGGCCAACATCATGAAGCTGGCCAACGTGCCCCACAAGGAGCTGGTCCCGGGCACCGACGATACCTATGCCACCACCCTCGCCGAACTTATGTTGCGGGCTGAAGTAGCCACGACGCTCACCGACGTGATGACCCTGCAGGACGAGGCCAACCAGGCGGCCTTCGACTTCCTCTGCAACGTCAGCGCTACAGACAAGAGCCAGCCCTTCGACCTGACCTACATGGTGCAGAGCCCCGGCATGGACAGCACCGACGGGTGGACGGGAGCACCTGCGCTGAACTACTCGTGTGCCGAGTTCTACGAGAAGACGTTCAACTTCTACCAGGATATCAAGAAGCTGCCCGGCGGCGACTATCAGCTGCTGGCAGAGGGATTCCAGCGCCCGGGCGACTATACCACGGCCTATAACGACTATGCCGCCGGCAATAACAAGGTGACAGCAACGCTCTACGCCGGTAACATCAATAATGCCGTCAAGCTGGCTCACATCGCCGCCGGTGCCCAGACGCGTAAGGTTGGCAAGGGCAGCGAGGCCACCGTGGGCAGCACGCTCTACGTGCCCGACAACATGCAGGCCGCTGCTGCCTACTTCGACAAGATGCTCTACGAGAACAGCGTCGACGCCACCGTAGAGAAGGACGGCTCAACCCTCCGTATAGGCATTCGGGCCACGTCGCAGCCCAGCAAGTACTGGACCATCTTCGACAACTTCCGCCTCCACTTCTTCGGAAAGCCCGTAACAGCTATGAAGGGTGACGTCAATGATGACGGCACAGTCGACGTGGCCGACATTTCGGCCGTCATCAGCCGAATGGCAGGTGATGAGAGCGTAGACGAGACAAAGGCCGACGTGAACGAAGACGGTACGGTCGACGTGGCCGACATCTCTGCCGTTATCGACATCATGGCGGGAAAGTAAGGAATGGAGAATATTGTCAAGGACTTCATCTCCCGCCATCATCTGCTTAATGCTGAAGACCTCCACCTCGTAGCCCTCAGCGGCGGTGCCGACAGCGTGTGCCTGCTGCTTATGCTTCAACGGCTGGGCTACCGGGTGGAGGCCATGCATTGCAATTTCCACCTTCGTGGCGAAGAGAGCGACCGCGACGAGACCTTCGTTGCCGACCTTTGCCGTAAAAGGGATATACCACTCCACTTGGCCCACTTTGACACCCGCGCCTACGCCGACCTCCACCACGTGAGCATAGAGATGGCAGCCCGCGATCTGCGCTATGCCTGGTTCGAGCAACTCCGACACGACCTCAGCGCAGAGACTATCTGCGTGGCCCATCACAGCGATGACAATGTGGAGACAATCCTGATGAACCTCCTGCGGGGCACGGGGCTGCGAGGCCTTCAAGGCATACAGCCCCGACGCGACAACATCGTTCGTCCGCTGCTCTGCCTCTCCCGCGCCGACATAGAACAGTGGCTGCGCCAGCAGGGCCAGCCCTTCGTCAACGATTCCACAAACGCAAAAGCCGACGTCATCCGCAATAAGCTGCGCCTCGACATCATCCCCCGTCTGAAAGAAGTCTTCCCGCAGGCCACCGACAACATCCTCTCCACCGCCCACTTCGCCGCCGAGGCCCTCCGCGTCTACGACACCACCATCACCGACCGCCTCAGCCACCTCCTCTCCTCCCACCCAACACCCAACACCCCGCTCGGCCCAAAGGGATGCTTGCATAGCCCGTCGGAGCAAGAACACCCAACACCCATCACCCAACACCCATCACCCAACACCTCTCTATCCATCCCCGCCCTTCTCCAAGAACCCTCCCCCGAGAGTCTCCTCTTCGAGTGGCTCAGTCCCAAAGGGTTCTCTTCCCGCAACATCCTTCAAATCGCCCATTCCCTCACTTCAAGCCCCCAAGCAAGGTCCGGCCGTGAATGGTCATCATCCACCCACATCCTTGTCACCCACTCCGACCGTCTTCTCCTCTCTGAAAAGCCTCCCCTTCTGGGGGAGGTTGGTAGGGGCCAGGAGGTTGGTGGGGGCTTGCCTCCTTTCCCCGAACCCGGCACCTACGTCATCTCCCCCAACACCCGTCTCCGCATCTCCCTTCTCGACGGTCGTCACATCGAGCGCAACAACGCCCTCATCTGCTGTGCCGACGCCGCAACGGTGACCTTCCCCCTTGAGCTCCGCCACGTGCGTCAGGGCGACCGCTTCCGTCCCTTAGGCATGAAGGGCACCCGACTCGTGAGTGACTTCCTCACCGACCTCCACTTCTCCGTTATCGACAAGCGCCGCCAGCTCGTCCTCTGCGATGCCCAAGGCAACATTGTCTGGCTCGCCGGTCTCCGCATGGACGACCACTACAAGGTGACAGACAGCACATCCAAGACCCTGCAACTATCCTTATCCGTCGGTTAGCACCTCCTCTCTCAGAGAAAAGACTATCCTCTCTCAGGGAAAGGACTATCCTCTCTCAGGGAAAGGACTATCCTCTCTCGTAGAAAAAGCCGATCTTTCCCATAGAAAAAGCCGTTCTTTCTCTCAAATTCTCTCGAGAATTCAAAAGAAAGAACGGCTTTTTCTCAGTTCAATGTATACTCTTCCTTCGAGTATGAACGGACTTTACTCTCAGCTACATCCGTTCAATGGTTTCAACGTACCGTTATAGCGTTTATTCCTCCTCGTCGTCCCAG
>JAGCNO010000102.1 GCA_017645905.1 Prevotella sp. | reverse complement strand
CATGCTCCACCAGGTATCTGTGTGTTCGGAAGAAAGCCTCCATCTATCAGGTTAACGTTGTAATTAGAACGGCAAATTGCACATCCGCTCTTCCACGTCTTTGGGATGATAAGGTATTCGCTTATGGCCCATGAAGCGGCAACCGCCCTCCATGATAAGAATGTCATCCTCGATACGAATACCGCCGAAGTCACGATACTCCTCAATCTTGTCGAAGCAGAGGAAGTCCTTGCAATGACCTTCCTTGCGCCACAGGTCAATGAGATGCGGGATGAAGTAGATGCCCGGCTCGTCGCTGACCACGAATCCTGTCTCCAGGCGTCTTCCCATGCGCAGGCAGTTGGTTCCGAACTGCTCTAAGTTAGGACGTGTCTCGTCGTCATAGCCCACATAGATTTGTCCGAGACCCTCCATGTCGTGCACGTCAAGACCCATCATGTGACCCAGACCGTGGGGAAAGAACATCGCATGTGCACCAGCAGCTACAGCCTCGTCAACGTCGCCCTTCATCAGTCCCAGCTCCTTCAGCCGTTCCGTCATCATGCGGGCTACGGCAAAGTGAACATCGGCCCATTTCACGCCAGCCATAGCCACATCGAGCACATAGTCGTGACACTCCACAACGATGTTGTAAATATCCCGCTGCTTCTGGGTGAACTGTCCGCCGACGGGCATGGTGCGGGTGTTATCGCTGGCGTAACCGTCAATCTCGCAGCCTGCGTCGCAGATGACCAGCCGCCCCTCCTCCATCAGCGCGTCGCTGGGCGAGCCGTGCATGATCTCGCCGTGTTGCGAGAAGATGGTGGGGAACGAGTTACCCTGTGCCAGCGAGCGGGCAATGCCATCTACCTGCCCTGCCACCTCGCGCTCGGTCTTGCCCGGAGCGATGATGTCCATAGCCTTGATGTGCATCTCGTAGCCGATGTCGCAGACACGGTCTATGAGGTCTATCTCCTGCAGTTCCTTGCGCGAGCGCATCTTCACCACGGCCTTGATAAGCTCTACCGAGGCGGCCTCTTTCTGCTTCGAAGGATGAATGCCCGTCAGGTCCATGAGCTGAATCATGGTGTCGTGACGATAGGGAGGCAGGAAATGAAGATGTCTACTGCTTGACGATTTACTATTTACGATTTCAGCAAGCTGCCCGAGCGGAGCGGTCTTGCTGACGCCCACCTCGGCAGCAAGGTCGCTGACGGAGGGTGTATAACCCATCCACACGATGTCGTCGACATCGATGTCGTTGCCCAGCAGCCACTCCTGGTCGTTGTCTATGTCGATAATGCCCACCAGTCCCTCGCGCTTCTGTCCGAAGTAGTAGAGGAAGGTGGAGTCCTGGCGCATGGGAGCATAGACATTAGCGGGATAATTCATCGGCGACTCATTGTTGCCGAAGAACACGATAACGCCATTGCCAACGAGGCGTTTCAGCTCCGCACGGCGGCGGATATAGGTTATTTTATTAAACATAGTATGCCATTTATTTGTTTTGTAAATCACTGACAATTTTTTCCAGCGTCTCTATCTTAGCTTTCAATTCTTTGTTATCTTGCTCCAAAAATGTAATTTTGGAATCAAAGACTTCGATTATTTGTTGTATTTGTCCAATTATAGTACTATTACTGTTTGCTATATCCAGGGCATTTTGCACGTCTCTTTTAACCTCAACCTGTTCTTTTTCAAGCTTATTAGTTTGTCCTGACAAACTTAAAATATCCTTTTTGTTTTCGTTTATATCATTACTATTTTTAGTAGCAATCGCCATGACGCTACTGACAGCTGACTCGAGTATACCAACCCGCTCCTCAATAGCCTCGATGCTCTTGCCCGAGACAGTCAGCTTGCCGTCGTCGAAGTAAATGCTGTCGGCCTCGTTGGGGCCGATGGTGAACACGGTTCCGTTTTGCATCTTGATGATGATGCTATAGGTATTGCTCTGAGCCGAAGCGGTGAATACTGATAATAGCGTCGCAAAGAGCGACATAAGGATTGTCTTTTTCATAATGGTTGTATTTGTTTAGTTATTGAATGTTTGTTATTTTCCTGCCATAATGTCAATGACAGCGGAGATGTCGGCTACGTCTACAGTGCCGTCTTTATTCACGTCGGCTGCCTGTTGGAGGGGATTTGCAATCCCCGACCCTGTGGCCATAACATCGATGACGGAGGCTATATCTGCCACATCGACACTAAAGTCAGCGTTCACGTCGCCCAGTAAGACGGACTTAGGCAGGGCACCTCCCGATATCTGGCTCACCGGCACATTGACTGTACTGGCGTCGGTCTTGATGTGCAGGGTGTTGTCGGTGTAGGTGATGACAGGATGCTCCACCATATTGAATACCATCGGCTTTCCGTTTACGATGAACGTCAGGACGTTCCTCTCTTCGGCACTCGCCTTTGGTACAGCGGCAGCCAACGTAAGCATCAGCAAGCCGCAAAGACAATTTCTTCTATTCATAATATATAGATTAAAGTTATTACTTACCCTGCAGATACTCATCCATGTGCTGGGCTGCACGACGTCCGTCGCCCATAGCGAGGATAACGGTGGCACCGCCACGCACGATGTCGCCGCCGGCAAAGATTTCCGGATGGTTCGACTGCATGTTCTCGTTCACCACGATGGTGTTCTTGCGTCCCAGCTCCAGTCCCTCGATGCTCTTCGGCACCAACGGGTTGGGGCTCACGCCGACAGCCACGATGACCTGGTCAACGTCGAGCGTCACAGTCTTACCCTCCACAGGAACAGGACTGCGGCGGCCGCTGGCATCGGGCTCGCCAAGCTCCATTACCTGAAGGATAGCCTGGCACACGGCACCACTCTCGTCGGCCTTATACTCGATGGGGTTGTGCAGCGTTAAGAAGTTGATTCCCTCTTCCTTAGCATGCTTCACCTCCTCCAGACGTGCGGGCATCTCCTGCTCCGAACGACGATAGACAAGTGTCACCTCGGCACCCAGTCGCTTAGCTGTACGACAAGAGTCCATAGCAGTATTGCCGCCACCGACTACCATTACCTTCTTGCCCAGATTGATGGGCGTGTCGGTAGTGGGATTAGCAGCGTCCATAAGGTTCACGCGGGTCAGATATTCGTTCGACGACATGATGTTGATGGCGTTCTCACCAGGGATGTTCATGAAGTTAGGCAGACCAGCGCCGCTACCCACGAAGATGCCCTTGAAGCCAAGGTCCTCCAGCTGTTTAACGCTAATGGTCTTGCCCACGATAACATCAGTCTGGAAGTGTACGCCCATCTTACTCAGGCCCTCAATCTCCACATCGACAATCTTGTTGGGCAGACGGAACTCGGGGATGCCATACTTCAGCACGCCGCCAATCTCGTGGAGTGCCTCAAAGACATACACGTCGTAGCCCTTCTTCACCATATCGCCGGCAAACGACAGTCCGGCAGGGCCTGAACCCACGACGGCAATCTTCATGCCGTTGGAGGGAGCCAGCTCAGGAATACTGATGTTTCCGCTCTCACGCTCATAGTCGGCGGCAAAGCGCTCCAGATAGCCGATGGCCACAGGCTTGGAGTTCATCTTCAGGTGAATGCACTTGCTCTCGCATTGCTTCTCCTGCGGACAGACACGTCCGCAGACGGCAGGCAGGGCAGAGGTCTTCTTCAATACCTTGGCGGCAGCAAGGATGTCGCCGCGCTCAATATTCTTGATGAATCCGGGAATGTCGATATTCACGGGGCATCCTTCCACGCACGAGGGCTTTCCGCAGTCTAAACAACGTTTGGCCTCCGTCATGGCCATCTCCTTCGTCAGGCCGATGTTCACTTCCTCAGTACGGGTGGTGGCACGATAGACAGGGTCGAGCTCGGGCATGACCACACGCTCTATGGCGAGGCGCTCCTTGGGCTTCATCGAGGCACGAAGGTCCTTGCGCCAGGAATCCTCATCCTCGTTTGAGAGGGGAGCAGCTACTTCTTCTGCTACATTCTTGCCTTGAGAGCATATACTCCCCTCCTCCTCGCGGGAGGGGTCGGGGGTGGGGCTGACGTGCTCTGCATAGTGCTCCATTTCCTCCTGCTCGGCCTTCTTGAACGTTCCCATGCGCTTGAACATCTCGTCCCAGTCGACGAGGGCGCCGTCGAACTCGGGACCGTCGATGCATACGAACTTCGTCTTGCCGCCAATGGTCAGTCGGCAGGCGCCGCACATGCCCGTACCATCGACCATGATGGTATTCAGCGAAACCTCGCAGGGTATGCCGTGCTTCTGTGCCGTCAGGTTCGAGAACTTCATCATGATGGGAGGGCCGATGGCAAACACCTTGTCCACGTGCTCCTGTTCGATGAACTTCTCAATGCCCACGGTGACCACGCCTTTCTCTCCGTAGCTGCCGTCGTCGGTCATGATGATGACCTCGTCGGAGCTCTCACGAACCTTATCCTCTAATATAATAAGGTCTTTCGAGCGTCCGGCCATAACCGACAGTACACGGTTGCCAGCCTTCTTCAGGGCCTGAATGATAGGCAGCATCGGAGCCACGCCCAGACCGCCGCCGGCACAGACCACCGTGCCGTATTTCTCTATCCGCGTGGGGTTGCCCAGCGGGCCTACAACGTCGGTCACGTAGTCGCCCACTTCCAGAGCGCACAACTTCGTGCTCGACAGTCCAACCTTCTGCACCACCAGTGTGATAGTGCCTTTCTCCGTGTCCGCAGCGGCAATAGTCAGCGGCATGCGCTCGCCCTTCTGTCCTACACGTACAATTACAAAATTGCCCGCCTTGCGACTCTGTGCAATCAGCGGGGCTTCAATCTCGAAGAGGAACACCTTCTCCGAGAACTGCTCTTTACGTACAATCTTATTCATTTGTCTTTTGTGTTAAGTGTCGCTTTAAGGCCACAAAAGTACAAAAAAATGTTGGGCAGGGCAAACTATTTGCAGAAAAACAGCAAAAATTAACTCTTAATTCTTTAATGGGTCAGTCGTTTTTACTGGTGCATAACGGCTAAGCCGCTCCCCTCCCTTGTAGGGGAGGGGTTGGGGTGGGGTCAGTATCTTCTTAGCTGACAATTATTTACAGACCCCACCCCTGCCCCTCCCCTTGATGGGAGGGGAGTGGCTGCGCACCGTTCTTTTTACGAGAGTACTCTAACGACCGATTTCCTCTATAAATAGCAGCTTTTTATTCTACTGGTGTAAAGGAAATGCTTTATATGGGCTTGGGTTTAATCCTCTGAGGATAGGGAATCACTATTCCTTCTTTTCTCTCTTCTTTTCTTTTTAGGAAGAACTAAAGGGCGAGGCGAAGCCCCAGATAGTCGTACGTGCTCGAAGGCGTGCCGTAGCCCCGGTAAGACACACGACAGATCCCGGCCGTGCTGTCCCAGCAGCCCCCACGGCGCACGCGGTAAGAGCCCGAAGAAGCACCGGTGGGGTCGGTCTGCGCATTGGAACTGTAACTGCCATACCAGTCGCTACACCATTCATAAACATTTCCGCTCATGTCGTAGATGCCTAATTCGTTGGCATGCTTGGTGGCTACAGGCTGTGTGCCGAAACCTGGATTTCCGCTTGTTTGTGAGGGTATGTTATCCCAATACCATGCCACGTCGCCGACAGTATTGCTGCCAGCATACTTGTAGCCCTTGCTCTTGTTGCCGCCACGGGCTGCATACTCCCACTCGGCCTCGGTGGGCAGGCGGAACTGCTGGCCGGTAAGTTGGTTGAGCTTGGTGATGAATTCTTGGCAGTCGTTCCATGATACTGTCTCCACAGGCAGGCCGGAGCCTTTGAAGTATGATGGATTGCTGCTCATAACTGCATACCACAGCTCCTGCGTCACCTCCGTCTGGCCGATGCAGAACGAGCTGACCGTCACCGGGTGGACGGGCTGCTCAACGCTGAAAGCATCACTGTCGTCGCTGCCCATCTGGAAGGTTCCTCCCTCCACGCCAATCATGGTGAAGCTGACGCCGTTGACGGTGAAGGTCTTGGTTTCCACTATACTTGGCTGTGGTTCGACATCCTTTCCGGCCATGATGTCGATGATAATGGCGATGTCGGCCACGTCGACCGTTTTGTCCTTGTTCACGTCGGCCTTGGCTTTGTATTCGAGAGCCTTTCCTGCCATCACGTCGATGACGGTGGAAATGTCGGCCACGTCGACAGCACCGTCGTCGTTCACGTCGCCCTTCACCACAATCTCCTCAATCTTCTGGAACATGTTCCATGCCGGAATGGCTTCATATTTAGCCTTCGTTCCTTTGGGGACAAAGAGGGTTGCGGAGGTGTAAACAGAATTGTCGAACACATATTCATCAATTTCAAAAGGATCAGTAATCAGCGACGTGATGACGGAAAGACTTGAGCAGTCTAAGAAAGCTACATCTCCTATGCTCGTTACGCTACCTGGAATAGTGATGGAGGTCAGCTTGCTGCATCCTCCGAAAGCATCTACTCCTATGCTCGTCACGCTGTTACCCATGTTGACGGAGGTCAGACCGCTACAGTCATCGAAAGTCGCCTCCCCTATGCTCGTCACGCCGTCGGGTAACGTGATGGATATCAGGCTGCTGCAACCCTCGAAGGCGTGGCCTCCTATGCTTGTCATACTGTCGGGAATCGTTACGGATTCCAGTTTGCTGCAATAAGCGAAAGCTGAATTTCCTATGCTCGTCATGCTGCCGGGAAGGATGACGGAGGTCAGGGTGCCACATCTATAAAAAGCATACTCTCCTATGCTCTTCACGCCGTCGGGAATCGTTACGGAAGTCAATTCGCTACATTCATAGAAAGCTCTGTCTCCTATGTTCGTCACAGGGTACTCCTCTCCGTCGAAGTCTATGGTGGCGGGGATGGTCACGCTGCCTGAGTAGCTTCCTCCACCATTGCCATCACCGCCTGTACGGTTTGTCACTATGGCCTCTTTCAACCCCAAGGACAGGTAATAGTAGATACCGTCTATCTTCGGTATATACCCCTCTACATTCTGGAAATTGTTCCACCCCGAAGTGCTCCAATACTCCCATTTCAATTCAAAGTGAACGTAGAGGGTGGCTGATGTAAAAGAATAATCCATGCCAGCGAACACATTATTACTGATTGCAAAGGGATTGGTAATCAACGAAGTGACAGAGGTCAGGTTGCTGCAATTATAGAAAGCATAGTCTCCTATGCTCGTCACGCTTTTGGGAATCGTGACTGACTCCAGGCTGCTGCAATCCCTAAAAGCAGAGCGTCCGATGCTCGTCACACCGTCGTGAATACCGACAGAGGTCAGGCTGCTGCAACCATAGAAAGTATTGTTTTTGATAGTCGTCACGGCCCAGGGAATGGTGAACCATTGCAGGCCGGTACAGTAATGGAATACTTCGTCTCCCATGCTCACCACATTGGGTAGCGAGATGGAGGTCAGGCTGCTGCAACTGTAGAAAGCTTGGCTTCCTATTCTTTTCACGCTGTTGGGGATCTCGATAGAAGACAGCTTCATGCAATAATTGAAAGCAGATTGTCCTATGCTCGTCACGCTGCCGGGAAGGATGACGGAGGTCAGGGCGCCACAACTATAAAAAGCATCCTCTCCTATGCTCGTAACGTCATATTGTTTTCCGCCGTAGTTGACGGTGGAGGGAATGTTCACAGTGCCTGAATAGCAGGGCTCAGTTCCGGTGATGCCACCCCTGCTGTTTGTCACTTCGGCCATGCTCAGCTCAGGAATCAGGTTATAGTAGATGCTGCCAATCTTTACGGCAGCCAGTGCACGGTCGGTCTCCACCATCTTCTGGAACCTGTCCCACCCCCAGTCTTCATACGCATCCTTAAATCCTTTAGGAACATAGAGGGTGGTGGAGGAATAATGATAGTCAGAGAACACACTTTCCCAGATTTCAAAGATATTAAAATTCAGCAAGGTGACGGATGAAAGGCTGCTGCAATAGGCAAAAGCCTGACTTCCAATGCTCGTCACGTTGGGGCCAATGGTGACGGAGGTGATACCGCTGGAACCATAGAAAGCCATAGACGCTATGCCCGTGACCCAGTATTCCTCACCGTTGTAGGTGACAGTGGCAGGAATGATGAGATTGGAAGGGGGAGTAGGCCCCATAGTCACTGTTGCCGTACGCTCGTTCTGGTCAAAGTCGTAAGCGATGTTGTTGATGACAGCATCATACGCGCTGGCCACCACAGGGAGGAGGACAGCGAGGATGAAAAGAAAAGTCTTTTTCATAACTATGATAGTTTTAGGGGTTAGTAAAGTATAATCTTCGGCAAAGATAATGTTTTTTCCCGATACGGCCAACGATTTGGGAAAGAAAATAACGTAATGAACATAAATATGTCTGCAAATGGCAGTGTTCATTATGCCGGATGGCAATCCCGACGGAATAGTGAAGTCTTAGGGGTTGGACGGCTTATTGTTTGGGGACGATCCGTTCTCTCTCACAGTTTCCTACGTGGAAACTCACAGTTTCCTCCGGGGGAACTGACAGTTTCCTTACTGGAAACTCACAGAGTACTACGTCCTGTTTGTCACTTTTCTACGTTCAGAGCCTGAGACATCCTGGCTTAATCCCAACGAATGAGGGTATGAGAATGTATTATAAAAGTGAATGAATTATAAATATTTACTTATTGTTTTGTTGGAAAAGTAAAATGTTGTACCTTTGCAGATTAGTATAATCACACATTATATAATATAACTTTTAACAAACAAACTATGTCAAACATCAAAGAAAAACTCTTCACCGAGTTTACCGCGCCTACCAAGCAGGAGTGGCTGGACAAGATTGAGGTGGACCTGAAAGGGGCCGACTTCCAGAAACGACTCGTGTGGAGAACAAACGAAGGTTTTAACGTGCAGCCCTTCTATCGCCGCGAGGACTTGAAGGACCTGAAGACACCCGACGCGCTGCCCGGCGAATTCCCGTTCGTTCGCGGCAACAAGAAGGACACGAATGAGTGGTATGTACGGCAGAACATCGTCGTCGACGACCCTGCCGAGGCCAACAAGAAGGCGCTCGACATCCTGATGAAGGGTGTGGACAGCATCGGCTTCAAGCTGGGACATGCCGAACTGAGTGCCGAGTTCATCGAGACGCTGCTGAAGGACATCTGTCTTGACTGCATCGAGGTGAGCTACCGAGCCTGTCAGCGCCACGCCCTGGAGCTGGCCGACCTGCTCGTGGCCTACTTCGAGAAGATGGGCTACGACAAGGAGAAGATTGTGGGCGGTGTGGGCTTCGACCCCATCGAGCGCATGCTGATGAAGGGCAAGGACACGGCCATGCTGCTGCCCAACATGCCGAAGCTGGTGGAGAAGCTGAAGGACTATCCCAACCTGCGCTGCGTCATGGTGCACAGCGACCTGCTGAACAACAGCGGCGCCTATATCGTGCAGGAGCTGGGCTACGCGCTGGCTTGGGGTAACGAGTACCTGCAGGAGCTGGTCGACGCCGGAGTGGACGTAGACCTTGCCGCAAAGAAGATTAAGTTCTACATGGGCGTCTCGGAGAACTACTTCATGGAGATTGCCAAGTTCCGTGCCGCACGCCTGCTGTGGGCTCAGATTGTGAAGCAGTATGAGCCAAAGTGCGACTGCGCCTGCAAGATGATCATCAACGCTTCAACGTCGACCTATAATCAAACAGTGTTTGATTCATACGTCAACCTGCTGCGCTCGCAGACGGAGGCCATGAGTGCCGCCCTCGGAGGTGTTCACTCAATGGTGGTGACTCCGTTTGACGCTCCTTACGAGAAGGCTACTGACTTCAGCGAGCGCATCGCCCGCAACCAGCAGCTCATCATCAAGGAGGAGAGCCACTTCGACCGCATCGTCGACCCAGGTGCCGGCTCGTACTACATCGAGCATCTGACCGACGCACTTGCTCAGGAGGCCTGGAAGCTCTTCCTCAAGATTGAGGACGAGGGTGGTTTCCTTGAGGCTGTAAAGAAGGGTACCGTGCAGGAAGACATCAACGCCACGAACGTGAAACGTCACGGCGACGCTGCCAAGCGCAAGGAGTTCATCCTCGGCACTAACCAGTTCCCGAACTTTACCGAGAAGAGCGAGGGCAAGGAGCCGCTGCCTTGCGACTGCACCTGCAAGCACAGCAACGACCCCGACGTGCCCGCCCTGAAGACCAGCCGCCTGGCCTCTGACTTCGAGACCCTGCGCCTGACGACGGAGAAGGCCAAGAAGGTTCCCGTAGCCTTCATGCTGACCATCGGCAACCTCGCCATGCGCCAAGCACGTGCACAGTTCTCGTGCAACTTCCTCGCCTGCGCCGGTTACAAGGTTATCGACAACCTCGGCTTCAAGACCGTAGAGGAAGGTGTCGACGCTGCCCTCAAAGCTGGAGCCGACATCGTGGTAATCTGCTCTTCGGACGATGAGTATGCTGAGTACGCCATCCCCGCCTTCCAGTATCTCGACGGCCGAGCCATGTTCGTCGTAGCCGGTGCTCCCGCCTGCATGGAAGACCTCAAGGCCGCCGGTATCGAGAACTATATCCATGTGAAGTGCAATGTGCTGGAAACTTTGAAAGAATATAATCAGAAATTAGGAATCTAAAGACCCTCCCCAACCCTCTAATTATGAGAAAACAATTTAAAGATATTGATATCTATGCAGGCATCAAAGCTCAAGATGGTGCCCAGTGGATTAAAGACAATGGTATCGTAGAGAACTGGAAGACTCCCGAGCATATCGAGGTGCGTCCCGTCTATACGAAAGAAGACCTCGAGGGAATGGAGCACCTCGACTTCACCGCCGGTATTCCGCCTTATCTGAGAGGCCCGTACTCGATGATGTATCCCTTCAAGCCTTGGACGATTCGTCAGTATGCAGGATTCTCTACGGCTGAGGAGAGTAACGCCTTCTATCGCCGTAACCTGGCCAGCGGACAGAAAGGTTTGAGCGTGGCCTTCGACCTGCCGACGCACCGTGGCTACGACCCCGACAACGCCCGTGTGGTGGGCGACGTGGGTAAGGCTGGCGTGAGCATCTGTAACGAGGAGAACATGAAGGTGCTGTTCTCAGGCATTCCCCTCAACAAGATGTCTGTGTCTATGACGATGAACGGCGCCGTGCTGCCTATTCTGGCTTTCTACATCGTGGCTGGTCTGGAGCAGGGAGCACAGCTGGAGGAAATGGCAGGAACCATTCAGAACGATATTCTGAAGGAGTTCATGGTGCGTAACACCTATATCTACCCGCCCGCCTTCTCAATGAAGATCATCGCCGACATCTTCGAGTACACCTCGCAGAAGATGCCGAAGTTCAACAGTATCTCTATCTCCGGCTACCACATGCAGGAGGCGGGTGCTACGGCCGATATCGAGCTGGCCTACACGCTGGCCGACGGTATGGACTATCTGCGTACGGGTGTCAATGCCGGTATCGACGTTGATGCCTTCGCACCCCGCCTGTCGTTCTTCTGGGCCATCGGCATGAACCACTTCATGGAGATTGCCAAGATGCGCGCCGGACGTCTGCTCTGGGCCAAGATTGTGAAGAGCTTCGGCGCCAAGAATCCGAAGTCGCTTGCCCTGCGTACCCACTCGCAGACCTCTGGCTGGTCATTGACCGAGCAGGACCCCTTCAACAACGTGGGCCGCACCTGTATCGAGGCTATGGCCGCCGTGCTGGGTCACACCCAGAGTCTGCACACCAACGCCCTCGACGAGGCTATCGCCCTGCCTACGGACTTCTCGGCTCGTATTGCCCGTAACACCCAGATTTACATCCAGAACGAGACGAAGGTCTGCAAGCAGATTGACCCGTGGGCAGGCTCTTACTACGTGGAGACGCTGACCAACGAGCTGGTGCACAAGGCTTGGGAGCACATCCAGGAGATTGAGAAGCTCGGCGGTATGGCCAAGGCCATCGAGACCGGTCTGCCCAAGATGCGTATCGAGGAAGCAGCCGCCCGCACTCAGGCCCGCATCGACTCTGGCTCACAGACCATCGTCGGTATCAACAAGTATCGTCTGGAGCACGAGGATCCTATCGACATCCTCGAGGTTGACAACACCGCCGTGCGCAAGCAGCAGGAGGAGAGCCTGGCTCAGGTCAAGGCTACCCGCGACGAGGCTGCCTGTAAGGCTGCCCTCAAGGCCATCACCGAGTGTGTACGCGACTTCAACGAGGGCCGCAAGAGCGAGAACAACCTGCTGGACCTCGCCGTCAAGGCTGCCCAGCTGCGTTGCACCCTCGGCGAGATTTCCGATGCCTGCGAAGAAATCGTGGGCCGTT
>JAGCNO010000101.1 GCA_017645905.1 Prevotella sp. | reverse complement strand
CTCGCTGTAGAGGCGGAAATATTCGTCGAAGTCGAAGATGCGGTGGTCGTTGAGCGTCACGGCGACGCACACCTCATGGAGCGAGGGGGCGTAGCACTGGAAGTTCTCGATGGCGTAGACGTAGGTGTGGAAGACGTACGGACTCTTTATTACACGGCGCGACTGCTCCGTAGCACCCTGCAGGAGGTAGTCGAAGTCGGCGTCGACACAGGCAATCATATCCTGACCCAGGGGCGAGGAAACACTGATAAAATTCATCAGCACCGACTTCTTTCCTCGCGTGAGGTTCTCCTTCGATGGGAGCATCACCTCGAAGTAGCGGGTGTTGTCCTCGAAGCGGCTGAGGACGGTCCGCCAGAAGTAGATGTCGTCGTAACTCTCCACGTAGGCCACGATGCGCCGTCGCGACGACTTGCCGCGCAGGCTGTTGGCCGCCTCAATATATTGGCTGTTGAGGTTTTTTGTCAGGGACTTGCTCATAGGCTTAGTGGGCTGGGCTATAGATGCTATAGAGACTATAGAAACTATAGGCAGAAGAGTCTAGACTGTGATTTCCGAGACCTCTGTGACCCTGTCTGTCCATCCGTTCATGATGAGGGCAGGCGAATGGGTGGTGAGGATAATCTGCACGTTGGGGTTCAGCTCCACGATGAGGTCTATGAGCCGCTTCTGCCACTCTATGTGCAGGCTCACATCCGGCTCGTCCATGAAGAGCACGTAGGGCTGGTCGTCCTCCACGAGCACCGTGAGCAGGATGGCGAGTATCTGCTTCTCTCCGCTTGACAGCTGGTAGGGCAGCAGCACCTCGCCAATTTGGGTGAAGCGTATCTCGTTCTCCGTCCGGACGATGTGCTTGCCCGTGTCTTCAAAGAGCTCGTCGATGATGTCCTGGAAGCGTTTCTTCTTTACCGACAACTGTTGTGCGGCCTCGGCGTTGCCCTGCTGGAGCTGTTCTATGACCCGGTTGCCGATGTTCACCTGATAGTCCAGGTACTTGCGCTGGAGGTTGTAGAGCTGTATGTCGAGCAGCGAGCCACCGCCCACGCCAGCCAGGGCCGATAGTGCCTGACGGAGGAATCCCTCGCCCTCGGCCAGCGTCTGCGAGAGGTTGGAGTCGAGCGAGCGAATCATGTCGTAGCGTATCCACTTCGCGTCCTCGGGCACCACTTCGAGGCGCACGCCCTTGAGCATGTGGCTGGGGAACTCGCCGCCCTGGGCCAGGCCCCTGACCACCTTGTTGAGGATGGTGCTCTTGCCCACACCGTTGATGCCGCTGAGGATGTTAACGTGCGGGTCCAGCTCCCAGACGATGTGCTTCTTCCCGCTCCACAGGGCGTCAATCTCTATCCGCTTGATGTAGTCTGCAAATTTCTGCATAGATTCAAGGTTTTTTGTTTCTTGATGGCAAAGTTACGACAAAAAGGTGAAAGCTCCAAGCTTTTTCACGATTATTTTATATTGTGCCGGGAAAAAGCCGTTCTTTCAAATAGAATAAGCCGTTCTTTCTCCTGGAAAAAGCCGTTCTTTCTCCTGGAAAAAGCCGTTCTTTCAAATCGAATAAGCCGTTCTTTGTCCCGGAGCGCTTTTTTGAAAAATTACGCGCCGAATTTTGGTGGTGTAGAAAATAATCCTTACCTTTGCACAGTCAAACGAGGAAAACACTGAAAGACGGGTGATTAATTTCAGCATCATATCAAAGATTCTGGGTTCGCTGCTTTTCATTGAGGCGTTCTTCATGGCGTGCTGCCTGGGTATGGCGTTTGCTTTCCATGAGGACGACGTGATGGCTTTCGCCGCCTCGCTGCTGTTCACGCTCTTCGGTGCTTTCACCTTCCTCTTTTTCGGCCATGGAGCCAGCAACAGCTTGAGCCGTCGCGATGCTTACGTGGTGGTGTCGCTGACGTGGGTAGTGTTTTCGTTTTTTGGCATGTTCCCCTTTATCATCCACGGTTCGCTGCCCTCGGTTACTGATGCCTATTTCGAGACCATGTCGGGCTTTACGACGACGGGCGTGACGGTCATCGATGACGTGGAGCACCTGCCGCACGGGCTGCTGTTCTGGCGGTCGCTGATGCAGTGGATTGGCGGATTGGGAATCGTGTTCTTCACCGTGGCACTGCTGCCGCAGTTAGTGGGCGGAAGCGTGAAGGTGTTTGCCGCCGAGGCTACAGGGCCCATGCGGTCGAAGATGCACCCGCGTCTGTCCACGTCGGCAAAGTGGATATGGAGCATCTACATCCTGCTCACGGTGGCTTGTGGCCTTTCATTCTGGGCTGCGGGCATGGACTGGTTCGACGCAACGAACTACTCCATGTCGACGACGGCCACTGGCGGCTTCTCTACCCACAACGGCTCTATCTTCATGGCCTCGCCGCTCAACCAGTATCTGGCCACGCTGTTCCAGTTCCTCGCGGGCATCAACTTTACGCTGCTCTACATGAGCGTGTTCAAGCTGAAGATGGGCTCTCTCATGCGTAACGCCGAGTTCCGCTTCTACGTGCTGGCTACGGTGGTGAGCACGCTGACTATCACGGGCATACTCGTAGCGCAGATGGGCTACGACCTGGAGTATGCCTTCCGCATGGCCCTGTTCCAGGTGGTGTCGTTCCTGACGACGACGGGCCTGACGAGTACCGATGCCGGTGCCTGGCCCCACATCACGTGGGCCATCCTCGCCCTGCTGATGTTCTGCGGAGCCTGTTCGGGCAGCACTACGGGAGGTTTTAAGAGCATCCGTGTGCTTATGCTGCTGAAGGTGGTGCGCAATGAGTTCCGACATATCGTCCATCCCAACGCCGTGCTGCCCGTGAAGGTCGACGGCATGAGCGTGCCGCAGGGGAAGATTGTCTCGCTGCTGGCCTACTTCATCCTCTATGTCATCGCCGTGATTCTCGTCACCGTGATTATGGCGGCCAGCGGCATTCACATCACCAACGCGGTGACCATCTCGCTGAGCCTGGTCAGCAATGTGGGCGCTGGTCTGGATACAAATATCGGCCCACAGATGTCGTGGGCCGATCTGTCGCCAGCATTGAAGTGGCTGTGCTCGTGGCTGATGCTTGTAGGTCGTCTGGAAATCGTCGCCGTGCTGGTGCTCTTCACCCGGTCGTTCTGGAAGGAGAACTGAGCTTAGAGCGAAGAGTGAAAAGTTTGCTACCGCTGCAGAGATGGGTGCAGATTATCTTCTCTTGTACTTCTTGTCGAAAAGGTCGGAATGAGTTCCGGTATTCACCATGATGAGTATGAGTTCGCGTTCGTTCTGTTCCCAGATGAGTAGCCAGTTGGGCTGGATGTGACATTCCCATTGACCTTTGCGGTCGCCTGTGAGAACATGGGCATGGTATTTTTCTTCCAGCAGCTCACCGTCGAGAAGTTTGCCTACAACCATCCATAGTTCATCCATCGGTAAACCACGACGCTTGCATAGCTTCAAGTTTTGCTTACATTCGCCTGTGATGCGCAATTTGTATTTTGTACTCATCCTTCAATTTCCTTGATAAGTTCGTCGAGACTCTCGTATTCATACACGCGTCCCTCTTCAAGGTCACGTAAAGAACGTTCATAGGATGAATAACGTTTGCGGCGAGGGAGCGTAATCTTTCCTACACCCTTAACCATGCTGATGGCCTTTTTGATGTCCTTCAGCATCGACATGTCCTCAATGTTGACCAATATTTGCCCTTCCATGGGCAATGCTACTCCATTTGCCATAAGTATATGTTTATAAGAATCATTTTTCCTTATTGACACTGACGATAGCCCTAAGCAGTTCAGAGACGCTCTCGTCGCTGGTCCAGCTGAAGTCGGACTTGCCGATGATGGTCTTGAACATACGCTTCACGTCCTTGTCCTTGGGCAGCCGACGCCATATCTCGCGCTCATGAACGTGGAAAGTCTCGCCACGATAACGCATAAAATATTTGTGGACAAGGGGGAACTTGTAGTCCTCCTCGTTGTTCAGGTCTACGGTGGTGGTGCTGATTTGCTCTCCCAGCGAGATGTTCGAGATGTTGATGTTGTTCCTCAGGCCGGCCTGGTACGCCTCCATGTCGAGGTAGTCTACGCGGTAGACCGCATCACTTCCAATGCTGTCCACCAGTTCAGCCAGCTGGCCCTCTATGACGTCGAACTGGCGGTCGTCGAACTCCACACGGGCAATGTTGTCCATGTTGGCCTCCATGGTGAAGGTTCCCTTGAGGTAGACCAGCGAACTGTTCTTT
>JAGCNO010000100.1 GCA_017645905.1 Prevotella sp. | reverse complement strand
GGACACTCCTCACGAATACGGGCCCGAAGGGGGTTCTCCTGCATGTATCGCTTGATGTTTTCAAGCATGCCAGGCCGGTTGATGATGCGGTCGTGGTAGCCCTTCTCGAAAAGAACCGGGCGAAGCTGTCCGTTTCCCGAAAGAGAAGCCCCGGACACACCAGCCGTTGTGCCTGGCGCTTCTCCGCCAAGACTCTTCTCGTCCTGCCACCGTCACCACGCACAGGAACAGCGCTTCTCCCCACGACCCCTACGACCCAAGTCAGGTTTCCCTACGCTTATTCTCCCAAACATCCGTAAGCTCTCTGTCAGTTTCCAGTAAGGAAACTGACAGTTCCCTCCGGGGAAACTCCCAGTTTCCTTACGGGGAACTGGAAGAGATCCCTACTTAGCCTTTGAAAGAGATTACTTCTGATTGTGAGTCTGATAGGCTTCAGGGGTCATGGGGACAGGCACCCGACCCAATACTGGGTCGGGTGCCTGTCCCCATGACCCCTCCGATTGAAAAAGCCACATTCTGACGGGAAAGTCTAAGCGACACGATAGAGGTGTTGTGGACTGATGTAATAAAAAAAGTGGAAGCCGTTATGACCTCCACATTGTTTGGGAAAAATGATCAAGGAGAACCGTCCCAATTGATTCTTGATTCTGAAATGTTACTCCCATAAGAAAGTATATACATTTGTCCAAGAAGATTCTTGCTCAATTAACTTTGTCACCACTCCCTCCTCAATAGTATAGTCAAATGAATTATTATGCCTTTGAATATCTTCTTTTTGCGATGATGAATACACTTTCTTTGAGAGCAGGTTTTTGCTTCTCTTACCCAAAAAACCTTGGGTAGCTAATACCCAGTCACCTATCGAAACAATACGAGGAAGTAATGCACTTGAATAGTTGGTGTAAGAGTAGGTGACTGTATATGCATAAGGATAACTGGCATCATTTTCGTCATGAGACATTTTGACAACGTTTCCATTGCTCCACGTGTATTTGTATGGGCCTTCAGATATGAGTTGTCCTTGATCATCATACTTGTAGTCTATTATTTTGGGTGATTGATTTTGACTTACAATACGGCCATTAGAAAGCTCGTAAACAGTCACGCTCATTCCTTCTTTTACCGTAATCTTATTTTCTTCATAGACATAACTTCTGGAAGTTGTTGAACCGGAAGGAGACATCGTGTTAACTCTCACTATTTGCCCCATGGAATTGTAATCAATGGTATAAGTGTAAGTTTTACTTCCGTCGCTATAAATAAACTTTACCAACCGTTTATCATTTACTAACGTAGTTGATCCTTGTTCATGTTCGTCATCATTACTACATGCTGTAAAAGTGGTATAGCACATTGCCAGTAAACCTATTATGAGGCTCAAATTCAAAAGTTTTTTCATAATTAAAAATACATATAAAAGGCGGAACTGTTCAATGCTTATCAACATTCTGGTACCGCCAAGTAACCATCCATAACAACAAGCACGAATAGTCCACGCCTTAACGACGTGAACTTTTCGCTACTTGTTCCAGTTATGTCGAAGTTTTGGCGGTTTCGAATGTTAAGAACAAGAGCAAAAGCTCAATTCTATGTCAAAGTACGAACAGAAACGCTGATCTGTAAGTTAATATAATAATGTGTATCCTGCCACCGTCAGAGCGATGGAGACGAGAGGGATTATTCAGTCCTGCACTATTTGTCGTCATAATGACCATAGGCAGAGAGGACAAGAACCACAACCTCAGTGTCATAGATGCGGTAGACCATGCGATGTTTTTTTGATAGTCGTCTACTCCAGCGTCCTTTTGGCATACCTTTTAGTTGTTCAGGATGACCAGTACCCGTCTTAGGATGCTCTGCCAATTCTTGAAGAAAGATCAGGAACTTCTGATAAGCCTTTGGCTCATCCTGTTCCAAATGGTCAGAGTCGGCAAGAGCCTGTTCAGTAAGGTTGACAACGTAACTCATCGGCCAATGCGGTTACGGAAATCCTTGTAACTCTCGCCAGGCATCATAGCAAATGTTTTACCCTGACGATAATCATCTTCGCCTTTTTCCAATTTGGCCAAGAAATCCTCTTTCGTCATCAACGTGGAATTCTCCTTTTCCTTCACAAGGCGAGCCACGTATTTGGCAAGTCGGGCCATAAGCTGCTTGCTATCGGCTATGGCTCCTATGTTTTGCCACAGCTGAGTGTTCATTGCGTCGAGTTGTAGTGCAGTCATCTGAATAATACAATATAAAGCCACCGTCGGCTTATTTGCCGACGGTGGAATAATCAATCTTAGTCGGCCAGCTTTGCCTTGATCATCTCGCGGTTGAGGCGGGCAATGTTGGCGATGGTCTCGTTCTTCGGGCAGACGGCCTCGCAGGCACGGGTGTTGGTGCAGTTACCGAAGCCGAGCTCATCCATCTTGGCAATCATGTTCTTCACGCGGCGGGCAGCCTCTACGCGGCCCTGGGGAAGGAGGGCGAGCTGAGAGACCTTCGACGAGACGAAGAGCATGGCGGAGCCGTTCTTACAAGCAGCAACGCAAGCGCCACAGCCAATGCAGGAGGCGCAGTCCATAGCCTCGTCGGCGTCCTCCTTGGGGATGAGGATGGCGTTGGCATCCTGAGCCTGACCGGTGCGGATGGTGGTGTAGCCGCCAGCCTGGATGATCTTGTCGAAGGCATAGCGGTCCACCATACAGTCCTTGATGACAGGGAAGGCTGCTGAGCGCCAAGGCTCAACGGTGATAACGTCGCCGTCGTTGAAGCGGCGCATGTAGAGCTGACAGGTGGTGGCACCACGCTCGGTCTTGCCATGAGGCGTGCCGTTGATGTAGAGCGAACACATACCGCATATACCCTCGCGGCAGTCGTGGTCGAACACGAAGGGCTCCTTGCCTTCGTTGATGAGACACTCGTTCAGGATGTCGAGCATCTCCAGGAATGAAGTATCGTCGGGGATGTCCTTCATCTCGTAGCTATCAAAGTGACCCGCATCTTTCGGACCATTCTGACGCCAGAATTTAATCGTGAAACTTATATTCTTAGCCATAATTGTTAGTTCTTATAGTTACGGGTTTGTACTTTAATAGCTTCATATTCAAGAGGCTCCTTGATGAGCTCGGGCTCGTTGCCCTTGCCCTGATACTCCCAGCAGCCAACGTAGAAGTAGTTCTCGTCGTCGCGCTTTGCCTCGCCTTCCTCGGTCTGATACTCCTCGCGGAAGTGTCCGCCGCAGGACTCGTTACGAGAGAGGGCGTCGAAGGCGACAAGTTGACCCATGGTGAAGAAGTCACGGAGGTGGATAGCCTTGTCGAGCTCGATGTTCAGACCTTCCTTCGTTCCAGGAACGAACAGGTTGGTGTCGAACTCTTTCTCCAGCTCGTGCATCTTCTTCAGACCAGTCTTCAGACCCTCGGCGGTACGACCCATGCCCACATACTCCCACATGATGTGGCCGAGTTCCTTGTGGATAGAGTCAACCGAGCGCTTGCCCTTAATGTTGAGCAGACGGTCGAGCTCTGCATCAACCTTCTTCTCAGCCTCAGCGAACTCAGGAAGATCGGTCGAGACCTTAGGCCATACAGCCTGGTCGGCCAGGTAGTTCTGGATGGTGTAGGGCAACACGAAGTAACCGTCGGCCAGACCCTGCATCAAAGCAGAAGCACCGAGACGGTTGGCACCGTGGTCGGAGAAGTTGCACTCGCCGATAGCGAACAGGCCGGGGATAGAGGTCTGCAGCTCGTAGTCCACCCAGATACCGCCCATCGTGTAGTGGATAGCGGGATAGATCATCATCGGCTTGTAATACTTCACGCCGTTGATCTCATTGGCGAGGTCACCGGGGAACACGTCGGTAATTTCCTCGTACATCTCGAAGAGGTTGCCGTAGCGCTGCATGATAATGTCGATGCCCAGACGGTTGATTGACTCGGAGAAGTCAAGGAACACAGCCAAGCCGGTGTTATTCACGCCGAAGCCCTTGTCGCAGCGCTCCTTGGCGGCACGCGAAGCCACGTCACGAGGAACAAGGTTACCGAAGGCGGGATAGCGGCGCTCCAGATAGTAGTCGCGGTCCTCCTCGGGAATCTCCCAGCCCTGCTTGGTTCCTGCCTGCAGAGCCTTGGCGTCCTCAATCTTCTTGGGCACCCAGATGCGGCCGTCGTTACGCAGCGACTCCGACATCAGCGTCAGCTTCGACTGCTTGTCACCATGAACGGGAATACACGTCGGGTGAATCTGCACGTATGAGGGATTTGCAAAGTAAGCACCCTTGCGATAGCACTGAACGGCAGCGGTGCAGTTACAGCCCATAGCGTTGGTAGAGAGGAAATAGGTGTTGCCATATCCGCCGGTAGCGATGACAACGGCGTTGGCGGAGAAGCGCTCCAGCTTGCCGGTGACTAGGTTCTTGGCGATGATTCCACGGGCACGTCCGTCGACGATGACCACATCCTCCATCTCGTAGCGGGTGTAGAGCTTCACCTTGCCGGCGTTCACCTGACAGCTCAGCGAGCTATAGGCGCCGAGCAGCAGCTGCTGACCCGTCTGACCCTTGGCGTAGAACGTACGGCTCACCTGGGCACCACCGAAGGAACGGTTGGCCAGCATGCCGCCATACTCACGGGCGAAGGGAACGCCCTGAGCCACGCACTGGTCGATAATATTGTTCGATACCTCAGCCAGACGATAGACGTTGGCCTCGCGAGCACGATAGTCACCACCTTTTACGGTATCGTAGAACAGACGGTAGATAGAGTCGCCATCGTTCTGATAGCACTTGGCGGCGTTGATACCACCCTGGGCAGCGATAGAGTGAGCGCGACGGGGCGAGTCCTGGATGCACAGGTTGATGACGTTGAAGCCCATCTCGCCGAGGGAAGCGGCAGCAGAAGCACCGGCCAAACCGGTACCTACGACGATGACGTCGAGCTTTAACTTATTCTTGGGGTTCACCAAGCGCTGGTGGGCTTTATATTCCTTCCACTTCTCAGGCACTGGACCTGCAGGAATCTTAGAATCAATTACTTTTGCCATAACTTTAATTTTCGATTTACGAATTTACGATTTACGATTTGATAGTAAATTACGGTTTACAATAATTTACTTACAGTTGGCTGCCTCTTTGCAACAGTCAGCGGCCTGCTGGCAGCAGTCGGCGGCAGCTCCGCCGCAGCATGCTTCACAGAGCGAGGGAGCGCATCCGAAGGCGAAGGCCAGCACCACTACGAGGAAGCCGAGCATGAGCAGGGTGACATAGATGAGGCCAATCCACTGAATGCGGCACTGCCAGGTCTTGCCGCTCCATCCGAGCGTCTGCAGGGCCGACCAGAAACCATGGCTGAGGTGGAGCCAGATGGCCACAATCCAGATGACATAGAGCACAGCGAAGACGGGGTTGGCAAACGTGTCCTGGATGAAGGCAAAGCCGTCCGAGGGGCTGTGTGCCACCGTCATACCGGTGATTTCGGCGAACATCATGTTGTACCAGAAGTTGTAGAGGTGGAGCAGCAGACCGAGCAGGATGATTATACCCAGCACGAGCATGTTGCCCGAAGCCCATTTCTCTACGACGTTAGAGCCGTTGACCGTGGTAGACACCTCGTAGCGGTTTTCGCCACGAGCGGTACGGTTCTGGGCCGTGAGGATGAAGGCAAAGACAATATGGACCACAGCCAGGAAGGCCAGTCCAAGCGTTGCAGCCACGGCATACCAGTTGGCGCCGAGGAGTTCACAAATCATGTTGTAAGCCTCGCCGGAGAACAGCGCAACGATGTTCATGGCGCAATGGAACGTCAGGAACAAGATGAGCGCAATGCCGGTGACGGCCATTACAACTTTCTTACCGATAGATGATTTTAATAACCACATAACAATTTGATATTAATTAATAATTTAGGAATTAAATGCTATTCATAAACCTTATACTGAGCCTGCGAGTCGATGATGACGCAGCGGTTCTTGTCGTTCTCCGAGAACGGCTGGACGGTGTCGCCCTTCGAGTCGATGTCGATACGGGAGGCGTCGCAGCCGTACTTCTTCACCAGCGTGTCCTTGCACTCCTTGGCACGACGCTCAGCGTACATCTGGTTAATCTTAGGATTACCCGTTCCCTTGTCGGCATATCCCACGACCTTAACCCTTGCATCCTTATACTTCTTCATGAAGTCGGCCACGCGCTGCATCTGGTTGACACCACTGGCCGACGGGTCGCTCTTGCAGATGACGTAGAAAATCTCTTCGTTCAGCTTCTCGCTCTTCACGACCTCCTTAGGCTCGGGCTTCTTCTCCACCACGACAGGCTTGGCTTCTACGAAAGGCTTCTCTTCCACCACGGGCTTCTCTTCCACCACGACGGGCTTAGCCTCCTGAACCACGGGCACAGGCACCGGCTCGGTCTTGCAGCACTTCTTTGCGGTCCGTCCGAAGCGGTAGCTGACACCAACCATTGCCAAGAACTGCCAGTCGTCGGCATCGTTGCTCTTCGAGTTGAAGCGGTCGTCGGTATTGTTTGCATCGACCTCCAACGACAGTCCCAGCGGCTTCGTCACGTCGGTCTCTAACCTCAGACCGGCACGGATGTTGTGGCTCAGACGATTGTCTTTCCAAGCCAGCGGAGTTCTCTGCGTCATCACGCCCATGTCCTTGAGCTCATCGTTATTCCAGGCATAGTTCAGACCTATACCGCCAAGGAACATGACATTAAGAAGGTGCTGCGACGAGCCCGAAAACAAGTTGGTCAGGTTGAACATCAAGTCGGCCGACGGCGTGATGTAGTTCCACTTGTAGTACTTGTCTATGTCGTCGAATCCCGACTTGGCCTGCCAAGCGTTCACATGCAAGCGTGCTCCGACCACTGGTGTAAAGAAGCGACCAATGCTGAAAGCAGCCGTCGGCGTAATCAGCTTCGACATGTCGGCATCGGTTGCCGTCAGCTGAACGCCACCCTGAGCCTCAACAAAGTTATAGGACTTCATTTTACCACCACATTCCTGAGCAGAAACGGTGATTACTGCCAGCAAAAACATTGCGGCAGAAACAACAAAATTCTTGTAACACATAATTTATAAATAATTATAATATGTTTTTCGCGTGCAAAGATAATGAATTTTCTTTATGTAACAATGAAAATATGAAAAAAAAGTTTAACCACCATCAACAAAATGGAAAAAGCCCGGCAAAACAGTGCGTTTTGCCAGGCCTGAACTGTGATTTTAGCGCTTTTAGGCCACGCTATTTCTTAAAGAACGATGCCACCCAAAGGATGACGACGGCACCGACGATGGCCGTTCCGAGCTGACCGAGCAGACCGCCGCCGCCCTCAATGCCGAGCAGACCAAAGAGCCATCCGCCAACCAGACCTCCGAAGAGACCGAGGATGATGTTCATGAGGAGGCCGAAGCCACCACCTTTCATTAACTTGCCGGCACAGAAGCCAGCGAGACATCCGATGAGGAGACTAAGAAGGATACCTTCCATAATACTGTTGTTTTAAAGGGTTAATAATAGGTTTTTATAATTGGTATGAAACCAAGTGCTTTTTTGAATAAGCCGTTCTTTCGATGAGAAAAAGCCGTTCTTTCCATTCGAATAAGCCGTTCTTTCGATGGGAAAAAGCCGTTCTTTCGATTTACCATAATTTGAAGGCGTCCCACCAATGGTCCATCTTGCGCTTGTAGACGTAGCCCGCGCCATACTCGCCGGTGTATCCGTCGAGCCAGTCGTAGACGTTCTGCTTGTAGAACATCTTGAGATACTGGTTGCTCGTTGGCGAAAGGCGGTACTCCATAGAGACATTGTCGAAGAACGACTGCTTCTGTCCCTCCACCTCCTGTCCGCTGGAGACCTTTCCGCCTAACTGCACCTTCAGGCGGTTGTTCCAGAAGCGCTTGGCAAACTGGAACGAATAGTCGGTATGCATGTTGCCGCTGGCGTCGGTGCTGTTATCTATTCCCATGCTCACGTCGAGGGTGCTCAGTGCATTGCCGGCAATGTTGTTGATTTCGCTTTGCAGGAAGGAGCTGAGGGCGGCGTTCATGGAGAATCCGGCGGTGTTTCCGTCGGCCAGGTACATGCCCGTGGTGAGCATCGTCACGGCCAGCTTGCCGCGCTGCTCCACGGTCATGGCCTGCAGCTCGCTCTGCACGGACATGTCTTCAGGAGCGGAAATGATGAACTGCAGACCCATGTCGTTGAGCGTCTTCGTGACCACCACGCCGCATTCGAAGGCCACACTGCGGCTTTGCGTGCCCTCCTGGCCCACGGTGGCACGGGTGCGCTCAGTGGCGGTGATGTTAAGGGTGGGATTGAAGGGGTCGCCGGTGAACTCCACGTAGCTGCCATCCTGGATGGTGAACGTCTTGAGCGGAATAACGGGCAGCGAATACTTCATGGTGCCGCTGGTGAGGGTGTAGCGGCCCGTGAGCGTCATGTCCTCAGTCTCCGACATGCGAAGGCGCAGATCTCCACCGCCATAGAGATCGACATAGTTCGACTGGTCAGCGTTCAGTCCGCAGCGTATGTGCGCTCCCTGATCAATTGAAACGGTGAGGTTCACATCCATGCCGTTAGGCACAGGCCGATGTATGACGGTGGTCTGCGTACTGTCGTTGAAATCGGTAAATTTCACCAGTTCGTCCATCTGGTTGTCGGTAGAGAGGGGCGAGTCAAGGAGCAGGTAGGTAATATCGGTGTTGCCGAGCACATTGAGGCGTCCACGCACGTTCATCTTTTCCGTCGTGCCGCGAACCGAGGCCACGACACTTACAAAACCTTTGCCGTAAAGCAGCGAGCCGGCTTGCTGACGTGAGTTGATTAACTGAAGCTCACGGGCACGGATTCGGAAGTCAAGAGGTGCCGGGCCGTCGCCGCTGAAGTCGGCGGTGCCTGTGATAGTAACATAGGCGGCAGTGTCGGCGGGCTGCTTTACGGCACCAATGGCCTTGTTCACGAGGTTGAAGGTGGAGGAAAGCAATCCTCTGTCACGCTCCTCGGGACTGGCGTAGAGCTTGAAGTTGTTGAGTGTCAGTTTCGAGCGTTCAATATTTATAGGCGTATTGTCAATACCCATGCGGATGCCGTAGGGAATTGAGAAAAGTGTGGCGGTGTCGAGGCGCACGCTACCGTCGATGACAAGATTATCCAACGGACCGCTCATAGCAAGCTGACCGTTTGCAAAGCCTTCCAGGCCAACTATTTGGTCGGTGATAAAACCGTTGACCATGTTCAGCGGAGTGTTCTCCAATGAGAGCAATACGTCGGCATGCTCGTGGCCATTGGAGACTTTCTTGTTGATGTATTTTCCCGACAGAGAAGCCACCTGCTGGTCTCCACGCAACAGGATTCCGTCGATGGAATGGGTATTATCTGCATTTTGCAGGTAGACAAACTCGGAGTTAATGTCGCCCATGACGTTCCCCTCGTAGATCATGTTGCTGACCTTGACGTCGGAGGCGACAGAAATCTGCTGCTTCGCATCCATGATGACATGGAAGTCGCCGTTTAGCAGTCCCTCAATGGCGGGCAGGAAAGGCAACGACGACGTCAATTGCTTGAGATTTAGTTTCGCTACGCTCACGGTGAGGTCTTGGAGCCGAGTGCTGTCAACCTCCTCTGAATAGACGTCAATGGTCGTACCGTCGTTGTCCTCCATTTCCAGCTTGGCACTCAGACGTGAATCGCGATGTAGGAATAGATAGTTGTCGTCGTTGAGTGTAAACTCCCGGTAGGCAATAGTGGGGTTCTTGGGCAGGAGGGTAAAGCGCAAACCGTCCGATTCCATCGATGCTTGTGTGCCTATACGCAATCCCATTTGGTTATCCTTGTCGAAGACGCGCATTCCCACGCGGGCACCGTGCTCATAGAAATGACCGTCAATAAGTGCGGTGAGAGCCAGCGGGTTTTTCTTCCTATTGGCTATGCGAGCCTGATAGGTTAGCCCATGGTCAGAATCCATCAACGTCACCCTTGTAGTGTCAATGTCAGTGTCGCCAATACTGAGATTGTAAATGTACATCTGGCCGTTCACGCCATCGGTGGGCGACATGGTGATGTCAGCAAGAAATTCCTTATATTTGATGTCGCGCGAAGCTTGGAGGAACCGCGCCGCCACGTTCTCATTACCACTGGTGACGTAAAGACGCATAGTGGGGAGCATCTCCTTCAACAGTCCCTGGTCGATGATGCGATTGTCTAACTGGTGCGAGGCAGTGTCGGCCAGGGCGGTGAGCTTTTGTAGCAGACGGTCATAGGGGCCACTGGCATCAAGCTTCACAATGAAGTTGCCGTTTTGTACACGAACATAGGTGGTGTCGGGGCGAACAGCAAGGAGCACGCCCAGGTTTTCTGGATGATAGACACCGGTGGAATCGGTGATTATGAAGTCTTTCAGCAGTCCGGAGAGCTTGTGACTGTCCTTGAGGTCAGACTCCAGCTTGATGTCACCGTTGAGACCTATGTCAAGGTGCTTTCCTGAGATGCCACGGCCTTGGACGTTGCGCAGGGCGAGGTTGGCAGTGGTACGGGCATTCTCGATAGTGGCGGCGAGGTGGACGCTGTCGGTCTGCCACTGGTCGTAGGTAAGGCTGTTGATGGTGGCCGTGGCCTCGATGAAGGTCTTCGGGTTGTATGGGTCGTAGCCGCGACCACGGGCAGTGATATTGGCACGGTGGATGATGCAGTCCACATCGGGCATATAGCGGGAGACGTTGAAGTTGGCCAGGTCGAAATTGGCGGTGAAGGCGTCTGTCTGTGTGTCAATGAGGGCACGGCCTTTGACGCTGGCCTGGCCGTCGAGGGCTGTAAAGTCGGTGGTATACTGAGGACCATTGGAGGAGACGGTGCCGTCGAGACGGAGACCAGGAGGAATGGAGAGGCTTTTGGTGTCTATGCCGAAGGTGGAGTGGAGAAAGGAGGGGTTCTGAAGAGACAGTTTAAAGTTGAGGTTGGAAGTTGGAGAGGTGGGCGAGTTGAGGGCAAGGGTGCCGGTAGCCTCAGCATGGAGGGCGGTGGGAAGGTCAAGGGTGAACTCCTCGATGTTTGCGTAGGAAATGTTGCCTTTACCTTTAACCTTGACGGTGAGAGGCCACTCGGGAAGACCCTTCACTGTGTAGAAATGGGCAATGTCGTGACGGGAGAGGGAAGCATTGAGGGATAGTGTACTGTTTCCAGTATTTCGATTTTCGATGAGCTGTGCGTCGAGGTCGGCATAGTCAATGCTGGCCTGACCAGCAAGAGAAGAGGAAGGCGTGCGCAGGGCGAAGGATGGGAGACGGATGCCGAGACTGTCGAGGGCGACGGAGGCGGTAAGGTCGGTAAGCTGAAAACCACAACGCTCCTTCATGCTGGCTTGGCGCACAGCAAGGGTCAGGTCGCTCGAATGGTAGGAAATGGAGTCAACGGCTAAGGAAAGGTCGGTGAAACTGAGGTGTGAGTAGTCCATGAGCGGATCTTGCTCTAACCGTGGCTCGTAGGGCAGGTCATAAGCAAGGGCACTCTGGTCGATACGAAGGGAGGCCACATTGTACCGCTCATGGAGGAGGTCAATGGCGGCACCGGTGGCAACAGCCTTGGAAAGCGTTGTGCCGACAATCATGGAATCGCCGGGAAGGTGCACTTCGCAGGCAACATTGCTGAGGGTGGCCTCTCGGAGGGCAATGAACCAGGGAAGGGACTCGCTCGTCGTAGTGTCTACGGCGGCGGTGTCGGAAAGAAGCACACAGAGGTCTGCATCGGAAAGAAGAAGCGACGACACATCGACGGTGCCGGCACTGATATCAGCTGTTGTGGAGCCTACGGCCAGCTGGCCAATGGTGCCTCGCACTTGGGTATCGCTGATAAGGTCGAGGGTGTTAAGGCGTGCTTCGTTTATTGTAAGGCCATCCAGTTCGGCACGAAGTCTGAAAAGGGGAAGCACGGCCAGACTGGCATCGACTCGGCCTATGTTGGCAATGGTGTCTGGGACAGGAGGACGGGTGACCATCACGCTTTCCAAGCTGAGGGTCAGCGGGAAGCGCAAACTGACGGCACCGATGCTGATATCGAGACCCGTGGCCTCAGAAGCCATCGCCGTGGCCTTGTCGACAAGCCACTTCTGCACTGGCGGGACATACACCAGAAACGGCAGCGCCAGCAGCAATGCCACGATGGCTACCAAGGTAATGACGATATGTCTTGCCCGAAGTTTCATATATATATATTAGAGCAAAAGCTCAGTTTCCTGCCATAATGGTAATGACGGCCGAGATGTCGGCCACGTCCACCTCTCCGTCGCCGTTGACATCGGCTCTTTCAGGGTCGAAGCCCATACTGATGCCCGCCATGACGCTTATCACCGCCGAGATGTCGGCAACGTCCACCTCTCCATCGCCGTTGACATCACCTTTCTTGCTTGTCTGGTTAGAGGAGAATGTGGCGATATTGAGCGGGACGATATTGGGTGCTGAGGTGTTGCTCACAGCCTTGACGTATGCCCGGAACGGCCTGCCACTCACAGTAGTTCGGCGGCACAGCTGGCCGTCAGTATCGATGGAGTAAGCTTCGTCCACGTCAGTGACTGTTCCCATCGTTCCTACGAACTTGAACCGAAGGCTGGCGGCAACGCTCGAGGCCGTTGCCCTTATGATAGCATTACGGCCGCAGAACCTTACCGGCGCAGACGTCATATCACGGTAGCCGGCCAATCCTGCGCCAGGGACGTTGATGAGATAAGGGGTGTATGCCCGCAGCTCCTTTGCTGGGGAGAAAAAGAGTGTGCCATACTCGTCACCGATGAACTCCATGAGCCAGAAGTCGTAGCCGCTGTCGCCTTCATGCGTCATCCACCGGACCTCAGTATCATCGGAAAGCAGACAACGGTCAGGAGTGAACGGCAGGCAGAGGGTGGTCCAAGCGGGAACCTCGGTCATCCCACTGCTGAAGGTGCGAGTGTAGACGACGCTGTCGGCAGTGAAGTCGGCCATGGGCATAAAAGGCTGCCCGTCATCGCTGAGCTGAAGCATCTTGGCGTTCGTGCCTTTCACCACATTGGGACCAATGCCTGACGGGGTAGGAATGTCAATAGTGACGTAATACACACAATTTGGGTTCGAACTGGCCTTGAGATATCTGGTCTCCCTGTTGCCCCTGAGGTCTACCGACACGGCGTCGGCAGGTATCGACATGTCTTTGGCGGCTTCCAGCATCTGGAAACTCCCGTCAGCATGGTAGATGGTGATGGAGGGCTTCACGTAGTAATAGAAGTCGGTCGGGTAAACCATCCTGCGGTTGGGGATGTCGGTGAGGCAAACCGGCCTGTACCGGCCATCAGCCGTCACGTCGTAGTCTTCCTCAATGACAAGGGTGGAGTATGCCTCTACGATACGTGTCTCCAGCTGGTAGGAGAAGCCGCCGGGAACGAGGAGGATGGGCACGAGGATTCCCTCGTAGTCGGTGCCAGTGTTGTTGCTGATGGTGGTCTTCATGTGAACCTTGTCCCCCACGATGTACATCCCGGTCTTGTCCAACTGACTCAGCTTCATGTCTATGAGCAGGTCTACGTTATTGCTGGTGGGCTTTGCTGGCACCACTGTGATGGTTTCGTTGTAGAGGTCGCCTATAGAAGGAATTTCGGTGAATAGCCTCACGGTGTAGTCGCGGGCCTCGGGCGGAATGATGGAGAACTCGACAATCTCCGTCTGTCCGTTCGTGAGCGTTACGCCTACGGAGCAGGTGTCGGTAAATATCAGCCCTACCCTTTTGGTGGTCAAATGAAGTTTGCCGTAGAACTCGTCGCCGTTGTTCTTTATTACAGCCTTCACCTTAAACGGACGTTTGGCAGTCGGGGTGCCTTCGTAGGTCAGACTTAGCAGCTGCAGGCTGTAGTTTTTGCCGACCGGCTGCTCTGGCGGTTCAGGTATGATTGTCGGCTTGCCAGTTTCTGGCTGTGCGCCGATGACCGCACCCTGTCGCATGGTGTAGCCGTCATCACTGTTACCGGCACCGATGCCTTTCTTGTCTGTGGGGTTGGAGAGACTGAGCAGGTAGTATCCGTTGCAATGTCCTCCCCATCCCCAGTTGAAGTGGAACATCTCGTCGCCGTCGAATCCGTCGATGATGAATGCATGTCCTCCACCCGATGAGGCACCTGTCATGTACACCGGTCGCAGCTCTGCCAGTTCGCCATACACCAGATCGTTCCACTGACTGAGGGTGTAGTCGTAGCGGTTGGCCATTCTTGTGGCCTGGTCGTAGCCGAAGTAAGTCTTTAGGGCATCGGGCACAAGCCAGCTGTCAGTTCCTGAGGCCACCATGCTGTAGTTCATGCGAACGGCAGCTCCGCAGATATGCATGAGCTGTGCCACAGCATCGGCCTGCTGGCGCTGCTGTTCAGTCCTGATAACTGCGTTGGGATAATAGTTGTTCTGCATGTTTGCCCAGTCGATGCTGGTTCCCTGCTCCACGGCTTTCACTCTGTATTGCAAGTTGCTGGTGATGTAGGCGGGAATGTTGGCGGTTGTGCCTTCGGGCTTTCCTGTACGTTGTGCGTGATAGTTGAGTAGTTGCGCCATGGCAGTAGCCACGCAGCCTGTGTAGCATTTGTCGCTATACTCGAGGGTGTCAAGCAGTAGTCGGTTATAGGGTGCGTTCTGGTTCCACGTGGTGGTGAGCAACGGTGATATTGAGTGCCGGATGACGGGAGCCTTTCTTGGTGAGAGGTCACTGCTGAGACATTTCATCTCCTCTGTGTAGCCGTCGAGCCATGCCCGGAAGTTGTCGGGCAGGTTGTCGGGCTCAAACGTTCCGCTGTCAGCATAGCCCAGTATGGCTGGTGTGCGGTCGTCGGCACTGACGATGACGAATCCGTCGCCGCTGCCGACGTTGAAGATGTAATATGCCTCCGGTTTCTCTTTCTCAGACATTCTCAATCCCTTGGCAGTGTTAGCATCGTAGCGGGCGGCCAAAAACTGGGCCGCCCGCTGATGGGCTTCCTGCTTCGTCACCGTCCCGGCATGTAGCAGGACGCTGGCGAGCAAGGCTGCTAAGAGAAAGAGATGCCTCTTCATGAGTGAAAAGTGAAGAGTGAAGAATGAAGAATTTGCTACCGCAAGTGAAGAGTGAATGAGGCTAATTCCCTGCCATGACATCTATGATCTCACCGATGTCGGCCACGTCGATGCTGCCGTCGCCGTTCACATCGGCATACTTGTCATAGAAGCCGCTGGCCATGTAGTCTATGATGAGGCCCACGTCCGACACGTCGACCGCTCCGTCGCCGTTCACGTCGGCAGGATTATCTTCGGGTATCGGGTCTGGTTCTGTCACGGTGGGGAACACGTTAGAGGGTTTCGACTCTCCACCCTCGTCATAGAGTGCCGTGATATAGTAGTGCGGGTCTTTAGGCGGATTGTAGTCTGTGAAGCTTGTGCTGTTTGACGAGAGCACCGACACGAGCTGTCCGTTGCGGTAGACCCGGTATCCCGTGATGTCTTTCAGCGGAGTCTCATAGGCAATATCGTCTAAGAAGAGTCCAGTGCCGCTCTGGCTACAGCATCGCAGTGCGAAGTGCTTGTGGTCCTGCGGCATTGCTATCTTGTATTCCTTCCACTCGCTGCTCACCTGGAACGTCTCGCCTATGACCGTCCAGTTATCGGCATCCATGTCGGTGGCCGACTTGTATTCCTTTGTCGTGGCAAGCACCTGCAGCTGCTCTGTACCATCGACACCTTTTGCCCAGAAGCTGATATTGTGTGGCATATTGCTCACCTCAGGCGAGATGAACCAGTCGTTGTTTGGCACACGATAGCTGCCATTAGCTGCTGCCGATGTCCACCATGCTGCGAAGTAATTATTTCCGCTGTGTGGCATGAACTTCTGTCCGCTTCTTATCTTGTCGAGGCCGGCCTCTTTGGGGTTCATGACGATAAATGCCTTCGGGTTGTTCCAGTTGGGGAAGCTGATGTTATTGACGCTCTGGGTATAGCCCCCATCGCCGTCATACAACAGCCAGCCACCCATGCCGTCGTAAGAGAAGGGAAGGAAATCCTCTGCACCCTCTACCATGAGTCCTCTGGGATCTCTCCAGGTGAGGCAGACCTTACCGTTTTCGATTGTGCCGGAAATATCGGGTACGGGCAGCTGGTCCGTGCTGGTGACGCGCACGCTGGCGCTGACGGAGTTGTTGTCCTGCTTCTCGTCGATGGTACTTATTACAGATACGCGGAGAGTCTTGTCGCCGGCAGTCTTGGGCTTGTTATAGCTGAAGTAGAATTCCTCCGAGGCGAAGGGAGCGATGTCCTTGGTCGCATAGCTGCCTCCCTCGCTGTCTAAATAGGCCACCATCTGGTCGTCGGCATAAAGGGCGAGGGCGTAGGCATTGCGTGGCATGGTCTTCAGTCCACGGTTCTTCACCGTCACGGCGACGTTGGCATAGCTTTCCTGTCCTACCGACATCTGCAAGGGACTCTTCTTCATCGTCACCTTCAGGTCGTAGTTCTTCCTGATGATACTGCCGTCGACGTAAATACCCGTCAGCTGCATCTTACCATATTTGTCGGCATGTGCGCCGTCCACCTGTCCGTCCTCGTCGTACTCATAGACGATGTTGAGGAAGTTCGTCTTTCCCACGAGCTTGGCCTTTCCCGTCTTGGTGTCAATCTCGTAGAGGCCCGTGTCTCGTCCGCCCTCGGCAATGCTCCGGGTGTAGCTGCCGTCGGCGTTGGGTGTTGTCTTCAGTCCGTTGTTCAGGAATCCCAGCCAGTACATCTTGTCCGTGCGGTAGTCAATCGTTGCCGACATCATGTCGCTCTGGGTCTTGAAGCCCATGCTTCCTATACGTACGAGCCTTCCGTCGGTGGTGCGCACGGAGTAGATATATCCGTTCTTGTCTGTTCCGAAGAGCTCTCCCACGGAGTTACAGGCCAGTGTGCGCAGCTCGCGCCCCTCCTGCATCTCGTCTGTCGAGATGAAGTTCACCTGCAGGGTCGTCAGGTCAATCGTTCCTACGCGGTAGCCTCCCGTCTCGGTCTTGAACACGCCGTAGACGATGTCGTCCTCGGGATAGTAGGCCAGGTCGGTGGGCTGATAGTCTACCTTGCCCACCACGTCGTAGCGCACTCCGGCGTAGCTGCCGTCGGCGTTGAGGCTGTCCCACGTCCAGCGCAGCACGTCAATCTCTTGCTCGGTGACGATGTAGCTGCTGTCGCCTATCCACTCGAATTTCTCCACGTCGTGGCCATTGAAGGTGTAGTACTCGTTGCCGCCCTTGTAGATGCCGCCGAAGGTTCCTTGCAGCAGGGAGTTACGCACGCGGAACACGGGGCTTAGGGGAATGGGCGTGTCAGGATGGACTGTCAAGGCAAGCATACCTCGGTTGGAGAAGGTGCTGTGCTCCACACCATTCTGGTCTGTCCATGTCTCGCCGCCGGCAGGGTACTGGGTCCACACCATGCTGCCGGTGCTGTCGGGCACCTGGTGGTACCAGTCTATGAGCGAGCCGTTAATGACCACCTGCCCCACGTCCTGGGCATTGGCCGATAAACATGTCATGGCCGTCATGACAAAAAGTAGTAGAGACTTCTTCATATCATTTTTCATTTTTCATTTCTCATTTAGGCCGAAGGCCGCTCTTTAGAGCGCGCCGCGCCCCAGCAGTTCGTCAATGCGGTCGATGTAGTCTAACGAGTCGTCGATGAAGAACCTCAGCTCGGGCACGATGCGCAGCTGGTAGCGCACGCGCTGTCCCAGTGCGTAGCGCAGCTGCTGGTTGTTCTTCTCAATGTTCTGCAGCAGCTCCTCGCCGCGCTCCGAGGGGAAGATGCTCAGGTAGGCGGTGCAGACGCT
>JAGCNO010000099.1 GCA_017645905.1 Prevotella sp. | reverse complement strand
TTGACCCGTCGCTGCGCCGCGAGGAGGCTTTGTGGAAAGCCTACGCCCCTTCGCACGTTGAGGAGCGCGACGGCGATATTCTCATCACCATCCCTTACCAGCGGCAGCGCCAGCAACCCGACATGGCTGCGGACGAGCGTTTCCCGCAAAGGGAGTATGTGCTCACCGTGAGGGCCTACAGTCCGAACATCCTGCGGCTGTTCACCTCGATGGTGGGCGACGAGATGGTGGAGGAAGACGATATGCTGCAGTTATCGCCCGAGGTGCAGCGTGTGCCCTTGGCCTTAGACGGCTGTTCCATTGTTACGGCAAAAGACGGTACCATAGTAGGAACCATCGACCTCACGCCGCCTGTGCTCGACCATTGGAGCGACCTGCTGCCGCCTCCGCAGCCGGCGCCCTTCATCACCTTCTACCCCGATGGCGACCGCGAAAAGCCTATTGCCCTGAGCGACGACCATTTCTCTCCGCCTCGCTACGATGCCCTGCCGCTGGGCTTCTGTTCCCTATGCTGCAACAATGTTGCAGCAAAGGAGACCGAGCGTGCCACCATCTCCTTTCGCTGCACACCTGGCGAGTGCTTCGTCGGCACAGGCGAGCGCTTCCGCAAGATGGACCTTAGCGGCAGCACCTTCTTCCTGAAGAACCAGGACGGACAAGGCGTGAACAACAGCCGCTGCTACAAGAATATCCCGTTCTATCTGTCAAGCCGCGGCTACGGCGCCTTCTTCCATACCAGCGACTACTGCAAGCTCGACCTTGCTAACCACTCCACACGCTCCGTGCAGTTCCTTTGCCAGCGGGCCACTCTCGACGTGTTCCTCATTGGCGGCTCTACTCCCGAGGCAATCCTGCGTGGCTACCGTCTGCTGACGGGTTTCCCTCAGATGCCGCCCCTGTGGAGCTTCGGAATCTGGATGAGCCGCATGACCTATTTCTCTGCCGACGAGGTGGAGGACATCTGCCAGCGGCTTCGACGGGAGCACTATCCCTGCGACGTCATCCACCTGGATACTGGCTGGTTCCGCACCGACTGGCTCTGTGAGTGGAAGTTTAACCCCGAGCGCTTTCCCGACCCGGAGGGCTTCATCCGTCGTCTCGCCGACCAAGGCTTTAAAGTCTCACTTTGGCAACTGCCCTATATTTCCGAAGAGGCAGAGCAAATCACTGAGGCCCGCGAGAACCATTATATCAGCCAGCCCATCCATGATTCTCATAATTCCCAGTCCTCCCAGGAAGGAAGCAACTTCTCCTCCCTCGACTATGCCGGCACCATCGACTTCACCAACCCTGCCGCCATGCGCTGGTATCAGCAGAAACTGCTGAAGCCCTTGCTTGATATGGGCGTGAAGTGCATCAAGGCCGACTTCGGCGAGAACATTCACATGGACCATCGCTACCATGGCATGACTGCCGAGCGGCTGAACAACCTCTACGCCCTGCTCTATCAGAGGGCAGCGTGGGAGGCTACTAACCTCTCACCCCTCACCCCTCACTCCTCACCTCTTATCTGGGCCCGTGCTGCCTGGGCTGGTTGTCAGCGCTACCCCGTGCATTGGGGCGGTGATAGTGAATCGTCGTGGGACGGCATGGCGGGCTCACTGAAGGGCGGGCTCCACCTGGGCCTGAGCGGTTTTGCCTTCTGGAGTCACGATGTGCCGGGCTTCCACTCCACGCCCGACTTCATGAACTCCCCGATAGACCCGACGGTGTATGTGCGCTGGACACAGTTCGGCGTGTTTACCTCCCACATTCGCTATCACGGCACCTGCAAGCGCGAGCCTTGGCATTACCCCGAGATTGCACCGATAGTAAGGCGCTGGTGGAGGCTCCGCTATCGTTTGCTGCCCTACATCGTGGAGCAGTCTGAACGGTGCTGCCACAGCGGTATGCCCATGCTCCGTGCCCTGTTGCTCCACCATCCTGACGACCGACAGGTGTGGCACATTGATGATGAGTATTACTTCGGCGACGACTTCCTCGTCTGTCCCGTGATGAGCGACAACGGCCGCAGGGATATCTATCTGCCAATCATTCCCACCAGGCCCTCTTCCATGTCTCCTACTGAAGAAACTAATTGCCCCCCTCCCTCACAGGGAGGGGCCGGGGGTGGGTCTCCCTGGGTAGACTTCTTCACCGGCAAGCGCTACGAGGGCGGACGCTGGTACTACGGCGTGGAGACACCCTTAGAGCGAATGCCCGTCTTCGTCCGGGAGGGTGCCCGCATACCCCTCTACCCCGACGACGTGGACTCCACCGACGACATGGACCTCACGAAAACTGTCTGGTTAGAGATTACCCCGTCGTTCCAGGGCTTCGAATTATAGTCCGAATAAAAAAATCCGGGCCGCGAAACTAACTTCGCGGCCCGGAATCTTTTTCATTATTTCATTATTTCATTTTTTCATTATTTCACCAAGACCTTCTTGCCATTGACGATGTAGAGACCCTTCTGAGCCTTCATCACCTTCTGACCAGCGAGGTTGTAGATGACAGCGTTCTGGGTGTTGGCGTTCAAGGCGTTAATGCCAGTGGTAGTATTGTTGACAACGTAGATTACGCCATAGTGCCAGTCTGAGCCACCATCACCGTTCGGACGGAAGTAGACGGTGTAGTTGCCAGCTTCTTCAATCACGTAATTGTTGTTATTACCATCAGGATACCAAACGTAGTCCTCACCCTCTGGCTTCACAATCTTGAACTGAGCATTTGCTTCGAAGTCGAGAGTAATAATGTACTCCTCAACACCCTCTTCAGCCTCTTCGTTCTTTTCCAGAATGAGTTCTTCCTTAACACCGTCGTCGACCCAGTCGGTCATGGTGCCCACTAAGTAGTAGAGAACAGGCTCCTCAACCTTCTCGACAACGAGCGTCAATTCGTGGTTCTCGGTGTCGGCCGTGAAGGTCAGGATATAGTTGCCAGCGGTTTCGAACGTGTAGCTGTCGTTGTCGCCCGGGGGAAGCACATAGTCTTCCCAGTTGCCGTTGGCAGTAGCCTTGTACTCATAGGTCTTAGCCTCGGCCGTGAACTCCTTGACCAGTGTCCAGATAGTGGGGTTCTCGGTGTCCTGAGTCATAGCCCAGCCGTTAGCAGGGTTCCAGTTAGGATTGGCGTCCTCTTCGGTAGCCTCCAGTCCGAGGAAGTCGCCGACGATAGCCAAGCTCTCGATGACAACGGTCTTGTAAGCCTCAACGGCCTTGATGAGCTCGTAGAGTGCAAAGCCTACGTCGACGAGGTCGGCCTTCTTCATCTGGTACTTCAGGTAGGCGGTCATGGCATTGCTCAGTGCGGTCTCCATTGCTGAAACGTCTTTACCGGCTTCTTTACCCGCGTCAATCAGGGCCTGTACCTGTGCGGCGTATGTCTGTGCAGCACCGGGCAGGTCGGCCTTCATCTGACGTAAGGCATCCAGGAGATCCTGGAGGTTGTTGGCAGCTATAGCGGTGTTGATGGCTTCGAGGTCGTTGTTGACGGTCTCGTTCTCCATCTTTGCAAGATATTCGTTGACCTTTGTCAGTGCGCTCTGGCCTTCTACCAGACCCTGGGCGAACAATGCCATTGCGGCATTATACATAGCGTCGAAGTCGGTGCCAGCGAGAGCTTCCTCAGTAGCTGCAAAGAAGGGGGCGAGGGCCTCTCCGGCAGTATTGTCAAACTTTGCGAAGAATTTCTTTGCCAGTGCGATCAGCTCCTGTGCCTTGGTAATGGATGCTGTAACAACACTCTGCAGGGCATCAGTCAGCTGCCCCTCTGTAGCATCGGGATTGACCAGCAGAGCCTCAGCCTCAGCAGTGTCAACGTCCAAGAGTTTTGCCAGTTCGGTGGCCTTAGCCAGCTTTTCCTTGAGAGCCGTGAGGTCTATGGTAACCTCCTCAGTAGTGTAGGTGCTCTTTGCATTCTCACCCTCTCCCCAACCGGTGATGGTGAACACGGTTCCGTCGGCAATGGCGGTGAAGTCGATGTCGTCGGTCTGGTTCCACTTGTTCTCCCAGTTGTTCTCAGTGGTGGCGCCGTCCAGACGAACAAGGATAAGGCCTGTGTAATAATCAGGAATGGTAGCGGCTAATGCTCCGTCGACCTCTGCGAAGTCAATCCATTTCTCTACCTTAGCTGTGCCTTCGCCCTTCCATACGTAAGCGGCGTAGCGCTCGGTAGCGTCTTCAACATCCCAAATATTAGGATTGAGGCCGATGGTCTTTGTGGTAACCTCTACGTCGCCAGTCTTCTGGATGATGATATAGTCAATGCTCTTCGGTGAATTGCCTCCATTTCCAGCTTTTGGAACAATAAGATTGGTTTCTTCGGTAACTTCAAACTCATCACTTGCAGTATGCACAGGGTTACCACTGGTGCTGATTGTCAACACAGTTTCTTCACCTACTGTGAAGTTAAAGGTTGTACCGGCATTTCCATATGTGGCACTGTAGATTTTGTACTTACCAGGAACAAGGGTCGTAATCACAGCATCTTCAGCGGCATAGCCACCTGCGCCATTTGATGCGCGAATGTCGGTGTTACCAGATGTAACAGCGCTCAGCGACTCAATGTTTTCTCCTTCTTCGCAGAATACAATGTTTGACTCCTCAGTCTTAGTATAGTCCACTGTGACAATTTCATTGTCTGCATCAGGAGTAAAGCTCTTTCCCCACCAAGGGTTCGAAGATTGTTTAGAGCTCTGATAGAGGTCGCCGTCAACAGCAAGATACTGAGGATACTTAAAGCTCACAGCATCTCCCTCACTAACAGTTCCTGTTACGAGAGTCTTCAGTACGTTTTCACCAGACATGGCATTTACGGTGTAGCTCCACTCTTCAGCTTTACGGAAGGTCACGGTGACAACGGTTGAACCGTCTTCTGCCACAGTCTTGCCTTCGGCATCATTGCTCACGTAGATGTATTTCACACCATCAATCACCTGATCCTGAGTGTCGCCTGCCATCAGCGCAATATCGCTACCGACATCGCCAGTGCGAGTTTCGCTCTTGATGGTACCTTCTTCATCGACGAAGTTCACAGTGTATTCTGCTGACTGAACATCATAATTGCCCTCTATTGTCGTAATTGTAAGGTTGTCGAACGATGAAGTGCGTTCGGGGTTACCGCCAACATTATATGCGAATACCTCGAATGTTGCAATTGGATTAGTGTTTGTCAGAGAGACAGAGAAATCCTTTTTTGCATTGGGGTTGGGACAAGACAAGTTCGACTTGATGGTCTTTGTAGCGTAGTCTACAGTTAGAGTAAATGTTGTAGCACGGTCTAGAATGGGAGCATTGTTGTATGCTGAGCCAAATAGACCTGACATATTAATGCCCAGCGTGTTGGCATTAGTGTTACTGCCATCCCAGCGTGCAAACTGGAACGAAGCGATTTCTCCGCCATCGGCATCTTTCAGACGGAAACCGGAACCCATTCCGTTTTTGTTTCCCCATGCCATGTCAAACTTGATAACAATCTGGTCACGACTACCTGCACGCTCTGATTCAGCAATAGTAACAATGCTGGAGTGGTCGCCAAGGCGAAGGACTCCGTCTTGAATGTAGCTGTCGGCACCGCCGGTACCGATGGCAATCTGATTCACTGTACCTTTTACAATACCATCAGCAATGGCATTGCTGAAGTCGATGTCGGCATTGACGGTTTCGTCGCCAGCAGCGGCCCATGCACTTGATGCCACGAGCGTCATCACGCCCAGGAGCATCGTTTTGAGTAATAGTTTTTTCATTGTTGTTATTAATTAAGGGTTAGTAAAAAAAGAGAATTCATATAAATGATGCCGCAAAATTATAAAAAATAAAAGTCATAGTGTTATTATTTCGCGGATTTTAATGTTATTTTGCACTTAAAGCCCAATCGTCCCCCATTGACGTGGGCTTTATGTCCTCTATGAGAAAACATAGTCATTTCTATGGGGAAGAATAGTCTTTTCTCAGAGACAAATAAGAATCCGGGCCGCACAACTGACTGCGCGGCCCGGAAACTTTTAATTTTTGAATTTTTTAATCTTTCAATTTTACTTCATCAAGATCTTCTTGCCATTGACGATGTAGAGACCCTTCTGAGCCTTCATCACCTTCTGGCCAGCGAGGTTGAAGATGACAGCGTTCTGATTAGCAGCGCTCACAGCGTTGATGCCGTCGGTCTCGTTGTCTACAACATAGATTACGCCATAGTGCCAGTCTGAGCCACCATCACCGTTCGGACGGAAGTAGACGGTGTAGTTACCAGCTTTCTCAATCACGTAATTGTTGTTCTCACCATCGGGATACCAAACGTAGCCCTCACCCTCAGGCTTCACAACCTTGAACTCTGCGTTAGCTTCGAAGTCGAGAGTAATCATGTACTCCTCGATGCCCTCGCCAGCCTCTTCGTTCTTCTCCAGCTTGAGTTCTTCCTTGACGCCGTCTTCAACCCAGTTGGTCATAGTGCCCACCAGATAGTAGAGAGCTTCAACAGGAGTCTCGGGGAAGGTAATCGTCCACCTCGGATCACCCAGAGTCTTGGGAGCCTCGGCACCCTCGGCGAGTGTGAACTCACCGTTGAAGTCGCCATTGTCAGCATCAGCGAAGGCTACTACACCAGCAACGCTCTCCTGTACTGTCTCTTCTGAATCACCAGTACTCTCATCGGCACTTGTGTCAGCACCGTCGAAGTTGAAGGCATTGCCAATGATAGTCCAAGTTGGATTAGCACTGGCCTGACCACCGTTCATACCCTTGATGACCTGACCGCTCTTACCGCAGTTCACGAAGATGTTGTTCTGCACGTCGAAAGCAAGCCATTTCTGGCCGTTCTGACGGTGTGAGAAGAAATTCTTACCCTTAGCCAGGTTGTACATGGTGTTTTCTTGGAACTTGAAGGTTTGGGTATAGTCGCCAGCCTCAGTAGCCTTCTGTCCCTGCTGTGAGGTGTAGAATGAGCTTTCAGTAGCCACGGGAGCATAGAAGGTAGAATTGGTAACGTTGAAGTTCACGGTAACACTACCCTTTGTGAAGTCGAACACTGGTGTATTAGCAGCCAATTCAACATTCACCCCGTCGACGGTAAAGTCTGTGAAGAGATAGTTCTTGCAGGTGCTGAAGAACATAGCCTTCTTCAGGCCGGTAACCTTGATGCCAGCGATACGCACGGTAGCCTCGGTCCACTCAGTGGGAGCCTCGACATCGGCCATGCTTACCATAGGCTCTTCCAGAGCGGAAGCGTCGATAATGGCATCGTTACCATTGATGGTAATGCTGTGAGGAGCCTCAAGAGTAGCACTGATGGTATAGGTCACACCCTCGGTCAGGTTGATGGTGATGTTGCCAACCTTTGCAACCTTAGCCTTTGCCTCATCCAGAGCAGCGGCGATGTCGCCCTCAGCGGGAGAGATTGTGATGTTCTCAGGCATGTTTGACTTGACGTCAAGTGTCAGCGTGTTCTCCTCGGTGTTGGCCGTGAAGGTCAGGATATAGTCGCCAGCAGGATATCCTTCTGTGCCGAAAATAAAGTTGGCGTTTTCGTCAGCGGGAAGCACGTAGTCGGTCCAGTTGCCGTTGGCAGTAGCCTTGTACTCATACTTCTTGGCCTCGGCCGTGAACTCCTTGACCAGTGTCCAGATGGCGGGGTTCTCGGTGTCCTGAGTCATAGCCCAGCCGTTAGCGGGATTCCACCAAGGCTCGGGATCCTCTTCGGTGGCCTCACCGCCGATGAAGTCACCCACGATAGCTAAGCTCTCGATGGTAACCACTGAAGCAGCAGCCTTGTAATCCTCAACGGCCTTGATGAGCTGGTAGAGGGCATAGCCCAGGTCTACAACGTTGGCGTTGCCGGAATTATACTGACTGTAGGCAACCAGAGCATTGGCCAGTGCTGTCTGCATTCCGGAAACATCCTTACCGGCGGCTTGACCCTCGGCAATCAGGGATGGTACCGTTGTTGATGCGTAGGTCTTTGCTGCATCGGGCAGGTCGTCCTTCAGCTGACGTAAAGCGGGCAGGATGTTCTTGATGTCCTTAGATGCAATAGCGGCAGTGAGGGCTGCGAGGTCGCTGTTGACGGTCTCGTCTTCCATCTTCTGCAGATAGGTGATGACCTTTGTCAGTGCGTCCTGTCCTTCCACGAGACCCTGTCCGAACAGTGTCATGGCGGCAGTGTACATAGCTTCGAAGTCAGTGCCGTCGAGAGCGGCCTCAGCATCTGCAAAGTATGAGGCGAGAGCAGTTCCGGCAGCGGGGTCGAACGTTGCGAAGAATTTCTTTGCCAGTGTCACTGTTTCCTTAGCTTTGGGAACGCCTGTCTCCATCACTTTCTGCATGGCGGCAGTCAGCTGTGCCTCGGTAGCATCGGGATTCTCCAGCAGTGCCTTTGCGGCAGTAGTGTCAATGCCGAAGAGGTCTGCCATTTCGACGGCTTGTGCCAGTTGAGCCTTGAGTGCGTCAACAGGACTCGTGACCGTGAAGTCGCTTTGATTCCATCCTGTGATGGTGAACACGGTTTTGTCGGCAACAGTGGTGAAGTTGATGTCGGAGGTCTGGTTCCATACGTTATTCCAAGGATTTGGATCAGTTCCTTCAGGGTTGATACGGGTAAGGATAATACCTGTGTAGGTATCGGGAATCTGCGTTGCGTAGACACCGCTTACCTCTGCGAACTGGAACCAGTTGCTTTCTTCACCTACCCACGCATAAGCAGCGAACGTTGCACCGTCCTTATCCCAAGGGCCGGGTACCAGACTGATGGTCTTGTTCGCAGCGTTAGCTCCCATGACTATCATCATCATGAGGGCGACTAAAGATAAAATTTTTTTCATACGCTTTAAGATTTTAGTTAGTAATAAGGGTTAACTATAAATAAATATGTGGTATCAGTTTTTCGAAATATGTCCTTACAACCTGCAAAAATAGGAGTTTTCTCTATTACTTCCAAATTTTTTAAACTTTTTTATACCACTGGAAGAGTCTATTGACACCGTCCTCTAACTCGACGCTGTGTCTCCATCCCAGTCGGTGGAGTTTTTCTACGTCGATGAGCTTGCGCATGGTGCCGTCGGGCTTCGAAGCATCGAAGGCTATGGTCCCCTCGAATCCGGTGGCTTGTGCCACCATCTCTGACAGCTGGCGTATGGTGACCTCCTTGCCTGTTCCGACGTTGATGTGGCAGTTGCGTATCTCGCCCAGCTGGGGAATGGCGCCGCCTCGTCCGGCTGAGTGGTCGCGGTCTACGGCGCCGTCGGTGCTTGCGCCGTAATGCACTGAGGAATAGCGCTCTATGCCGATGATGTCCTTGAAGTCGACGTTGAGCAGCACGTGGACTGAGGCATCGGCCATGTCCTCGCTCCAGAGGAATTCGCGCAGCGGCGTGCCCGTTCCCCAGAGCACGACTTTGTTGTCTGAAATGCCGTATTTCTGCAATACATTAATAATACTGTCATGGGAGGCTGTCCCGTCGACGCCCTCCACGGGCCTGCGGTTGAGGTCGCGGCCGATGGTCTCCCAGTCGCCCTCGTGCAGGAGCCGTGCTAAGTATACCTTGCGCATCATGGCGGGCATGACGTGCGAGTTCTCCAAGTGGAAGTTGTCGTTGGGACCATAGAGGTTGGTAGGCATCACGACAATATAGTTGGT
>JAGCNO010000098.1 GCA_017645905.1 Prevotella sp. | reverse complement strand
CCCACCGTGTCCTCATACTCAGAGTGATAGCGGAAGGGATAGTCGCCCTTCGAGTCAGTCCATTCGCCGTCTACGAAACCGCTCCAGCCTTTCCACGAGAACTGCGCATTGGCCTTGGCCATATAGGTGGAGAACGACGCCCTCCGCAACTGTACCGACAACGAATCCTTCGTAGGCCGCCGTGTGCGAAGATAGACAGTAGCCCCGGAGGCATACTCCGAGGCCGACTGGCAATTATCGAGCTTGTTGGCATTGTAGAGCTGTACAGACTCCATGCTTGAAAGCGAGAACTTGCCCAGGTCTACGATACCGTTCTGCGCATTGGTGATGCGGATTCCGTCGACATAGACCCCTACGTGCTGGGCACCCATAGACCTTACGTTGATGGTCTTCAGGCCTCCCAGCCCGCCATAGTCCTTTATCTGCACGCCGGCAAAGTACTTCAGGGCATCGGCCACCGACGTGGTTGACAAAGCCTGAAGGTCGGCACCGCTCAGCTTCTGAGACGTTGCCAAGGGACGCTTGCCGTAGACCTCCACCTCACCGATGTGGAGGGTGGAGTCTTCATCAACGGGCAAGCAACGTGCGCTCGTTGTCACAGGGACAAGGAGCGACACGCAGAGGGCTATGACAAAGCGCCCACATGCCGTGCAGCCACTACAAACTATGTCAAAAAGTGTGGCCAAATTGTTCTCGTTCTCTTGCATTCTCTGTCGCCCTAACCCCAGAGGTGCGGGCAGAGTTTCTAAATCGTGGCAGGTCTTCTGACTCGTCGCCGAAAGCAAGCGTCTTCCCGAAAATATCAGTGACGTGTGTGCTTGCTCCGTTGCTAAGGCGACTCACAGCTGCGGGACAGTCGGGGACTTGCACCCCATTCCCTATTAATCGGCTTCAGGTCTCTCACAGTGTCTCTGTGTTCAACCGTGGCCGAACCACAACTTTTGCGGCTGCAAAGGTACGAAGAATAGTTAAAGGGACAAAAAAAATTAACTTAGTGTAACGTTTTTAATAGTGACTTTGAGCTGTTGCGGGTCGAATGTGACGCCGGGTGCCTTCTCAACAAACCGTGCCAATGCTCCCAGGCTGGCCAGTTCGCGGGGCGTGCCCATCAGCAGGCCTTCGCTACGAGTCATGAGCCAAAGGGTGTCGGCAGACTGGAGTGTCAGCTCGAGATCGTGGGTGGAAAGGAAGATGGTCTTGGAGGCTTCATGGCTGATGCGGCGGAGCAGGAGAAGCATGTCGACCTTGCTTGGGTAGTCGAGGAAGGCGGTCGGCTCGTCAAGGAAGATGATGTCTGTCTGCTGGGCCAAGGCCTTGGCAATCATCACCTTCTGTCGTTCACCGTCACTAAGCGTTCCTACCTGCCGGTCGGCCAGTTGCTGTATGCCCACAAGGGTGATGGCATCGCTAACGGCCTCATGGTCAGAAACGGAGAGACGTCCCCAGAAACCGGTATAAGGCGACCGCCCCATTGCGACAAGTTCACGGGCGGTCATCAGGCCAACGTCGGGCTTCTCCGTAAGCACCACGCCAATGGTCTTCGCAAGTTGCTGGGGAGTGTAGTCGGAAAGGGGGCGCCCGACGAGTTCAATTGTGCCGGAAAGTGGAGGCTGGAAACCGGAGAGCGTGCGGAGAAGTGTGCTCTTTCCCACACCATTCTCACCCATGAGGCAGGTCAGCTCGCCACTACGAATAGTTCCGTTTATGCCGTCGGCAACGGCATAAACGGAACCTTTGGTCTTGTATCCGATGCTGAGGTCGGTCAATACAACGGCATCGTTCATGGTGTTAGTGCATTAGAGACTGTAAGTAAGCATGACCATCGTGTAGGGAGGCAGATCGAGAGCAAACTTCTTCTGGGCCTTCACCTGTTCGGTCTGCGGGGCGATGGGCTGTGCGTCGTAGTTGTTCTCACTCTCTGGAGAACCAGAGAGCACGGTCTTGGTAGCCATCTTCTTCAGACCAAAGCGGGAAAGGTTGACATTGGCCTTCTTGGTGTCGGCGCTGGCATTAACGAGCTTCACGAAGAGCTGGCGGGTCTTCACGTTGAGGACAACGGATTGTCCGTAGTGAACATCCTCCTGCGGCTGGATGACACCCTTCTCGTCGCCCTCGAAACTGACGCAGTCGCCGTAGAAATACTGACCGGCACTCTGTCCGAACATCTGCTGCACGTAGTAAGAGCAGGTGAGGTAAGGACGCTCGTTGTCGAAGTAGATGAGGTCGGGGTTCCAGTTGGTGTTGTCGCGACGGGCAAAGAGGGGAGCATAGGAAGTCATGCAAACGACGTCGCCATTGCGCTCCACGTGGAGCAGGTAAAGGCCTTCGGCCAGGGCGTCGATGAGCTTCTTGTCCTTTGCAGCATACTCCCCGAGGTAGACCTTCGTCTTGCGGTCGCGGGGATAATTATCGTATTGGCGACTTTTCAGGAAGTACTTGTTCTGCTCATAGTAGTGCTCGTCGATGATGGGCATACCCAGTTCCTCGGCAAGTTTCCATCCGTTTTCAAAGTCAGGATTGCCGGGATGAGAGCCAGGGCCGGCAGTACCTACGATAACGATATTGGGATATTTCTCCGTCACCTTATTATAGATATAGCGGAAGCGTTCGGTAAACTCGGGAGAAATCTTTTCCTCGTTGCCCAAACCTAAGTACTTCAGGTTGAAGGGCTTTGGGTGACCGGCGTCGGCACGCATCTTGGCCCACTTATTGGTGGCAGGGTCTCCGTTGGCCCACTCAATGAGGTCGAGGGCGTCCTGCACCCATTCGTCCATCTCGTCCATGCGCACCACGTCCTGCGCCTGCTTGGGCCACATGTTCCAACCGCCGTTGGTGCCCTGGCAGCTCACGCCGCAAGGCAGGATGGGCACGGGCTGCATGCCGAGGTCTTCGCAGAACTGGAAGTATTCATAGTAGCCCAGGCCCATCGACTGGTGGTAGCCCCAGGTGTTTTTGATGCCTATGCGCTCATGACGTGGGCCGATGGTGTTCTTCCAACGATAGGTGTCCCAGAAGCCATCGCCGCCACCGTGCACCACGCAGCCGCCAGGGAAGCGCATGAACTTGGGCTGAAGGTCGGCCAGGGCCTGTGCCAGGTCCTTGCGAAGACCGTGACCCTTGTAGGTGTCCTGTGGCATGAGCGACACGTCATCCAGATAGAGGTCGCCGTCGTTGAGCACCAGAATCTGCAGAGCGGCCTTCGTGCAGTCGGCATTGGGGGTGAGGGTAGCCTTGTACTCAAGCCAGTTCTCCTTGGCGACGAGCTTGCCGTCTTTCACCTGAGCTTTCTCGTGGGCAGCAATGTCGAATGTAGCATCGGCCAGCAGCTTCGGATCTCTGCCCCAGCCCTGCGACTCCACCAGGGCAACGCGCACCTGCTTGGCAGCACCGATGTTAGAGATACGCATGGAGAAGTCGTAGCTGGCACCGGCCTTCACGGGCATGCCGCCGAAGCCGTCGTTCTGCAGGCCATAGCCCCTCCAGCCTTTGTAGTCGTAGAACTCGCGAGAGCGCTCCACGTGCAGCAACATCTGTGTCTTCGTGACAGGAGCAACCACGGTGCCGCCAATGTTTGATGGAACGGCACTGACGATGGGCTGGATGAATCCCAACGAATGACCCGGACGCACAACCTTCCACGCCGTGGCGGGTCCCCAGCCGTCCTTCTCGTTGGGGTTGTACTCAAACGAGCCGTTCTGCACCAGCTCGGCATAGAGGCCACCGTCGGCACTTGACGAGATGTCTTCAAAGAAGATACCGATGAGTTCGTCACTGATGGTCTTACCTCCGGCAGGGGCCTTCATTGTCTTTTGGGCACTAAGTCCCAGGGTTGCTGCCGAGAGGGCAGCGATAAGAAGTAGTCTTTTCATAAGGGTATTAAACTTAAAGTATTGTAATTTTTGCGCAAAGTTACAATTTTTCAATGAATAATGCGTAACTTTGCCTTCTGTTTTAATATTGTTTGTGAATTTTGGTCAATCCGACTGATAATGAAAGCGAAAACAATAGCCCTTCCGGTCCTGTTGCTGTTCATCTGCGGACTGTTTGCACTCAATTTGTTTGAGGGCAGCATACACATCCCTGCAGGCGATGTCCTCAGTATCCTTTTAGGGCGTGGTGAGGAGCTGAAGCCCACGTGGCAATACATCGTCTTGGAGAATCGTTTGCCCCAAGCCGTCACGGCTCTTCTCTGTGGAAGTGCTCTCGCCGTAGCGGGTCTGCTGCTTCAGACGGCATTTCGCAACCCGCTGGCTGACCCCTCTATCTTCGGTATCAGTAGCGGAGCGGGCCTCTGTGTGGCACTTACCATGTTTATCTTCGGGGGTAGTATCGGCTTGGGAGCATTGCAGCTGAGCGGTTTCGTGGCAGTCATTGCGGCAGCCTTTATCGGTGCAATGGCGGTAACGGCCGTTATTTTCTTCTTCTCCACGTTGGTACGCAGCCACGTCATGCTTCTCATTATCGGAATCATGGTGGGCTATCTCTCGGCTTCGGCCATTACGCTGCTCAATTTCTTTGCCACCGACGAGGGTGTGAAGTCTTTCATGGTGTGGGGCATGGGTTCGTTTAGTGGCGTTTCGCTGGCCAATCTTCCGCTATTTGCTGTTGCCACGTTGCTGGGCCTTGTGGGGGCCATGCTGCTCATAAAACCGCTGAACGCCCTTATGCTCGGCGACCGTTATGCCGAGAACCTGGGCGTGAACATTGGCCGATTACGTAGGTGGCTGCTTGTCATTACCGGCTTGCTCACCGCCATTACCACAGCTTTCTGCGGACCTGTCACGTTTATTGGACTGGCCGTTCCTCACATAGCTCGACTTCTCTTCCGTACCGACGACCATCGTCTGCTGCTTCCTGCCACCATGCTATGCGGTGCAGCCATAGCATTACTTTGCAATGTCATCTGCCATCTGCCGGGCGAGAATGGAATTATACCCTTAGGAGCCATCACCCCGCTGATGGGTGCTCCGGTCATTATCTACATTGTTATAAGAGGAGTAAAGGAGTAGGGGAGTCGTTACAGCCAGCCGTTGTCCTTGTACCATTGTATAGTGATGGGTACTCCTTGCTCTAATGTGTACTGAGGCTTATAGCCCAGTTCATCGATAGCAGGCTGGATGTCGCACCGCCAGTTGCGCTGCTTCAGAATGTGGTACTTGTCATTGTTGAGGGCTGTAATCTTTCCCGTGAGGTGCCCAATCTTGTCGCCGAAGAAGGTGATGACTCGCAACACCCAGATAGGAGCCTTCACACGAATCCACCAGGGGTTGCCCAGTTCACGGCGGATGAGGTCGGAGAACGTTGACGACTGGTACACCTGTCCGTCGCTGAGGAAATACTTCCGTCCGGTCTTTCCCCGTTCACAAGCTAAGAACACCGCCTGAACGACATCCTGCACATAGACGAAGGTGATGTCCTGCTGTCGGTAGCCGACAGCAAAGTCTGTATGCTGCTTAATGCTCTGTGCCATAAGGAAATAGTCGCGCTCACGAGGACCATAGACACCCGTAGGACGGAGAACCACAAATGGCAACTCGGAAGTGAGGCTGTCCAGCCACTGCTCTGCCTCAAGTTTGCTACGCCCGTAGTGGGTATTAGGTTTCGGCGTGTCGGTCTCACGTATCTCCTCGTAGGGCTGCTTTTCGCGTATGGCCCCGAAGATGCTTAGCGAGCTGATGTAGACAAACCGTTTCAGGGGCATCTTCAGCTCTAGCAGGGCGTTCACCAGGTTCTTTGTCCCCTCGGTATTGATGCGGTAGAAGTCCTTCGGGTCGAGACACTTCGTCACTCCTGCGGCATGCACCACATAGTCAAACTCATGTCCACGAAGTTGTTCCGTTAGTTTCTCCTGTGACGAGAGGTCCAGTTCGATGAAGTTGATACGCTCGTCCTTGAGGAAGTCTTTCTTGCTGCTGCGGCGCATGGCTGCCCAGGTGTCGAACCCCCGTCGAAGGGCCTCCTCAACGATGAATGACCCAATGAAGCCACTGGCTCCAGTGATGAGAATCTTTTCCATATAATAGTCGTGCGATTTTACGCCTCAAAGTTATGCATTTTGATTTTATCTACCAAATCTTTCGGGGCTTTTCTGCTTTTTTCCTTCTTTTTCCTTTCATTTTCTTTGTGGTTTCCGTTTTTCTTCGTACTTTTGCAGCAAGAATGCTATAACGTGATAATATTATGTGTACATTCAATATCGCTTTAGAAGATCAGTTAGTGACACAAGCCAAAAGCACTTTGCCTGATGGGGTGTCTTTCCATTTATGGCTTCAGCAGCAAGTCGTTGAGTTATTGAAAGCACAAGTGAACAATCCATGCCGTCGCACAGGCGTTCAGCATCATAGGTTGACAGACGAACAACTGGCTGAGCAATTGGCACAGTACGCTCCGTTGAGTAAGAATGACTTTCCAGACCTCAGCACCAAAGACTACGCCTATAATATGCGTACCATGAGTGGACGAGTGTCAAAAGGAATAGAGAAATGGCTATAGGACGAGTTCATCAGCGCGAGATTGTGGAGGTACCTTTTTCTTTACCTGACGGTCAGATACTTCCGCATCCTGCACTTGTCATTTCATGTGATGAGCTGCAGGACGTTGAACCAGGAATGTTTTATGCAGTTCTTATTTCAACCAAGAACCACTTTCCCGAATTGACCATACCCATCAAAAGCGAATGGCTCTCAATGCCACTGCCACAGCAATCTTTTTTCGTAACACATATTGTAAATCCTTTCAATGTTGATGATGTGTTCGCACATCGCAACTGCTTCTTGCGCCAGCCTTATTTCGATGATGTTGTAAACCATATCGTTGCCAACATCATAGATGGCGCATGGGGATAAAATAATGTCGCTTAACCTTATTAAGGACTCCCGACAGCCTAGACGCTGCCGGGAGTCTTTCGTAAGAAAGGCTTGTTCGATTAGGTCTTTTTGCGGAATATGAAAAAAACTGGCTGCAAAATTTGGCCGTTCACGCTTTTTGACGTAACTTTGCCGAAAAATAACGAACGCAATGAGTTTGAAAGCTATTTTCCGTAAACTTGTGTCCCCCATGACGTGGGGTAATTGCTTAGCTATGGCCGTGGTGCTGGTGCTGCTCTTCGTGGGACTGGTATGGTGGCTGGGCTACTATACCCATCACGGCGAGGGCATCAGTGTTCCCGATTTCAGCGGTCTGAACTATCGTGAGAGCGTGGAGCGTGGCGACGACCTGGGGCTTATCGTCATGATCGGCGACTCCACCTATAATAAGAAAGTGCCTGCAGGATGCGTCGTGTCGCAGAAGCCCCTTGCTGGGACGAGCGTGAAGAGCGGGCGCATCGTCTACGTGACTATCAACTCGCTCACTATGCCCCGCGTGGCCATTCCTGACCTCGTGGGAAACAGCAGCTACCGTCAGGCACGGGCCCGTCTGCAGGCTCTGGGCTTCAAGCTCACCGAGCCCAAGCTCATCGACGGCGACAAGGACTGGGTCTACGGGCTGCAATGCGGAGGACGGAACTTAGAGGCCGGAGACATGGTGGCCAAGGAGTCGACGCTGACGCTTGTCATCGGCAACGGGCTCACCGAGGAGGATTTGGAACTGGAGGAGGAAATCGAGGACGACGACCTTGACATCGAAAGCATCATCAAAGGGGCTATGGACCTCATCGACTCCTTCCAGGAGGTCCCCGAAGATTAGGTTTGGAATAAAACACAAAACATGCCCCTGAGAAAGAACGGCTTTTTCCCATAGAAAGAACGGCTTATTCTCATAGAAAGAACGGCTTTTTCTACCCGAAAGAACGGCTTATTCTCCGAGAGGGATTACGGAGATGTCATAGAGAAGATTGTAAATGATTGAAGAACAGATATTTGAGGACGAAGAGCTACTGCTTGACGAAGGCCTTGAAGAAGAGTCGTCAAAGGCGGATGGTCAGCTCTATGAGCACCTGCGGTTGGAAGTCGACCGCGGGCAGGAGCCGTTGCGCATCGACAAGTACTTGACCGAGCACACGCAGCACTCCTCTCGCAACCGCATCCAACAGGCTGCCGAGGCCGGTTTCCTCCACGTGAACGGTAAGCCGGTGAAGAGCAATTACAAGGTGCGGGCGGGCGACATCATCACCCTCATGCTCGACCGTCCTCACTTCGACACCACCATCGTCCCTGAAGAGCTGCCCCTTGACGTGCGCTATGAGGACGACGACCTGATGGTGGTCTACAAGCCTGCCGGAATGGTGGTCCACCCCGGTTGTGGCAACTTCCACGGGACGCTGGTCCACGCCGTTGCCTGGCACCTGCGCAATCTCCCCACTTACGACCCCAACGACCCGCAGGTGGGGCTCGTTCACCGTATTGACAAGGACACCAGCGGCTTGCTTCTCGTAGCCAAGACGCCCGAGGCCAAGTCCATCCTGGGCAAGCAGTTCTTCCACCATGAGACCAACCGCTCGTACGTCGCCCTCGTCTGGGGTAACTTTGTGGAAGATGAAGGCCGCATTGAAGGCAACATCGGCCGTGACCCGAAAGACCGCCTGCGCATGGCTGTCTTCCCGCCCGACTCAGAGATAGGCAAGCCCGCCGTCACCCATTGGCGTGTCCTCGAGCGCTATGGCTACACCACACTCGTGGAGTGTCATTTGGAGACGGGGCGCACGCACCAGATACGTGCCCACATGAAGCACCTGGGCCATCCGCTCTTTGCCGATGAGCGCTATGGCGGTACGGAGATACTTCGTGGTGAGCGTTCTGCATCGTACAAGGCATTTATCCAGAACTGCTTCAAGCTCTGTCCGCGTCAGGTGCTCCACGCCCAGACCCTCGGCTTCCGACATCCTACGACAGGCGATCAGATGGACTTCACCAGCCCTCTGCCAGACGATATGCTGGCGGTGATAGAGAAGTGGAGGAAAAGATTGACAATTGAACATTGAAGATTGAACAATGATAATATGAAACAGCAGAAACGAACTATAGCCATCGTATGCGGTGGCGACAGTAGTGAGCATGACGTCTCGTTACGCTCTGCTCAAGGTCTCTATTCCTTCTTCGACAAGGAACTTTATAATGTCTATGTGGTCGAGATGAAAGGCACCGACTGGCATGTGGACCTGCCCGACGGCACCTCGTCGCGTGTGAAGATGCACGACTTCTCCTTCCGCGAGGGCAACCGTACCCGCCACTTCGACTACGCCTACATCACCATTCACGGTACGCCCGGCGAGAACGGCATCCTGCAGGGATATTTCGAGCTTCTCAACATTCCCTACAGCACCAGCGGTGTGCTCGTCGAGGCCATGACCTTTAACAAGTTTGTGCTTAACCAGTATCTCAAGACCTACGGCGTGCGCGTGGCAGAGAGTGTGCTCATCCGTCGCGGACAGGAGCAGCAGGTCAGCAAGCGCAAGATTATTGATGTCGTGGGCATGCCCTGCTTCGTGAAGCCTTGCAACGACGGGTCTAGCTTTGGAGTCAGTAAGGTGAAGAAACCCGACCAGCTGGCTGCTGCCCTGCGTGTGGCCATGATGGAGAGCGACGAGGTGATGATTGAGTCGTTCCTTGAGGGGACAGAGATTACCGTCGGATGCTACAAGACGAAGGACAAGAGTGTCGTGTTCCCCGTGACTGAGGTGGTGACGAAGAATGAGTTCTTCGACTACGACGCGAAGTACAACGGACAGGTGGAGGAAATCACACCCGCACGTATTCCAGCAGAACAAGCCGAGCGGGCACAGCAGCTTACCTCGGCCATCTATGACATCCTGCATTGTAACGGCATCATCCGAGTGGACTACATCATCTCGCCCGAGGGCGACATCACCATGCTGGAGATAAACACCACGCCAGGCATGACCCAGACCAGCTTCATACCGCAGCAGGTGCGTGCCGCCGGACTGAGCATGACCGACGTGCTGACCGACATCGTGGAGAATCAGTTCTGATATGAGTGAATTCGACGACATACGGCCTTACGAGCCGGAGGAGATGAAGCAGGCCTTCGAGGACTTGCTGGCTGACCGGCAGTTCAACGTCATTATGAAGGGCTATGCGCCGTGGCTGCCCAAGGGTGTGCGTAACGGGCTGCTGCGTCTGGCCTTCAAGGGCGTGAAGACGCCGCTTGACTTCCAGATGAGGTTTATGAAGCCCGTGGTGAAATACATCATCCGTAAGCACACCGATGGCTGTACCTTCGACGATAGTGCGTTGAAGTCCTCTGATGCCCAAGTCTCTCGCTATACCTTCATCAGCAACCACCGCGACATTGTCCTTGACTCAGCCTTCCTTGACGTGATGCTGGTAGAGGCCGGCCATCCAACGACGGTGGAGATAGGCATTGGCGACAACCTGCTCATCTATCCCTGGATTAAGCGGCTGGTGAGGATGAACAAGGCGTTCACCGTGCGTCGTGGCCTTACACCGAAGGAGATGCTGGCCAGCAGCCAGCTCATGAGCCGCTACATTCACTATGCCGTGACTCAGAAAAAGGAAAATATCTGGATAGCACAGCGTGAGGGAAGGGCAAAGGACAGTGATGACCGTACCAGCGACGCCGTGTTGAAGATGCTGGCCATGGGAGGCGAACTGAAAGAGCTCAACATCGTGCCGCTGACCATCAGTTATGAGTATGACCCCTGCGACTATCTCAAGGCTGAGGAAATGCAACAGAAGCGCGATAACCCTGCCTTCAAGAAGAGCAAGCAGGACGACCTGGATAACATGAAGACCGGCATTCTGGGCTATAAGGGGCGAGTACACTACCATTGCGGAACGCCTGTGAACCAGTGGATTGACGAGTTGGAAGGCCTTTCCCGCAAGGAGTATTTCAGTGAACTGGCACGCCGTATGGACAATGAGATTCATGCTGGTTATCGTATCTATCCCAGCAACTATGTGGCCCTTGACATGCTCAACGGCGTCAATGACCAGTCAAAGAACTACACCGCTGAGGAAAGGCAACGCTTTGAGCAGTATCTGGACGGACAGATTGCAAAGATCACCCTGCCTAACAAGGACGAGCAGTTCCTCCGTCAGACCATTCTCACCATGTATGCCAACCCACTCCGTAACAAACTGATGCAAACCGCAACCCCCACAAACGAATGAAAATAAACCTCTCTTTCTGTCTTGTATGCTGCGCTATCTGCGCAGCTCTCCTTGTTTCCTGTGCCACCGATGCCTACGATAAGGGCGAGGGCGACTACTCACAAATGCAGGCTGAGATGGCTATGGTGTATGTGGACAAAGACCTCCGGGCCACCTCTTTTGTCACCGATGATGGCGAGAAGTTGTCTGTCAATCCTCCCTTTGCTATCAATTGGACGAAGACCCCTGACTCCACCTACCGTGCCGTGACCTATTTCAGCAAGAAAGAAAATGGTACGGCTGAAGTGAAAGGCATGAGCCGCGTGGGTGTCATCACGCCGAAAAAGCAGAAAGATATGAAGACCGATCCTGTGCGTTTCGAGAGCGCTTGGATGAGCTGCGGAGGAAAGTATCTCAACGCAGGCATTTACCTACTGCTGGGTTCCACTGACGATGAGAAGGCCATCCACACGCTGGGATGTCACATTGACACCTTGCAAAGAAATGCCGACGGCACTAAGACCATGCAGCTCACCCTCTTCCACGACCAGGGAGGCGTGCCGGAATACTATTCGCAGCGCACCTACGTCAGCATACCCCTTGATAACGCCGCCACCGACTCTGTCTGCCTCACCATACACACCTACGACGGTATCGTCAGGAAAACATTCAAGCGATGAGGATTGGAAACATTGACTTGGGTGAACGTCCGGTGTTCCTTGCCCCGATGGAGGATGTTACGGACATTGGCTTCCGGCTGTTGTGCAAGCGTTTTGGAGCATCGATGGTCTACACAGAGTTTGTCAGTGCCGAGGCATTGGTGCGCGATGTTGCTTCTACGGTGCGGAAGTTGCAGATAAGCGACGAGGAACGTCCCGTGGGCATACAGATTTACGGTCGCACAGTCGATGCGATGGTCGAAGCGGCGAAGATTGTGGAACAGGCTCATCCCGATGTCATCGACCTTAACTTTGGCTGTCCCGTCAAGAAGGTGGCATCGAAAGGTGCCGGTGCCGGTATGCTTCAGAACATCCCCCTGCTGCTTGAGATTACCCTCGAAGTGGTGAAGGCCGTAAAGGTTCCCGTAACGGTGAAGACTCGTTTAGGATGGAACCATGAACAGCTCATCATCACCACGCTGGCCGAGCAGCTTCAGGACTGTGGCATACAGGCGTTGACCATTCATGGACGTACCCGCTCACAGATGTATACCGGCGAGGCAGACTGGACGCTCATTGGTGAGGTGAAGCGCAATCCACGCATCACGATTCCCATTATTGGCAATGGTGACATCACCTCTGCCGAGACGGCAGTCAATGCTTTCTCTAACTACGGCGTGGATGCCATCATGGTTGGCCGTGCCACCTTTGGATGTCCCTGGATATTCAAGGATATCCGCGATGCTTTGGACGGAAACAAAAAACAGCCCCTCACCAATGACGAGAAACTCGACATACTGGAGGAGCTGTTACACATTAATGTGGAGCGTATTGACGAGCAGCGGGGTATTCTCCACACGCGCCGTCACCTGGCTGCCACTCCTATCTTTAAGGGAATTCCTAATTTCCGGCCCACGCGCATCGCCATGCTGCGTGCCACACACATGGATGAACTTCTGGCCATCCTCGAAGAAAGCCGCAGTCTTATTTAATTGTTTACTGAGCCACCGACAATGTCAAGCAGCTCGCTGGTGATGGCTTGCTGGCGGCTCTTGTTGTACTGCAGATTCAGCTGGCGGAGCAGCTCGTCGGCATTATCGGTAGCCGTTTGCATGGCCACCATGCGGGCAGCATGCTCTGAGGCAACGCTGTCGAGCAGGGCAGTATAGAGCATCAGGTGTCCCATCTTCGGGATGAGCAGCGATAGCACGGTGTGCATGTCGGGCTCCACGATGAAGTTGTCGTTGAGAGGCTTCACCTCGTCCTGCTTCACTTCTCTCGTCCTGCTGTGTTTCTTCAGGTAGTCCTGCGCTTTCTTCGTGGCGACATTCGACGTGAGGTCACGCTCATGGTCAGCCTGCAGCTCGGTCTCGATGTCGATGGGCAGGAAGGTCTTGTGAGTCAGGATTTGCGAACCGGCACTCTTGAAGTGGTGATAGATGAGTTCTACTTTGTCTATCTCACCCTTTGCGAAGCGCTCGCCCAGCTCCATGGCCAGGTCGATACATTGCTTCACGTTGGGATGGTCAACCAGATCGGCCAGGTCACACTTCACGTTGTAACCCAGCTTGCGGGCCTTCTCTGCCACCTTTCGGCCGATGGGATAGACTTCCACGTTTTCGGGACCTATGGCATCTGTCAGCTCCTTTACCGCGTTCATCATCATCTTAATGACATTGGAGTTGAAGCCTCCGCACAGGGACGAGTTGCTGGAGAACACCACCAAGGCTACCCGCTTGACATCCCGTTCTTGGTCGTAGATGGTCTGTGCCTCGGCCTCGGCAGCCAGGAACGACTTGAGGATGTGCTCCAGCATCGTCTCGTAGGGCAGCATGTTCTGGATGGCCACCTGGGCATGATGCAGTTTCGACGACGCCACCATCTTCATGGCAGACGTAATCTTCCGCGTGCTGTTTACAGAGGCGATACGGCCTTTTATTTCCTTTAATGATGGCATAATCGTTTATTTATACGTTCCGGCAATGTCGGCCATGACAGCTTCAATCTTGTCGGTTGTCTCGTCGTCAATCTTTCCGCTGGCAAGGGTTTCAATGACTTCGGGAGCAGCTGAGCGCAGCTTGTCGAGGAACTGGTCCTGACACTGGCGCACCTTGTCGATGGGCACCTGGCGCATCAGTCCGTGCACGCCGCAGTAGAGGATAGCAATCTGCTCGCCTACGGGCATGGGGCTGTATTGCGGCTGAATGAGCAGCTGGTTGTTCTTACGGCCGCGGTCGAGGGTCATGGCCGTCACGGCATCCATGTCGGAGGAGAACTTCGAGAAGGCCTCCAGCTCACGATACTGTGCCTGGTCAATCTTCAACGTACCGGCCACCTTCTTCATAGATTTAATCTGTGCCGAGCCACCCACACGGGAGACAGAGATACCGACGTTGATAGCGGGACGGAAGCCTTGGTTGAAGAGGTCGCTCTCGAGGAATATCTGTCCGTCGGTGATGGAGATGACGTTCGTCGGGATGTATGCCGACACGTCGCCTGCCTGTGTCTCGATGATAGGCAGAGCCGTCAATGAGCCACCGCCGCGCACATGACCTTTCATGCACTCGGGCAGGTCGTTCATTGCCTCGGCCACTTCCTGCTGTTCGTTCATCTTGGCTGCACGTTCCAGCAGACGGCTGTGCAGGTAGAACACATCACCGGGATAGGCCTCACGTCCTGACGGGCGGCGCAGGATCAGCGACACCTCACGATAGGCCACAGCCTGTTTCGAAAGGTCATCATAGACCACCAGTGCGGGCAGTCCACGGTCACGGAAATATTCGCCGATGGCAGCTCCGGCAAAGGGTGCGTAATACTGCATGGCGGCGGGGTCAGCAGCTGTTGCAGCTACAATAATGGTGTAGGGTAGGGCACCATGCTCCTTCAGTGTCTGTACGAGGGCAGCAACCGTCGATGCCTTCTGGCCGATGGCCACGTAGATGCAGTAAACGGGCTTTCCTGCCTCGTAGAAGCTCTTCTGATTGATGATGGTGTCCACGGCGATGGCCGTCTTACCTGTCTGGCGGTCGCCGATGATAAGCTCACGCTGTCCGCGGCCAATAGGAATCATCGAGTCGATGGCCTTCAGTCCTGTCTGCAGTGGCTCTTTCACCGGCTGGCGGAATATGACGCCCGGAGCCTTGCGGTCGAGCGGCATCTCGAAGGCGTTGTTCAGGTCTATGTCGCCCTTTCCGTCGATGGCTTCTCCCAGCGGGTTGATGACACGTCCGAGCATATTGTCGTTCACGCGGATGCTGGCGATGCGTTTTGTGCGCTTCACCACCTGTCCCTCCTTGATGCCCGCCGTGGGGCCCAGGAGCACGCAGCCCACGTTGTCCTCCTCGAGGTTCATCACGATGGCCATGGTGCCGTTTTCGAACTCCAGCAGCTCGTTGGCCTCGGCATTGCGCAAACCGTAGATTCGGGCCACGCCGTCACTGACGGTGAGCACGGTGCCAATCTCGTCGAACTGTTCGGCATTGCTGATGCCTTTCAGCTGGTCAAGGAGCACCTGACTGACTTCGCTTGGTTTAATCTTATCTGACATTGTTCTTTACTTTTTAAGTGTGTTAAGTATCGCGTTGAGTTGCGACTTCACGCTGGCATCCATGCGATAGGTGTCGTAGTCGAGGATAAATCCGCCGATGATGTCGGGGTTCACCTCGGCCTCGAACTCCACGGTGCCTTTTGTCCTGCTCTCTACCATCTGGCGCATGCGCTGCTCCGTTTCCGGTGCCACGGCCACGGCTGTGGTGAGTTTTCCACGAATGATGTTCTTCTGCTGGCGGTAGAGTGTCACGTAGCTGTTGGCGATGAACTGCATCATGTTCTCTCGGTCTTCTTTCAGTACGAGCTGTACGAAGGCTTTCGACAATGGCGATGCCTGCTCTCCTCCGATGGTGGTTTCGAGCAGCATCTGCTTTTGTTCTTTCGAGAGCATGGGGTTGCCTATCGTCTGTCGCAGCTGAGGTACCTCAATGTAGCACTTGGCTACGCGCTGCATCTCCTGATAGACACGTTCTTCCAGCTTCTGGTCGGTGGCACTCTTTAGCAGTGCGCGTGCATAACGAACCGAAATGACTCCTATATCCATACGCGCTTACCTTTTTTATTTGTTGGTTGAAGAAACATCATTCAGCATACGGTCGATGAGATCCATCTGTGCCTTGTCGTCCTTGAGGTTTTGGCGGAGCACCTTCTCGGCAATCTCAACGCTGAGCTCGGCCACCTGTTTGCGTATGTCGGCGATGGCAGCCTTCTTCTCTTGCTCAATCTCTGCCTTGGCGTCGTTAATCAGGCGTGCGCCCTCCTCTCGGGCTTTCTCCCGGGCTTTCTCCACGATGGCCTCGCGTGTCTCGGCAGCCTCTTTGAGTATCTGGGTCTGCTTCTCGCGAGCTTCCTGGAGGATGGATTCACCTTCTTTCTGTAGATTGGCAAGTCGTTCGTTGGCTTCGTGTGCCTTCCGCAGTGAGTCATCGATGAAAGTCTTCCGCTCCGCCACCATCTCGGTGATGACGGGGAACCCGAACTTCCAAAGGATGAACAGCACGACGAGGAACGTCAGCGCCATCCAGAACAACAAACCAGTACTCGGAATCAATAAATCCATAATGCTGAATTTCTGGGTTTACAGACACATGAATGCAATCACGGCAGCGAACAGAGCCACACCCTCGATAAGGGCGGCGGCGATAATCATGTTCGTCATCAGCTTACCGATAACCTCTGGCTGGCGTGCCATGGCGTCCATGGCCGAACCACCAATCTTACCAATACCAATACCTGCGCCAATAGCGGCAAGACCTGCGCCAACGGCGGCACCTAACTGGGCAACGCCTTCTACTGCTAACAAAGTTGTAATCATAGTTGTTTTGTTTTTTTAAGCCCCCTTAGTTAGGGGGTTGGGGGTCTGAACCTGTGTCCTTCGCCCCGTTAATACTTATTTGTTTATTTATTCTCTTTATTCTATAATTTGTAAGCTGAAGAGCCTCCTAACTTAGGGGCTAATGCTCATGTCCCTCAGGTACGGCGCGAGCCATTCCGATGAACACCGACGAGAGCAGTGTGAACACCATGGCCTGGATAAAGCACACCAGACACTCCAGACACATCATGAAGATACTCATGAGGATGCTGACGGCACTCATGCTATAGAACACTCCCGCAGCCATTGATGCCACGAGGAAGATGATGCACGGCATGGCAACGGCAATGGCATGGCCTGCCATAATGTTGGCAAAAAGTCGAATCATCAGGGCGAAGGGCTTCGTAAAGATGCCCACAAACTCGATGACGGGGATGATGGGCACAGGAGCCTTCAGCCACGTGGGTACGTCGGGCCAGAAAATCTCTTTCCAGTAGTGCTTGTTACCCGAGAACTGTACCACGATGAAGGTGCAGAGTGCCAGGAAGAACGTCACGGCGATGTTGCCCGTCACATTTCCGCTGCCCGGCGGGAACGGGATGAGTCCCATGACATTACAGGTGAAGATGAAGAAGAAGCACGTGAGCAGGTAGGGTGCATACTTCTCATATCCCTCGCCTACACCCGGCTTGATGATGTCTTCGACGACATACATCACCAGCATCTCCACGAATCCCACGAAACCGCCGGGAGCAGGGTCGCTGGCCTTGTGCTTCTTGTACCAGCGGGCACATCCCAGAACGATGCAAAGCAACAGGGCAACGTTGATAAACATCACGGCAACCGTCTTGGTAATGCTGAAGTCGAGAACAGGGGAACCGTTCTCCACTATCTTCCCCGACAAGTCGCCCTCTGTGGCGATGGCCAGTCCCTGTATATCAGACGGTGCGTCAGCCTTCACATGGCGAAGTCCGTCGGCATCTGCATGATGCTCAAACTGTGACGAGCAGAATAGGTGCCAACCGGTGCTGCTCTTCACAATGACAGGCAGCGGGATGACGATGCTGTTCTCTCCTTCGCCCCACACATGCCACTCATGTGAGTCCTTGATATGCTCCAGCACTACCTCCTTGGCACTGAACCCCTCAGCCCTTGCCGAAGGTGTCAGCGCAAAGACGGTCAGCGCAATGAGTAGCAGTCTTCTTAGTTTATAATTCATAATTATTCTTTCTTCAGTGTCTCAGTACGAGGGTGGTCACCATCATCAGTCCATATAATATTAATGTATATAAGACGAACTCTCGGGTCTCTGCCTTGTCCTCTGTGAAAAGAATCACCAGGACTATCATTGTAGCAATGAGAACAATCCGCACCGCTGCCATGATGAGGTAGAACTGTGGCAGGCGTTCCTGCGAGCGACTTTTGACGATGTCGTAACCTTTTACGTAGGCCACTCCGAGGAGGGTTATCAGCAGCGTGGAAAGGAATAGAGCGAGCGACATACGGCAATTGTGCTTGTTCAGACCCCCAATCCCCTAACTTAGGGGGCTTGTATTTCCACACATACCGACACCTCGTTCTTCTGCACGGCCACGAAGCCGCCCGTGATGGGCAACTGCTTCCCGTCATACTCCACGATGCCTTTCTGCAGCGATGAGATGATGGGCGCGTGGTCGGTGAGAATCTCGAAGTTGCCCATCATGCCGGGCACCTTTACGCGCTCCACCTCGCCTTCGAACTCCACCCTTTCGGGCGATACTATCTTCAGTTTTAACATTATCCTTTAGCTGCTTCTAAGAGTTTCTTTGCTTTCTCCTTCGCATCGTCGATGGTGCCCACATTGAGGAATGCCTGTTCGGGCAGGTCGTCCACCTCGCCGTCGAGGATGGCGTTGAAGCCCTTGATGGTGTCCTCGATGGAAACCATAACGCCTGGCAGACCAGTGAATTGCGAAGCCACGGCGAAGGGCTGCGAGAGGAAGCGCTGCACGCGGCGTGCACGGTTCACGGTCAGCTTGTCCTCGTCCGAGAGCTCGTCCATACCGAGGATGGCAATGATGTCCTGCAGCTCCTTGTATCGCTGCAGTATCTCCTTCACACGCTGTGCGCAGTCGTAGTGGTCGCGGCCCACAATCAGCGGGTCGAGGATGCGGCTCGTACTTCCCAGCGGGTCGACGGCGGGATAAATACCCAACTCGGCAATCTTTCGGTCGAGCACCGTCGTAGCATCCAGGTGGGTGAACGTCGTGGCAGGAGCCGGGTCGGTGAGGTCGTCGGCAGGCACGTAAACGGCTTGCACAGAGGTGATTGACCCCTTCTTCGTTGAAGTGATTCTCTCCTGCATCGTACCCATCTCCGAGGCCAGCGTCGGCTGATATCCCACGGCACTCGGCATACGTCCCAGCAGGGCCGACACCTCAGAGCCAGCCTGCGTGAAGCGGAAGATGTTGTCGATAAAGAACAGGATGTCGGCCGCACCGCCGTCCTTGCCGCCACCGTCGCGGAAGCCCTCGGCCACCGTCAGTCCTGACAGGGCCACTGAGGCACGTGCGCCGGGCGGCTCGTTCATCTGGCCGTAGACCAGCGTGGCCTGGCTCTTCTTCAGCTCCTCGGGGTCGACGAGCGAGAGGTCCCACTTGCCTTCGTCCATGGCCTTGCGGAACTTCTCGCCGTAGCGGATAACGCCCGACTCGATCATCTCGCGGATGAGGTCGTTGCCCTCACGGGTGCGCTCGCCAACGCCGGCGAACACCGAGAATCCGTTGTGACCCTTGGCAATGTTGTTAATCAGCTCCATGATGAGCACCGTCTTTCCCACGCCGGCACCGCCGAAAAGTCCGATCTTACCGCCCTTCATATAGGGCTCCAACAGGTCGATGACCTTGATGCCGGTAGAAAGAATCTCTTTCTTCGTAGAGAGTTCCTCGAAGGTCGGAGCCTCGCGGTGGATGGGGTAGGCACCCTTCATGTCGAGCTTGTTCATGCCGTCGATGGGCTGGCCGATGACGTTGAGCATACGGCCCTTGATCTGGTCGCCCGAGGGCATGAGGATGGGCGAACCCACTGGTATGGCCTCCAGTCCACGATGCAGGCCGTCGGTATTGTCCATGGCCACGCAGCGCACGGTGTCCTCGCCGATGTGCTGCTGCACCTCGACGATGAGTTCGCGGCCGTCGCCACGGTCGATACGCAATGCCTCGTGAATCTTCGGCAGCACTTTCTCGGCTTCAAGGCCCTTTGTATCGAAATAAACGTCGATGACCGGGCCGATAATCTGAGAGATGCGTCCTGTAATCTGTGACATAAGCTAATATTTAAAGATGTGTATGTTTTTCCTTAGTTGGTTGCAAAGGTAGTAATAATTTTTTATACCACAAAAAAAAATAATGTTTTTCTTTTGTTTTCTATAAAAAAGGTCATTTCCATGAAATATATTTAATCGCCCGTAATGTGATTGGCACATTACGGGCGAAAGGCGTAATTACTATTGAGTCCACAATAAAAATCACCACATGAAAAAAGATTCACTTAAATGGTGCGCAGCCGTTCCCCTCCCTTTAAGGGGAGGGGTTAGGGGTAGGTAACTATCTGTGAATCTTTTAATAACTGACCTCACCCCCTGCTCCACCCCTACATGGGAGGGCAGCGGCTGCGCAGTCGGTACTTTCTTTCCTGCTGCTATCTGACATCAAGCGGCGCTGGGCAGTTCTATCGCACGGGGCGAACAGACAGTCTCATATAGGTTGTTCCAGTAAAAGCTATTTTAGCTTCATTTGAATTTACAACTATGTCCTTTGCAGACCCCGGATGCTCCTCATCAAGTGTCGACGACCAGAAATAGCCATTTGTCCCAACGGAGTAAATATCAGGACCACCTCTGGAATAGCCAGCAGCAGGAAGGAACACAGTGCCTCTGTTCCTGCCAGTGAATATCCTGCCGCTCACGCCATTCAGAACGGTCCATTCGGAAGTGGTATTATTAAGAAACTCATTTACCTGGTCAAGCGTAGGAGGATTATATGCCTTAGCATCCTCAAAGGTATAATAGTTCCCATATCCTTCCGGCGTGCTTGCGCCCACATTGCAGCATGCCCATTTCGTGCCGCTGGGCAGACCCAGGTCAATCATGTGCGGGTGGTTGTCGTCGGGGCAGGCGACGTAAACAATCTTGTAGGGGATATCCGGCTCAGCAACTACCTTGCCCGCCATGATATCAATGATGGTACCGATGTCTGCCACGTCGACGGCTTTATCATCGTTCACGTCGGCTACTGATTCGTTGGTGTCCTTAGCCATCACGTCGATGACGGCAGCGATGTCAGCTACGTCAATCGCACCATCGTCGTTCACATCACCCTTTAGACGAAACTCCTCAATATTCTGGAACCAATTCCATGCCGAGGTGGCTTCATATTTCCCCTTTGAGCCTTTGGGGACATAGAGGGTGGGTGTGTAATAATCAGAGAACACATTTTCATTGATTTCAAAAGGATTGTCAATCATTGAAATGACGTATTCCAAGTAACCGCAACCAGAGAAAACGCTCAGTCCTATGTCCGTCACGCTGCTCCCAATCGTGACGGAGGTCAGACTGCTGCAACCAGAAAAAGCATAGTGTCCTATGTCCGTCACGCTATTGGGAATCGTGACGGAAGTCAGGCTGCTGCAATCATAGAAAGCTAACTGTCCTATGCTCGTTACGCTGTTGCCAATCGTGACGGAAGTTAAGCCTGTACATTCCAAGAAAGCATCTTCTCCTATGCTCTGGACGCTATTGGGAATCGTGATAGAAGTCAGGCTGCTGCATCCTCTGAAAGCATCTTCTTCTATGCTCGTCACGCTGTTGCCAATCGTGACGGAAGTCAAGCCTGTACAATCACGGAAAGCTGCTTCTTCTATGCTCGTCACGCTTTCTGGAATTGTGACGGAGATTAGACCGCTACAATTATAAAGAGCATATTCTCCAATGCTGGTCACTACGTATTCCACTCCGTTGTAGGAGACAGAGGCAGGGATGTCGATGATGCCGGAATAAGCGATTCGATTGTTCGAAAGATTTGATGAATAATATGTCACCGAAGCTGTAGTACCCTCTGGGGACTGATTTAAATTGTAATAGATGCCGTTGATTTTGACATCATACGCGCTGGCCACCAAGGGCAGGAGGCAAGAAAGGATTATTACACTTAGTAATCGTTTTGTCTTCATTTTTAATTTAGATTTATAGTTAAAATGATGTTTTCACGGCGCAAAGATACTTACAAATTTCGGAACGGCCAAATGTTTTTCCGTTTTTCTGCTCTGCCTTGTTCTAATTTCGTCCTTCGTTCGTCCCTCGTCCCATTACGCGCAGTCAGAAACAGTGAAATCTGCGAGTCCACTTATAGACCACCAGGTAGGGGCAGACCCCTGTGTCTGCCCGCCAAAGACCATCCGGTAGGGGCAGACCCCATCCATACCGTAGGGAACGGCGGGCAGACACAGGGGTCTGCCCCTACTGGGGGAGGGGAGTGGCTGTGAGCGAGTTTACAATGGGATAGTGTGGTTGCAGGCTTTGGACGGATTATTGTAGGAGCATAAGCCGTTCTCTCTCGTAGTTTCCTTACTGGAAACTCACAGTTTCCTCCGGGGGAACTCCCAGTTTCCTTACTGGAAACTCATAGCCTGCTACGTGCATTGTATGCAGGAATGCCGTCTAAATGGTCTTGAATTCGTAACCCTGCTCCTTGAGCCAAAGGATGCTCTGGGGTAGGGCGGTGCGAAGCTTGCCGATGGACTTCAGCGAGTCGTGGAAGGTGATGATAGAGCCGTTGCGGGCGTAACGCCGCACGTTGTCGACGATGTCATCGGCAGTCATCCACTTGGAGTAGTCGCGGGTGACAAGGTCCCACATGACTACCTTATAGCGGCGGGAGAGGACGGCATAGAGCGAATGGCGCATCCAGCCGTGGGGCGGCCGGAAATAAGGGCTTTGGATGTAGGCGTTGGCACGCTCTACGTTGTACATGTAGTGCTTGATGGAGTGGCGCAGTCCGCCGATGTGGTTGTGGGTGTGGTTGCCCACTTGGTGGCCCTCTCGCACTATCTGCTCATAAAGTTCGGGATGTTTGCGCACGTTGTCGCCCACCATAAAGAAGGTGGCCTTTACTTGGTGCTGGCGCAACGTGTCGAGGATGAAGGGCGTGGCCTCCGGGATTGGCCCGTCGTCGAACGTGAGGTATACTGCACGTTCGCGACGGTCCATTCTCCAAAGGGCCCTTGGGTAGAGCCAGCGCAAGTAAATTGCGGGCTGCTCGATGATCATAAATTAGTACTGCGGCAACCGTCCTCCCTTGGCCACAAAGACACGTGCCTGCTCTTCTAAGTGTGCCTGGTATTGGTCAGCCAGGTCGCTGTCGAAGATGTCGGCGATGCTGATGAGGCGCTGCATGATGTAGAACATGTGGAGGTGGAAGCTGCTCTCGGTGTTCTTGAACTGGCTGCCTTCCAGGGAGTTGTAGAAGGTGATGTATTGGTCGGAGTTGTCCCAGAGGGCTTGGAGCACCTCGCGTGCCTTCTCGTCGTTGCCGAGGATGGCGTAGGCCTGTGCCATCTCTATGCTGCTTCCCTGATAGTCGTGGGGAACGTTGGCAGCGGGGAGTTCCTGCTCACAGCGCTCCAGCACCTTGACGGCCTTGACGCTGTCGCCCTCCTCGATGAGGTTGCTGGCAAGCTTCACCATCAGGCGGCGGTGAGTGTAGCACATGCGCATGACGGTCTCGTCGAGATAGATGTCCGGCGTGTTGGCTCCGCCGAACTTGAAGCGGTCCATCACGTTGTGGTAGGTCTTCTCGGTGTCGAAGTTTGTCATGCCGTTAACGACACGGCCGTCGATGTTGGTGGTGAAGGGCGTGATGCGGTTGGTGAGTCCCTCCTGCACGAAGTTGTCGCCGAGGTTCATGTAGTTCTCCTCACCCACGGTGTAGGCCACGTAGAGGGGACGCTCCCAGTTGGCATGTGCCAGCATCTCGAGCATCATCAGCTTGCTCTTGTCGAGGGAGCTGAGGCCTGAGAGCGAGATGGCCATGCGGTCGGGGATGGAGTCGCCCTGCAGCTTCATGCCGCTGCGGCGCACGGCTTCCTTGTCGATGGTGACGAAGAGGGTGTCGGTGGGGATGACATTCAGATTCTCGTCAAGGCTGTAGTACGGGTCGTTGACCATCTCGGGCATCTGGGCAAAGGCCAGCTCGATGGCCTTGCGCTGACGGGTACGGAGGTCGTTGTCGCGCTTGTTGCGCACCCACTGGTCGAGGACGTTCTGCAGCTCGTAGGTATTCTCGCCGAAGAGTTCCTTCACCTCGGCGGGGTATTGTCTGCGGAGCATCTCGATGGCCTTCTTGATGTTGTTGTCGATACGCACATACTCGTTCGTGCCGGAGCAGTACTCTAATCGGCTCCAGGTGATGGGCAGCGACGGTGAGTCGTAGGCCGGACGCAGCATCTGGTCGATGTACCAGTCGGTCTGCAGGTAAGAGAGGTTGCAGACACGGGCATCGGTGCCCACGCTCTCGGTGTCCTGGTTGTACCACAAGGGGAAGGTGTCGTTGTCGCCGTTGGTGAAGACGATGGGGTAACAGGGACGGGTGTTGCCGGCGCTGTCGGTGACCTCCGACTGGAGCGACATGAGGTAGTTCTGTCCGAAGTCACGGCAGGTGTAGCGGTCGGAACGGTCGTGGTCGTCCCACGTCTGGCTGCCCATCTGGATGGGCACTAAAAGACAGGCTGCCGAGGCTACGGCTGCCACAGCTACCGACTGTTTCTTCAAGATGTTGTTGAGCCAGCTGATGATGGCAGCCACGCCCAGACCGCACCAGATGGCGTAGGCATAGAACGAGCCGGCGTAGGCATAGTCGCGCTCACGGGGCTGCTCAGGCGTCTGGTTCAGGTAGACCACAATGGCCAGGCCGGTCATCAAGAAGAGGAAGAACACCACCCAGAACTGCTTGATGCCCTTGGGGTTGCGCATGAATACTTGCCAGAAGATACCGATGAGACCCAAGATGAGGGGCAGGCAGAAGAACACGTTGTGACCCTTGTTGTTCTTCAGCACATCGGGAAGGAGGCTCTGGTCGCCAAGGCGGGCATTGTCGATGAACGGAATGCCGGTGAGCCAGTTGCCGTGCTCTACCTCGCCGTGACCCTGAATGTCGTTCTGACGTCCGGCAAAGTTCCAGAGGAAGTAGCGCCAGTACATCCAGTTGCACTGGTAGGAGAAGAACCAGCGGAGGTTCTCCATCTGGGTGGGAATCTTTACGGTCTTGCCGTCGCGGTAGTTGGAAGGCTTCTCGTTGCCCTTCACTCCGCCGAGCCAGCTTTCATAGAACTGTATGTGGCGCGGGCTGCTGCTGTACATGCGGGGGAAGAGCATGTTCTGAGCATAGACGGGCTTGTCCTTCGTCGAGACGATGAAGTAGCTGTCCTTCTCGTCGGCGCTGTGCTTCTCACGACGTTGGTACATGGGAGCACCCTCGTCCATTGTCACGCGGCCGCTGTTGTCTACGAGATATTCCGAGTTGTAGGCCTGTCCCCAGACAAGCGGACGGTAGCCGTACTGGTCGCGGCTCAGATAGTTACCGAGCGTGAAGATGTCCTCGGGAGAGTTCTGGTCCATGGGCGGGTTAGCCGACGAACGGATGACGATGACGGCATAAGACGAGTAGCCAATCATCAGCATGAGCATGCAGAGCAGCGTCGTGTTCTTCAGACGGGCAGGAATCAGCGGCCCGGTCTTTGTTCGACGGAAGAGCAAGGCGGCAATAACGGCCAGCACCAGAATACCGATGAAGAAGGCACTCCAGCCAAAGCCGTAGAACGGAACACCAAGCATGGCAAAGGCCAGCAGGAACGCGATGTTCTGCCGCGTCCAGCTCTGCTTCGTAGGCTGGGCATGCTGCGTCTCGTAGATAGCCCAGATGACAAGGGCCACAAGGAGGACGAGGTAGATGTAAACGCCGGTGTTAAAGGGCATTCCAAGCGTGTTGACGAAGAACAGCTCGAACCATCCACCAACGGTGATGATGCCAGGAACTACGCCGTAGAGCACGGCAGCAAGGATGATGAACGAAATGATGAGGGCTACGATACTGCCTTTGACGTTGGCATTGGGGAAACGCTTGTAGTACCATACGAGCACGATGGCAGGCAGGCAAAGCAGGTTTAGCAGGTGAACGCCGATGGAGAGCCCCGTCATGTACATGATAAGTACCAGCCAGCGGTCTGAGTGAGGCTCGTCGGCGTGTTCCTCCCACTTCAGGATGAGCCAAAACACTACAGCGGTGAAAGCTGAGGAATAGGCATAGACCTCGCCCTCGACGGCCGAGAACCAGAAGGTATCGCTGAAGGTGTAGATAAGGGCTCCTACAAGGCCGCTGCCCTCAATAGCGATGAGCTTCCAAAGAGGTATAGCGGTAGCAAATTCTTCACTCTTCACTTTTACCTCTTCACTTAATAGCAGTCGGCGTGCCAGGTGCGTGATGCTCCAGAAGAGGAACATGATGCAGAGCGCACTCAGCAATGCGTTCATTATGTTCACCATCAGCGCCACCTTCGTCACGTCGGAGGTGAGCTGTGTGAACAGGTTGCCGGTGAGCATGAAGAATGGTGCTCCTGGCGGGTG
>JAGCNO010000014.1 GCA_017645905.1 Prevotella sp. | reverse complement strand
GAGCTCTCCATCAACGCACTCTGCGGATAAAGGTCTCTCAGCCGCATGTATACCCCAACTGGAGTGTATAGGTCTGCAAGAATCGTCTTGCTACTTGTCGTATATTTAAAAGTTTCCATATTCCTTTGCCATTTGTTTGTTTTTCAGATAAGTTTCCACGTCCTTGTCTCCACGTCCGCTGACGGTGAGCACGACAACGTCATCCTTCTTGAAGCTAAGCTTGGAGAGGGCTGCGATGGCATGAGCACTCTCGATGGCCGGGATGATACCCTCCATGCGGGTGAGCTCATATCCGCCATAGATAGCCTCGTCATCGTTGATGCTCAGCACTTGTGTGCGGCCTTTCTTCGCCATGTTGCAATGCATAGGCCCTACGCCCGGATAGTCAAGACCAGCAGAGATAGTGAACGCTTCCTGTATCTGCCCGTCCTCGTTCTGCATCACCAGCATCTTCGCTCCGTGCAGGATTCCAATGGTTCCGCGGTGAATGGTAGCGGCGGTATAGTCAGTGCCCCAGCCGTGACCACCTGCCTCTGCCAGAACAATCTTCACCCGCTCGTCATCCATATAGTGGTAGATAGTTCCTGCGGCATTGCTTCCTCCTCCGATACAGGCAATGAGGTAGTCAGGATAGTCACGCCCAATCTTCTCTTCAAGCTGCCACTTTATCTCCTCGCTTATCACACTCTGCATTCTGGCCACAAGGTCGGGGTAGGGGTGAGGCCCCATTGTCGAGCCAACAATATAAAAGGTGTCGGCAGGATGACAGCACCAGTCGCGGATAGCCTCCGAGCAGGCATCGCTCAGCGTCATATTGCCTGTACGAACGGGATGTACCTCGGCACCCAGCATCTTCATACGCTCTACGTTTGTGTGCTGACGCTCTACATCCGTCGCTCCCATGAATACCTCGCACTTCATGTTCATCAACGCACATACCGTTGCCGTTGCTACACCATGCTGTCCGGCTCCCGTCTCGGCAATGATACGTGTCTTGCCCATCTTCTTTGCCAAGAGAATCTGACCGATGGTATTGTTAATCTTGTGAGCTCCCGTGTGGTTCAGGTCCTCACGCTTCAGGTAAAGCTGGCAGCCATATCGCTCGCTCATCCTACTGGCAAAGTAGAGTGGCGACGGACGTCCCACATAGTCCTTCAACAGCGCATGGTACTCCTGCTTGAACTCCTCGCTCTCGATAATCGGAAGGTAGGCTTCCTGCAGGTCATGAACGCACTTGTAGAGAATCTCGGGAACGTATGCCCCGCCGAACTCTCCATAGAAACCGTTTTTGTCTACTTGATAATTCATAGTCTTGTTGTTATTTGTTATTATGTTATTTCGATATTACGTTATTATAAAATTTGAGAGGCCCCTCGTAAGAACGAAAGGCCTCTCAGTATCTTCTTTGTGCAAAGCTATAGGTACGCGGCTATCTTCTCACGATCTTCCGAATCTTGAGTTACGCCACCACCAATAGTTTGCTATTCTTGTCATGTGATATATGATTATATGTTTCAAATCGACGGCAAAATTACGACAATTCTTTCTTTCTGCCAAATATTTCACAATATTTTTAACGGATTATATTATTATTATTGACTTTTGTTCTCGTACACAATAATAAATAATTATATTGGGAACATTTATATGAATCTCTCAGCATCCATTTCGTCGAAGGTACTCTTCCAAAAGAACCCTTTCTTTCGATTAATTCAGAAACTTGGTTCGGCTTCTCCTCGCTCGTAACTCGTCCAACCGTCATTGTTCTGCCAAAGGCCGGCAAAGCGCAGGATGGTTGAATCGGCATAGTCGAAAAGGACGTTAGCACTATAGGGAAGGTACACGATGTCTGTTTCGTCGTACTCACCATAGAGATATAGGCGGTTCTCGCCCACGCCCTTGTCATTTCTTTGCCATACGAGAGACCATGTACCCGTGAAATGACCGTTTAGCTGTGATAGATTCTCCCAGTCGGTGTATTGCTCCTGACCGTCGATGGTTACAACTTGCCGCGCCTGCCATTTGCGCAGTCCGCTAATCGTTCCGTCGGTATTAAACGTCAGTTGCTCGAATACCCTTTGCTTATCTCCGACTTTCTCATAGTGCCAAGTGCCTACGATGAATGGCGTGTATTGCGCCTGCAGTTGCTCCGTCTTTTCGTGGGCCTCAGGGTCAGCCCATTGAGGATCGTTGGTACAGGAGGCGATGACGAACAAAGCAAGCATCGTCATGACCAGTCTACAAATCTTTATTGCTTTCATCATTTCTGTTGTTAATACTTTTTTCTATATAAACGCAAGTTTTTCGAGAATCTTACATCACCGGTCGTTAAACTTTTAAAAAGCAGTCCCCGTCATCACGACGGGAGCTGCTCAAACAAACGAGAGAGTCTTTATGGAAAAACTCTCGATGCAAAGGTACGACAATCTGTACGAAACACCCTCGGCACAACCAAAAAAGTTCATGCTGAGGATGAAAGTCTTTACTTTGGTAAAGGATTTGGAAATGCAGCCCCCTCAGATTACCGCCCGAAGGTAATGTCACGTCGTATCATCGAAATGGTTTTCGGACTGATGTTGAGAAACGAGGCAATAACATTGAGTGGCAGATGCTCGACTATGCCTGGACAGCGATGCATCAACAACTCGTAGCGTTCGCGTGGTGCAGTACGGTGGAAATCAAGGTAACGAGCACGTGCCTGACTGAGCAGGTGCTCGCCAACGATACTGCGAAGCTCCATCGTTTCCATATTCCTACGGAAGAAACACATTAGTTGTTCACCGCTGATCCTATGCACGTGGCTGGGCATCATTGCCTCAATGGTGGTTTGCGACGGGCGACTGTAAAGACAACTGGGATAGTCGCCTACGAACTCTCCGGCAAATGAAAACCACGTGATATGTTCGTTCCCATCGCTAATGCCCTTTGCCACATACTTGAAGCATCCCTCGGCCACATAGCCAAACCACTTTGAAGGACGCCCCTCAAGCTCTATCTGCTCGCCTTTCTGGTAATGAACGTTTTGGCCCTCCTGTTCGCAGAAGTAGCGCAACTGCTTCACGTCAATGCTATTGATTCCGAATTTCAGTTCCATAGTTATGATGTCTGTTTCATTAATATATACGCTCTAATTGCGAAAACATGACATGTTTTGTAGTTAAACCTTCTTAATTATGAGCACAAAGAAAGCGCGGTACTGATTCAGCATCCGATTCAGAGGCATCGCCAAACGCCATTCTCCCAGATAAAGTATCAGCCCGCGCCTAAACGCGAGCATCAACTTTTAATTCTCGGGAGATATTTTGGCGAAATTTCTGAATCAAGAATCAAAAAGTCAACGCATCCTTATGTCGTTCTATGTCTGTCGTCTATCTGCTCATATCGCTTTCAGTTTCGTAAAACATTCAAGCCGCCTGTCCCAGCTCATAGAGTCCACCTTACGGCGCTCTCCGGTGCTGAAGGTAAAAAGAGTCACCCAGATATTCCACGTCGGTAATTGTCAGTAACATATTCTTTCCTCCTTATCTTATTTTGGCTATCATGGGAAAGGTTATATGTATCCCGCAGCGACCATTTCGTCGTAAGTTCCTTCCTTCGCCACTTGGCCATTGACAAGGGCTATGATGCGGTCGCACTGGCGGATGGTCTCCTTTCGATGGGCAATAGTGATACGGGTGCAGCGCATCCGAGCAAGGTGTTTCATGACTTGCTGCTGGGTGACATTGTCGAGAGCCGAAGTGGCCTCGTCGAGCAGCAGGATGTCGGGACGCTGCACCAGGGCACGAGCCAGGAGGATGCGCTGTCGCTGTCCGCCGGAGATGCCCAGTCCGTCTTCCGATATGGGGGTGAGCATCCCTAAGGGCATGCGGCTGATATCCTCGTCGAGCGAAACCAGCCGGGCGGCCTCCCAGGCATCAGCCTCGGTGGCAGCGGGAGCGGTGAAGAGGATGTTGTCGAGGAGCGTGCCCTCCACTAAGCGACCGTTCTGCAGAACGGCGGCCACGCAGTTACGGCGCAGGCTCGACTTGTTGATATCACGCAGGTTATAATGATCGTAGAAGATGGAGCCCTCGGACGGTTCCTCGAAGCCGAGAAGCAGACGCAGCAACGTGGACTTTCCGCATCCCGAGGGTCCGATGATGGCGACATATTCGCCCGGACGTATATGCAGGTTGAGACCGTTGAATATCCAGGGTGTAGGACCTTCCTCCGTGGGGAGGGGAGGATAGCGGAAGGAGATGCCGCTGACCTCGATATCGCCACTGATGTTTGTCAGGACATGCTGCTCGCTGGACTCTTCCGTGGGTGTCTCCAGGATGGGACTGCACTGGCGAACCTCTGGCATGAGGCGGCCTATCTGCTTCATGATAGTGCCCAGTTGCTGGATGGTGGAAACGGCAATGGCGAGGACGGAGCAGTAGGCGATATAGTCGGAGAGCCCGAGACGGTATTGCCAGGCAGCCCACATCGTGACAAGTAGCGGCAGCAGCTTGACGACGTAGGCTATGGAGCTGGTATAGAAATACATAGCGGGCTGTGAGGCGCTGTTCTCCTCAGCATCGACAAGGGTCTCGGCCCACTGGCGGAAAGCACGTTCCTCGGCACCGTTGACGCGTATCTTCTGTATGCCGCCCAGCATCTCGTAGAGCAGTCCGTACATCCTGGAACGCTGGGGAGTGACGCGCTCCTGCACCTTCTTCGTGTAGTAATAGTTGAGCATGATGAAGAACGTCATCACGGCCAATACGCCGATGCCAATGAAGAGCAGCGGTCCGCCGTAGATGAAGAACTGTATGAACAGGATGCCGGTGAACAGCGTCGAGAGTATCGTAGTCAGGATATTCTCGGTCAGCAGGCCGCTGAAACGGGAGAGCGAGAGCACACGGTTGGACAGGTCGGCTGCCGACCAGGTCTTGAAGAAAGTGGCCGGCAGATGGAGCAGGCGGGTCATCAGGGCCGTCTGCAGGGAATACTCCAGCTTGTCCTTTACCCGGAACACCACGAGGCTGCGCGTCACCTGAAGCATTACCAGGCCGAGGGAGGCGCTGAACAGCAACACGGCCACGGGCAGAAGTTGGGAGGAGTCGCCAGAAGGGATGACCTCGCTGAACACCAGCTTCGTGACGTAAGGGGTGAACATGGTGAGCAGGACGACGCTGATACAGGCAAGGCAGATATAAAGGAGGTCGGCATTGCTGAGGCTGTGCCAGGCGAAACGGCCCAAGTCACGAAGGGTGAGGGGGGAGGAGAGGCCCTCGGCTGACGACTCGGCAACGGGGGCGGAGGGGGAGAGCGGTTGAGTCAGGCAGAAAGCCTCGGGTTTCAGGATGGTAGACTGGCCGCTGATCTTGATGCGTTTTCTGGTGTGTGGATGGATGAAGGAATAGCTGGCAAAGCCGGGCATGAGGATGACGGGCGTGTCGTCTTCCTGCAGGAAAGCCAGGAGCCGGCCGGTGGTGTGCTTCCACCAAGGGCCTTCCAGGGTCACCTGACGGAAGAAGATTCCCTCTTTGGCAAGCTGCTGCTCCAAGTCGTCGGGCGTGGAGGCGCCAGTAATGCTGCGCAGGGAAGCATTGCCCACAATACGGCGCAGCACGTCGCGGCTGACCATAGACATGAACAAGTCGCCCGCCTGACCTACGGCCTGGCGGTTGCCTTCGATGCGGCGCTTCAACTGTTCATATAAGGTCTCCATTAGTTGAGGTTTGAGGGTTATGAGTTATGCAGTTTGTAATAGATTCCGTTGGGGTCGGCCATCAGCTGGTCATGGGTGCCGGTCTGGACGACGTTGCCGTAGTCCATGACGTAGATGCGGTCACACTGGCGGACGGTCTCCAGCCGGTGGGCAATCATCAGCAGGGTGGCGCCAAGGCCGTATAGGGCTTTCATGACCAGCTCCTCGGTCTTCCCGTCGAGGGCCGAGGTAGCCTCGTCGAGCAGGAGCAGCGTGGGCTCCTTGGCCAGGGCGGCGGCAATCTCCAGTCGCTGGCGCTGACCGCCGGAGAAATTCTGTCCACCGGTGGTGACGATACCGTCGTAGGCATCGGGCCGACAGGCAATCTCGTCGTGTATCTGGGCATTGGCCGCAGCCGTTTTTATGGCGAAATCCTCTATCGACAGGTCCCACATACGGATATTGTCGGCTATCGTTCCTTCAAACAGCGTCACGTCCTGGCTGACCAGTCCGAGACTGCCAGTAAGCTTCATGCGGTCAATCTCGCTGACAGGCACGCCGTCGATGAGCACCTCGCCCTCCCAGGGTTCGTAGAGTCCGGCGACGAGCATCAGAATGGTGCTCTTTCCGCAGCCCGACTTACCTACGAAGGCAATGTGCTCGCCGGGCTTGATGTGAAGGGAGAGATGGGAGATGAGGGGCGGCTGAGAGCGGTCGTAGCCGAAGGTGACGTCGCGGAGCTCGATTTCGCCGAGGAGCTTGACAGAAGAAGGGGAGTGAAGGGGACGATACTTCTGCTCGTCTGCTTTATTATCTAACGTCCCTTTCACTCCTTCTTCACTCCCATTTAAAGGCTCATCAAGCACTTCCTCCTGCCGCTCGAGCACGGAGTGGGCCTTGAACACCTCCTGCATGACGTTGGAAATCTTTGTCACGGGGAAGAGCATGGAAGTCATGAAGGCTTGCGAGGCTAAAAGCATACCGGGCGTGAGGTCGCCGTCGAGGATGAACAGTGCTCCCAGACAGAGCACCAGCGCATTACTCAGCTGTTGCACCAGCGTTGGCAACGCAGCCACGAGAATCATCTGACGGGTGGCGGTGACACGGGCATTGAGGGCACAGGCATAGATGGCATCCCACCGCTGGAAGAAGCCCTGTTCGGCCCCGGCCGACTTGATGGTCTCCATGTTACGCATCCCCGCCATAGTGGCACTCTGAAGGTGACGCTCCGTGACCTCCATGTCCTTCGCCTTCCGCTTCTGGTAACTGGCGCTGAGACGTACGGACATGATGATGGTGGCCAGGGCCAGAATCTCGATGATGCCCAGCCGCCAGCTGTAGAAGAACAGCAAGTAGGAGAAGATGAGAATGTTGAAGAGAAGCACTATGCCGGGCACCTGGTCGAAGAGCTTCACGCCCGTACGGGTGATGCCCATGTAACGGACCATGAGGTCGCCCGTGGAAAACTTACTGAAGGCTGACATAGGCAGACGCAACACATGCCACACGTAGCGTGATTGGCTGACGAGGCTGAACCGCATGGTCAGCGTGCGGCGATGACTGTTGAGCACCAGCCATGCTATCAGTTCGAGAACAAACAGCGAGCCGAAGATAATCATCAGCGGGGTGAACCACTCCGGGTTCTTCCCCGTGATGATGTTATCGGTAAAGATCTGTTGGAAGAAAGGCGGAAACAGCTCCATGCCAATGGTGATGACATAGAGCAGGATAATCATCCAGAAAAGGGTGCCACCCGCCTTCATGAAGCGGTAGAGCAATCCCCATGTCGTCTTCTTCGTTTCCAATTTTTACAGATTAAATAGATATTGGTACATGGAGCGGCTGCGCGTCTCGGTCAGCACATTGCAGAACGTGCCGACCGTCATCTCCACATCATCGGGATTACCTGAGGCCCAGTCATACAGTTCGGGGTCTTCGGGATTATGGCGCAGCTCGATGACCACCTGCCACACGGGCTCGTTGGTGTCGAAGAGCAGCTCGGCCATAGCAGCACTCTTCAGCTGGCTGATGATTTCGGCCACCGGGGTGGGGTAGGGGTCAATGTCAGTGATGACACCCCTTACATAGCCTATCTTGTCGCGGTCGTCGCCTATGGGCCACACCTGCGCCTCCATACCTTCCTTCAGCACGTGGTGGGTCTCCATCTTCACGTATGCCAGGAGCATGGTGTGCACCGTGTGGTCATGATGCTCGCAGACCATGCTCACGAGGGGCTCCATTGGTTCAAACGACTCGCGGTCCTGCTTTGTATGCAACACGATACCCGCGATGGCACTGTGTATCACGCTGTCGCGTCCCAGCGTCTCTACGTAGGCTACCTCCTGGCCAACCACCACTGAGTCGCCTGTATGCACCAGCATCCTAATGACGGAGCCTCTCGACTGCAGGGTCACGTCGTCCGTGCCATGATGGGGGAAGATAAGTCCGGTATACTGCACCCTGTCGGCGACGGTGCCGAAGACTCCCCACACGACAAAGGCTCCCAGCAGGAGCAGGATGGTCAGGCCGATGAGGAAGGGCGAAACAGAAGTGACGCGCACATATTCCTGCACGTGGTCGGGCGACTCCAGTTGTCGCTGACGGCTATTCTCTGAAAAAGGACTCTCTTTCTTCACGTTGTTACAGTTTTTGGGGGCAAAGGTACAAAAAAGAATGGAAAAACCTAATAACTTGGGACTTTTTTTTCAAACGTAATAAATGATGCTTAGAGTTTAAGCCGTTCGGACTGGGAGTTTAAGCCGTTCGGACTATGAGTTTAAGCCGTTCGTACTGTGAGTTTGAGCCGTTCAAAGTCTGAGGAGCAAAAACCAATCGCGCAAGACTCCCCGGAACCTGTTCTGCGAGTCGGCTACTATCAGCAGCAGACCGGGCCAAGGCTCGCAAATGCCCTCGCAGTTGGCAAAGCGCCTTCCGGTGAGCGTCAGCCGGGTCTTGACTTCCTTCACGAGACGTTTCTCCAGGACGGTTTGTGAAGGCTCCCCATTCGGGGGGAGGACGACCTTATAGATGCGCGTCACGACACGAGCACCAATCTTCATCCGCGGCACTCGTATCTGTCGTTCCATCACCAGCAGACGGCCATCGGTAAGGGCGCACATTCCCGAAACACCGTGGTAGCCCCGCGTCCGCTTCCCTTTTTTTCCCATGTCTGGTTCATCGGGCCGGTAAAGATACTGCTCTCGGGGCTGAAGGTCGTCTCCGAAGGTCTGTATGCGCAGGAGCGTGTCGCCCGGCAGGGGCTGCTCCGAGGTGGTGATAAAGAGGTGTCGGCTGTTGTCGTAGGTCAGGGCCTCGAGACCGTAGTTCTGGTTGGCCTTTTTGAACTCTGGCGGCATGGCCAGTTGTCGGCCCGTACGCTGTCCGTTCAGGCTATACTCGTAGACTTCGTTGTCATCCTCACCGCTGATGAAGACGGTCTGAGTGGTCGGGCAGTAGCAGATTCCCTCCATGTCGCGGTTGGGCAGTCCGCTGCTACGGTAACCTTCATTTACCACATCGGTGATGCGCCCCTTCAAGCTGTCGATACCTATACGGAAGACGTAGAAGCCATCCTCCGCAGCTTTGTCATCGACGACAGCAAAGCGTCCGTCGCCAAGGGCACAGATACCGCTATAGTTGCCCGCCGGAATTTCGCGGTGAAAGCGCTGACGTACCAAACGGTAGGCGGGAGGTGAGGGGTAAGAGGTGGGGGGCTGTGACCAGCCAAATATCGGGAAAAGGGAAAAGAGGGTGGACATAAGATACTTCATAGTCAAGATATTTCGCACAAAGATAGCCATTTACGCCAACATCAACAAATATTTATTCCATAATAAACCATTTTTTAACTAAAGTAAGCGGTGGTTTGAAAAAAACTTTGTACTTTTGCAGGAAATTTGTATAATAACCTTATTTTTTATGACAATGAAAAAACTGTTTGTCTTTGCATTGTTTGTATTCGTAACGATTACATCTGCCGCGCAGCAGGCGGCCAAGTATCTTGACACAAAAGCCCCACTTGAGGAGCGCGTGAAGGACGCCCTTAGCCGCATGACCGTGCATGAGAAGATTCAGATTCTCCATGCTCAGAGCAAGTTCACATCGGCTGGCGTGCCACGTCTGGGCATACGTCAGCTGAACATGGACGACGGCCCTCACGGAGTACGTGAGGAGCTGGAGTGGAACACCTGGAGCCCTGCCCGCTGGAGCAACGACTCCATTGTGGCTTTCCCGTCGCTCACCTGTCTGGCAGCAACTTGGAACCGTGACCTTGCCCGCCTCTATGGTCATAGTCTCAGCGAGGAGTTCGCCTTCCGCGGAAAGGATATCCTGCTCGGCCCTGGCGTGAATATTGCCAGAACGCCAATGAATGGACGAGCTTTCGAATATTGTGGTGAAGACCCCTACCTGGCCGGCGAGATGGTCGTGCCCTATATTCAGGCTGCCCAGAAGAATGGCGTGGCCTGCTGTCTGAAGCATTTCGTGTTGAACGACCAGGAGGTGGACCGCTTCAATGTGAACGTGAACGTCTCGGAACGTGCCCTGCGTGAGATCTATCTGGCTCCCTTCCGTCGGGCCGTGGAGAAGGCAAATGTGTGGACCGTCATGGGCTCGTACAACCTGTGGCACGGTGTGCACGTCACACAAAACGACGAGCTCATCAACGGCGTGCTGAAGCGTGAGTGGCAATGGGACGGAGCTCTCATCAGCGACTGGGGCGGAACTACCGACACATGGCAGGCTGTCAACGGAGGCCTGGACATAGAGATGGGAACCTTCACTGACGGTAAGGTGAGGGAGGCAGAGTTCGGTTATAACGACTACTACCTGGCCGACAAGTTCGAACAGCTTATCAAGGATGGTAAGGTGCCTATGTCGGTGCTTGACGATAAGGCTGCCCGAGTGCTGCGTACCATCTTCCGCACGGCGATGAACCCGCAGAAAGTCATCGGAAAGCAATGCTCGGAAGACCATTACGATGTCTGCCGTCAGATAGGCGAGGAGGGTATCGTGCTGCTCACCAACGGAGGAGTGCTCCCTCTCGACCTTTCCTTATACAATAATATATTAGTGGTAGGTGAGAATGCTACACGCTCACTTACCCAGGGTGGCGGCTCCAGTGAGCTGAAGACCCTGCGTGATATTTCGCCCTTAGACGCTTTGCGCAGCCAATTGTCTAACTGTAAAATAGATTTCGCCCAAGGTTACGCCTCAGGCCGTGCCATGTACGACCATGTGGACAAGGTTGACCCGGCTCTGAACGAGAAGTTGAAGGTAGAGGCGCTGGAGAAAGCTAAGGATGCCGACCTCATTATCTTCATCGGTGGCATGAACAAGAACCACCATCAGGACTGTGAGAACGGCGACCGCGAGTCCTACGACCTGTCGTTCGGACAGAACGAGCTAATCTCTCAACTCTCAACTCTCAACTCTAAACTCATCGTCGTGACCTTCGGTGGCAACCCCTTCGCCACACCTTGGCTGCAGCAGGTTAACGCCTTCTTACATTGCTGGTATCTGGGCAGCGAGGCTGGCACGGCGCTGGCCAATGTGCTCACAGGAAAGGTGAACCCCAGCGGTAAGCTGCCCGTCACCTTTGCCAAGAACTACACCGACTATCCTTTTACCAGCTTTGGCGAACGGGCCTATCCCGGACTGACGGGCGTTGAGGCTCCTGCCAACAGCGCAGGAGAGGTGCCCCGCCGTCAGGTGTATTACGATGAGGACATCTTCGTAGGCTATCGGGGCTTTGACAAACTTGGCGTGAAGTCAAACTTCCCCTTCGGCTTTGGACTGAGCTACACCACGTTCCAGTATTCCAAGCCTGCCATAGAACAACTTGCTAATGGCAACTGGAAGATCTCCGTCAGCGTGACCAACACCGGCAGCCGTGAGGGCAAGGAGACTGTGCAGCTCTACGTGGGTCAGCAGCGTTTCGCTAAGGTCACAAAGAAACTGAACTTCCAGACCGAACGTCCGGTAAAGGAACTGAAGGACTTTGCCAAGCTGAGCCTGAAGCCTGGCGAGACCAAGACGGCAAGTTTTACCATTACCGCTGCCGAACTGGCCATCTGGGACGAGGCTACTCACCAATGGACCACACCTACAGGCAAGTACAGAGCATACATTGGAGCCTCTTCAGCCGACATCAAGGGTACAGCAGATTTCAGCCTCTAAAAGATTTAAGTTTTTTTAGTCTCATCGTTTGGGTGGGTTTTGAATAAAAAGTGTATATTTGCACCAGTATTACAAAACCTAAAACAAAGATGGTAGACAAGAAACAAATTGTGGAGTGCGTGCCCAACTTCAGCGAAGGGCGCGACATGAGTGTTATCAAACAGATAACCAATGAGATAGAATCCGTAGAAGGCGTCAGTCTGCTCAACGTAGACCCCGGCGAGGCCACAAACCGCACTGTTGTGACGTTTGTGGGCTCGCCGGAGTCTGTTGTGGAGGCTGCCTTCCGTGCTGTGAAGAAAGCGGGCGAGGTGATTGACATGCGGAAGCATCACGGAGCACATCCCCGAATGGGAGCTACTGACGTGCTGCCCCTCATTCCCGTCAGCGGTATCACCCTTGAGGAATGTGCCGAACTGGCGCGAGAACTGGCACGTCGAATTGCTGAAGAGGCTAACATCCCCTGCTACTGCTACGAGGCTTCGGCCTTCCGACCCGAACGTAAGAACCTCGCTGTCTGCCGTGCCGGAGAGTATGAGGCATTGCCCCAGAAGCTCACTGACCCCGATAAACGACCGGACTTCATGCCACCTGGCTTCGACCCTGAAGAGTTGAAGAAACAAATCTCTCACCCCTCACCCCTCACCACCCACCTCTTGAAGACAGGTTGTACTGTGGTCGGTGCCCGTGACTTCCTCATTGCCGTAAACTTCAACCTTAACACCACCAGCACGCGCCGTGCCAACGCCATCGCCTTCGACGTCCGTGAGAAAGGTCGTCCCAAGCGCGAGGGCAATCCCATCACTGGAACCATTGTCCGAGACAAGGACGGCAAGCCCGTCATGATTCCCGGCACGCTGAAATGTACCAAGGCTATCGGTTGGTACATCGACGAGTATGGCATCGCCCAGGTGTCGATGAACATGACCAACCTGAAGGTAACGCCCCTGCATGTAGCCTTCGACGAGGTGTGCCGCTGTGCTGCCAATCGTGGAGTCCGAGTTACAGGAACTGAGATTGTGGGTCTCGTGCCCAAACAGACGCTCATCGACGCCGGCCGCTACTTCTTGGAGAAACAGCACCGCTCAACAGGCATCCCTGAAGCCGACATTTTGAAGATCGCCATCAAGTCGATGAGTCTTGACGACCTCCGTCCCTTCAACCCGAAGGAGAAGGTCATCGAGTATCTGATTGAAGCGTCCGAGCAGAGCGGTTCTTCCTCTCTGACAGACCTCTCGGTGAAAGCCTTTGCTGAGGAGACCTCCCGAGAGAGTCCTGCCCCCGGCGGTGGTACGGTTGCAGCTTATATGGGTGCTCTTGGAGCTGCTCTCGGTACGATGGTGGCCAACCTATCTTCCCACAAGGCTGGCTGGGATGACCGCTGGCAAGAGTTCTCCCGTTGGGCTGATCAGGGCCAGGCGTTCAGGTGTCTGCTGCTCAACCTCGTCGAAGCCGACACAATGGCCTTCAACGACGTGATGGAAGCCCTACACATGCCGAAGAACACCGATGCCGAACGTGCTGCCCGTCAGGAAGCCATCGAGGCTGCCACGTTCCAAGCAGCCAATGTGCCCTTGCTTACTATGGATACCGCCATGCAAGTTTTCCTGCTCTGCAAGGCTATGGCCGAGGAGGGCAATCCCGCCAGCGTCAGCGATGCCGGTGTCGGTGCACTGGCCGCCCGCGCCGCCGTGCTCGGTGCCGGACTGAATGTGAAGATTAATGCCGCACAGCTTTCCGACCGCGACGTTGCTGAGAAACTTGTTGCTGAGGCCGATGCACTCATTGCCCAGGCTAACGAGGCCGAGCGAGAAATCATGGAAATAGTTACGGGTAAAATCAAAGCATAATTATGACACACGAAGAATTCATCAAAGATATTCGTCAGGGCATTCCCGAAACCCTGCCTGAGGCACAGGCCTACGACCCCAACGTGAACCACGCACCGAAACGTAAGGACATCCTCACTCCCAATGAGAAGCGGCTGGCTTTGCGTAACGCTCTGCGCTACTTCCCAAAGCACCTGCACAAAGTGCTGGCAACAGAGTTTGCCGAGGAGCTGCGGCAGTATGGTCGCATCTATATGTATCGCTACCGCCCTACGTATGAGATTTACGCCAGGCCTATCGATGACTATCCTCACCGCTCTACGCAGGCTGCTGCCATCATGATGATGATACAAAACAACCTTGACCCTCGTGTGGCGCAACACCCTCATGAGCTGATTACCTACGGCGGCAACGGTGCCGTGTTCCAGAACTGGGCGCAGTATAGGCTGGTGATGAAGTACCTCTCTGAGATGACCGACGAGCAGACGCTTGTCATGTATTCCGGTCATCCGCTCGGCCTCTTCCCCTCCCACAAAGATGCTCCGCGTGTAGTCGTCACCAATGGCATGGTCATCCCCAACTACTCCAAGCCTGACGACTGGGAGCGCGACAACGCCCTCGGCGTAAGCCAATACGGTCAGATGACTGCCGGTTCCTATATGTACATTGGTCCGCAGGGCATCGTCCACGGCACTACTATTACCGTGCTAAATGCCGCCCGGAAGATTACCCAACACTCAACCCCCACCACCCAACACCCTGGTAGAATCCCCCTCTTCGTTACCGCTGGTCTCGGAGGCATGAGTGGTGCACAGCCGAAAGCCGCCAACATCGCCGGAGTGGTGAGCGTCACCGCTGAGATTAACCCGAAGGCTGCAAAGAAACGCTTTGACCAAGGGTGGGTGGATGAGCTGCATGAGAATCTTGACGAGCTGATACCTGTCATCCGCAAGGCTGTAGACGACAAGCGTGTAGTGTCGTTGGCCTACGTTGGCAATGTCGTTGACCTCTGGGAACGCTTGGCCGACGAGAACATTCACGTAGACCTCGGCAGCGACCAGACCTCTCTCCACAACCCTTGGGCGGGTGGCTACTACCCCGTGGGTTACACTTTCGAGGAGTCGAAGCGTATGATGGCCGAAGAGCCTGAGCGCTTCCGTGAGGCTGTACAAGCCTCCCTACGTCGGCAGGTGGCTGCCATCAATCGTCTTGCCGACCGTGGCATGTACTTCTTCGACTATGGCAACGCCTTCTTGTTAGAGGCCAGCCGTGCCGGTGCCGATGTAGCCGTGGGAGCTTCTTTCCGCTATCCCTCCTACGTTCAGGACATCATGGGCCCAATGTTCTTCGACTACGGCTTTGGTCCCTTCCGCTGGGTGTGCTCCAGCGGCGACCCGAAGGACCTGGCCGTTACCGACCGCCTTGCTGCCGAAGTGCTCGAGGATATGCTCAAGACTGCTCCTGCTGACATCCACGGACAGCTTGCCGATAACCTCCATTGGATTCGTGAGGCTGGCCGTAACAACCTTGTCGTGGGATCACAGGCTCGTATTCTCTATGCCGACGCCGAGGGCCGCACCCGTATCGCCCTTGCCTTCAACAATGCCATCCGTCGTGGCGAAATATCCCGTCCCGTAGTCCTTGGCCGCGACCACCACGATGTCTCCGGCACCGACTCCCCTTACCGAGAAACTTCTAACATCTACGACGGTTCAAACCGCTGTGCCGACATGGCTGTCCAGAACGTCATCGGCGACAGCTTCCGTGGAGCTACTTGGGTATCACTGCATAACGGCGGCGGAGTAGGTTGGGGCGAAGTCATCAACGGTGGCTTCGGTATGGTCATCGACGGCTCGGAAGACTGCGACCGCCGCATCCGTCAGATGCTCTTCTGGGACGTGAACAACGGCATTGCCCGTCGCTCTTGGGCCCGCAACACCGGTTCTATGGACACCATTCGCCGTGAGATGGCCCGCACCCCCGAACTGCAGGTCACCATGCCCAACCTCGTGGACGACGATATCCTCAGCACGCTATTCTAATCTAATAAACTGTTTACCGACAATTCATTCGTAAGTATGGTCAAAAAGTTTCTCCTCTTCGCCACCATCCTGCCGATGATGGCTGTGGCACAAGTTGCCGGCACTTTCAAGACTGGTGAGGTCTCCGATATTCATCCGCAGGGATGGCTGAACACCTTGCTCCAGCGTCAGCACGACGGTCTGACGGGTCATCCCGAGGCTCTTTGCTATCCCTACAACTCATGCCTTTGGGCAGGCGAAATCTCACGGTCTGACGAGAGTTACGGCGACAACTGGTGGCGCTATGAGCAGACGGCCTACTATACTGACGGTCTTCTGCGCTTAGGCTATGAGCTGGGGGCCGACGAGATGGTCAGCAAGGCGATGGAGGGCATCGAATACACCCTGGCACATCCCGATGGGAACGGTGTGCTGGGCAACTCCACGCTGGTGGGCATCACCTGGCCCATGTCGGTGTTCTTCCGCGTGTTACAGGCAAAATACGAGCATGACGGCGACGAGAGAATACCCGCCGCACTGGAGAGGCACTACCTGAACTTCACCCCTTCCGACCTGGCCGGCGGCATCGTGGGAGGACGCAACATCATGTCGCTTGAGGGCATCCTCTGGACCTACGGCAAGACAAGCAACGCCAAGCTGCTGCAGCTGGCCGAGGAATCCTGGGCCGTGCAAGATAAGTTCGCCGTCGACGAGACCGCCATCCTGAGCGACGAGCCGTTCTACATGCACAGCGTGACGTTTTGCGAGATGCTCAAGCTGCCGCTCCTGCTCTATGCCTACACCGGCAAGCAGCACTACCTCGACCTGGCCATGACCGCCGTCCGAAAGGTGGAGCGCGAGTCGATGCTGCCCGACGGCGTTCCGTCGAGCGCTGAGTTCCTCTTAGGCAACGACATCAGCATCAGCCATGAGACCTGCGACATCGTGGACTTCACCTGGACGCTGATGCACTATCTGGCCGTTACAGGAGAGGCCGAGTGGGCCGACAAGATAGAGAAGGCCATCTATAATGCCGGCATGGGCTCTATCACCAAGGACTTCCGCTCGTTGCAGTATTTCTCGTCGGTCAACCAGTTCATCGCCACCGGCACGTCGAACCATAACATCTATAAGCACGGCTCCACCTGGATGGCCTATCGTCCGACGCATGAGACGGAGTGCTGCTCGGGCAATGTGAACCGCATGTTGCCCAATTTCGTCAGTCGTATGTGGATGACGGACAGCGATGGCGGTGCTGTGGCGGCCATCTATGGGCCCAGCTCGGCCACGTTCCGCACAGCGAAGGGCGACATCACCATCACCTGCGAGACTGCTTATCCCTTCGATGAAAAGCTGACGTTCAAGGTGAACGGCGCTGCAGGTGCTGCCATCCCCTTGACGCTCCGCATCCCCTCATGGTGCAGCCTGCCATCACTCTCGGTCAACGGTTCTCCCATTGACCGTCGCCTGTCGGCCGGCACCTTCTGCAAAGTGTCGTCAGCAGTAAAGGATGGCGACGTCGTCACCCTCACCCTGCCCATGACGGTGGAGAAGAAAGTGCTCGAGGGCCAGGGCGTCTTCTTCCAGCGTGGTCCGCTGCTCTATGCCCATGCCATCCCTCAGCAGATGACCGAGGACACCGAGGAGTATGCCAATATGCATGGCAAGTAACCCGAAAACCCGGAATTCAGGTGTTGGAACATCACGCCTACGGGCAGCTTTAACTTTGCCTACGCTGATGATGGGCAACAGGTCTACTTTGAAGATAAGTCTGAACGGAGCATTCCTACAGTCCGAACCGTTCGGACTGGGAGTTTAAGCCGTTCGGACTGGAAGTCCGAACCGTTCGGACTGGGAGAAGGGTCCGTTGCGACTGAGACTTCCGACGGCAGTTCCTTCCCCTTTGACTTATCCAATGCTCCCTCCATCCTGCGCATCCCTGTGAAGCAGATAGAATGGGACCTCGTGGACAACCGTTATACTCCCGTCCTGCCCGAGCAGGGACACCTGAAGCTGCTCAGTGACAAAACGCAGTACATCGACCTCGTGCCCTACGGCTGTACCGAGCTTCGCCTCACCGTCTTCCCCGCTGCTGATGCCAAGCCACTGCCCGCTCCCGAGGAACCCGACTATACCCGTCCTGCCGATGCCCCCGACTGTGTGGAGACCATCGACGGCGTTTATTACGCTTATTTTGAATTGCCTCGCTTCTGCTGGGATGCACCTGTCTACTGCAAGGTGAGCACCGCCGACCATGTATGGCCCTTGACTTCGCCAACGCTTGTCGACCTGCATAGCAGCGAAGGTGGAGACCTCTGCGAATTAGTGGGAACGACGGCAAACGGCCGCAACATTTGGCGCTGGACAAGTCCTGCCTTTAGTGCCGATGAGTCTGTTGTCGGGGATTTGCAATCCCCGACTGAGATAATCTTCACCAACCACGACTTGCTCACCGGCATCATGCCCTTCGTCAACGGCGGCTACTACAACTACGACCGTCTGCTCTACATTGCCGGGCAGACTGACGCCGTGTCCATCAAAGAACCAATAAAAGACGGAAACTACTCTCCCTTGTGGTTCACTCTCGATGGCCGTCGCTACCAGGGATTTGCTGCTGACCGGGATTTGCAATTCCAGACCCCAACACCCACCACCAAGGGCATCTTTATCCGCAACGGAAAGAAATATATCAGATAACTTAAATTTTACTATGAACATACATTATATTTCTTCTGACCACCTGACCATTGAGCGCATCGGCGAGATTGTCTATGGCGGCTACAAGCTGGAACTATCGGAGGATGCAAAACAGCGCATCCGTAAGTGCAGGAATTACCTTGACAAGAAAATAGGCTACGGCAACGCGCCCATCTACGGCGTCACTACGGGCTTCGGTTCGTTGTGCAACGTCTCCATCGGCCGCGACCAGCTTTCACAGTTACAGGTGAACCTCATCAAGAGTCATGCCTGCGGAACGGGTGAGCGTGTGCCCAATGACATCGTCAAGATGATGATGTTCCTCAAAATCCAGTCGCTCAGCTACGGCTACAGCGGCTGTAAGATGGACACTGTACAGCGCCTAATACAGTTCTTCAACAACGATGTCTTTCCCGTAGTACTCCGTCAGGGTTCGCTCGGAGCCTCTGGCGACCTCGTGCCGCTGGCTCACATGTGTCTGCCTCTGCTGGGCCTCGGCGAGGTGGAATATCAGGGGAAGATTATCCCCGGTGCCGAACTGCTGCGAAAGAAGCGTTGGAAGCCCATCGTGCTGGGTTCCAAGGAAGGCCTCGCCCTGCTTAACGGCACGCAGAATATGTCGGCCTTTGCCGTGTGGTCGCTGCTCAACGCCCAACGTCTGAGCAACTGGGCCGACAAGATTGCCGCCATGAGCCTCGATGCCTTCGATGGTCGTATAGAGCCGTTCCAGCACGTGGTGCAGACCGTTCGTCCGCATGTCGGACAGATAGAGACGGCCGACAAGATGCGAGAGATGCTCGAGGGCAGTCAGCTCATCACAAACATCAAGGCCCACGTACAAGACCCCTATTCCTTCCGTTGTGTGCCACAGGTGCACGGCGCGGTGAAGGACACCATCCGTTATGTGAAGTCGGTCATAGAAATCGAAGTCAATTCCGCCACCGACAACCCCACCATCTGTCCCGACGAAGACCAAATTATCTCGGCCGGTAACTTCCATGGCGAGCCTATTGCCCTGCCCATCGACTTTCTCTCCATCGCCATGAGCGAACTGGCGAATATCTCCGAGCGGCGCATCTACCGTCTCGTCTCGGGCACACGTGGCCTGCCTAATTTCCTGGTGGCCAACCCGGGTGTGAACAGCGGCTTTATGATTACCCAATATACAGCGGCATCGGTCGTATCGCTCAACAAGTCGCTGGCCATGCCGTCGAGTGTCGATAGCATCCCCTCGTGTCAGGACCAGGAGGATCATGTGTCGATGGGTGCCAATGCGGCTATTAAGCTCTACCGCGTCATCCATAACACCGAACGAGTGCTGGCCATCGAGCTGTTCAACGCCGCCCAGGCCCTCGACTTCCGCCTGCCGTTGAAGTCGTCGCCGAAGATCTGTGCCATCCATGACGCCTTCCGCAAGGTGGTGCCTTTCATCCTTAACGACGAGCTGATGTATCCCCATATCGAGAAGGCCATACAGTTCCTGCGCCGATGAAACAGCTCCTTATATATAATATAGGTATACTGCTGGTGGACAACCAACACAAGCCTTTCCTTGCCGGGCGGGAGATGGCCGAGGCAGAAATCCTCCACGATGCCTGGCTGCTGGTAGAGGAAGGACGAATAAAGGATTTTGGAGTAGGGCATCCTTCTCCCCTCCCTTGGGGAGGGGATGGGGGTGGGTTGGATGCTCACGGCGGTGCCGTTCTCCCTTCGTTCTGCGACTCTCACACCCATCTGGTCTATGCCGGGAGCCGCGAGGGTGAGTTCGTCGACAAGATTCAGGGGTTGAGCTATGCTGAGATTGCCCGTCGTGGCGGAGGCATCCTGAACAGCGCCGACCGTCTGCACGATATGAGCGAGGACGAGCTGTACCGTCAGGCTATGACCCGTATCGACGAAATTATCAAGAAGGGTACGGGAGCTGTGGAGATAAAGAGCGGCTACGGCCTGAACACCAACGACGAGCTGAAGATGCTGCGTGTCATCCGCCGCATCAAGGAGACTGCTCCGCTCAAGGTGGTGAGCACTTTCCTTGGTGCCCATGCCGTTGGTCGTGGCTATACGCAAGAGCAGTATGTCGACCTGGTGGTCAACGAGATGATTCCCGAGGTGGGCCGACAAGGACTTGCCGACTTCATCGATGTGTTCTGCGACGAGGGCTTTTTCACTCCTGCCGAGACTCGTCGCATCCTCGAGGCCGGCTTGAAGTACGGTCTGCGGGGTAAGATTCACGGACAGGAGCTGGCCGACAGCGGCGGCGTAGAGGTAGCCGTCGAGTGTGGTGCCCTCAGCGTGGACCATCTGGAGAGCATGACAGACAAGGATATAGAACTACTTGCCCCCACCAACCTCCCCCCGAGGGGGAGGCTTTTGCCTCAGAAAATTGACGCGAAGATAGCCTCCCCCTCGGGGGGAGGTTGGTGGGGGCTTGGGCCCACCATCCCTACCGTCCTCCCCGGCACCTCGTTCTTCCTGAACATGCCGTTTGCCCCTGCTCGTAAGATGATAGACAGCGGACTGTCTGTAGCCATCGCCAGCGACTACAACCCCGGCTCCACACCCTCTGGCGACATGAAGTTTGTCGTCTCGCTGGCCTGCATCAAGCAGCGGCTGCTCCCTGTAGAGGCCCTTCATGCCGCCACCCTCAACTCCGCCTGTGCTATGGGACTCAGCCACGACTACGGTTCCATTGCCAAAGGCAAAGTTGCTAATTTCTATATTACCGAGCCCATTCCCTGCCTCGATTTCCTCCCTTACGCCTATACCACTCCGCTGATTAAACAGGTCTTCCTTTCCGGGCAGGAAATATGACTTTTAGAAAGAACGGATTTTTCCCATAGAAAGAACGGCTTTTTCCCATAGAAAGAACGGCTTATTCTATGAGAAAGAACGGCTTATTCTTCCGAGCCCTTTTGAACCTGGCTGTTAAAGTTATATTAAAAACGCGCTTCGTTTGTATTATTCGCAAAAAATCCGTAACTTTGCAGCCGTTTATGAAAAGTGGAATGAAAAAAGTATTATTACTGATTATTGTATTATCCTGTTGCGTCAGCCTCATGGCGCAGCAGAAGCGTGAGTTTCGTGGTGCCTGGATTCAATGCGTCAACGGTCAGTTTCAGGGTATGGGTACCGAGCAGATGCAGCGGACGCTGAGCTATCAGCTGGACGAGCTGCAGAAGATGGGAGCCAACGCCATCATCTTCCAGGTGCGCCCGGAGTGCGACGCCCTTTATCAGAGCAGTCTTGAGCCGTGGAGCCGCTTCCTTACGGGCCAGCAGGGTCGTCCGCCGAAGCCCTATTGGGATCCCCTGCAATGGATGATTTTCCAGTGCCACAAGCGCGGCATGGAGCTGCACGCCTGGATAAACCCCTACCGTGCCAAGACGAAGGGCACGACGGCGGTGGCTGTCACACACGTTACGGCTCAGCATCCTGAGCGCTGTTTCGAGTACGACGGGCTGATGCTCCTGAACCCGGGAATTCCCGAGAACCGCGATTACATCTGTCAGGTGGCACGCGACATCGTGACACGCTACGACGTGGACGGTATTCACATGGACGACTATTTCTATCCTTACCCCGTGGCAGGCCTGAACATTCCCGACGACGCTGAGTACGGTCAGTATTCCAACGGTATTGCCGACCGTGGTGACTGGCGACGCTATAACGTGAACATGTTCATCAAGCAGTTCTACGAGACCATCCATCAGGCTAAGCCATGGGTGAAGGTGGGTATCTCGCCCTTCGGCATCTATCGCAACAAACGCTCTGCCAGCATCGGCAGCGAGACCAATGGCACACAGAACTACGATGACCTTTATGCCGACGTGCTGCTATGGGTGAACAACGGATGGCTGGACTACTGCGTGCCGCAAATCTATTGGGAGATAGGCAACAAGGCTGCCGACTATGACACGCTCATCCGCTGGTGGGACCACTATTGCGGCAACCGTCCACTCTACATCGGTGAGGACATTGAGCGCACGGTAAAGGCTCCCGACCCGCAGTATCCTCAACGCAACCAGCAGTGGGCCAAGCACCAGCTGCACACACAGATGAAGAACGTGAAGGGCACCGTGCTATGGTATGCTAAGGCTGCCGTAGACAATACCGGCAACTATGCTGCCACGCTGCGGCAGAACTACTGGCGACATCCCGCCCTGCAACCGCTCATGCCGTTCATCGACAAGAAGGCTCCCGGCAAGCCTGTTAAGGTGAAGCAGATAAAGACCGCCGACGGCCCCGTGCTCTTCTGGCAGGCTCCGAAGGCCAAGAAGTGGAGCGATGAGGCCACAAAATATGTCGTCTACCGTTTCGAAAAGGGAGACAAGGTGAGCACCGATAACGCTTCGAACATCGTGGCCATTACGACAAACACGTTCTATAAGCTGCCATACATTCACGGGAACAATAAATATACCTACATCGTTACCGCCCTCGACCGTATGGCGAACGAGAGCAAGGCGGTAAAGAAGAAGGTGAAGCTTTGAGGGAGTGAAAGGGGATTGAGCCGACTTCGTCGGCGGAGTGAAAGGGGAGTGAAGGGGACGATAGTACTGCTACTGGAAAAGGTAATGTCCCTTTCACTCCCCCTTCACTTCCTTTTCACTTCCCTTTCACTCCAAACATGAAAAAGCGACGAGCTTCACAGCCAGTCGCTTTTATCTTCAATAGGTATTAGTTCTTTTAAGGTAAAAAGATTGTTTTCAGGATAACGCTGCAAAGGTAAGCCTTTTTTTTATATCCTCCAAATTTTTTCTGACATTTTTTTGATATAAAATAATGTGCGGGCACACATTTTCGAAGTACTGTCCGTTTTTGCCTTTCCTTTGAAAAAAATGTACAAAAAAGTAGTGGGGTCAGGGGATATGCATGCTGACCCAGGCCTGAGTCAGGATCCTGTCCCCATGACCCAGGAACTTACTAAAAAAACTTAAAAGAGAACGGCAGTTTGGAATATTTTTCGTACCTTTCGGCGTTAAAACGTAAAGCATAACCTAAGATGGCAAATATTACTTTTAGGCATTTGGCCTTAACAGCTTTATTCATAGTATTATATACCATAGGCACGAATACGGCTTTTGCTGCTAACAATTATGACAACCCCGACACTCTTTTCGTGGCACGGGACGGCACGGGACAGTTCCGAACCGTAGACGAGGCTATCGAGGTTTGCCGTGCTTTCATGGACTATCACAAGGTCATCTTCGTGAAGCGGGGCACGTACAAGGAAAAGCTCATCCTGCCCTCATGGCTGCAGAATATAGAAATATGTGGTGAAGACCGTGACCAGACCATCATCACTTACGACGACCACGCCAACATTCGTACCCCAGAGCGTCCGAATGGCATCGGCACTTTCCGCACCTACACCTTGAAGATTGAGGGCAACGATATCACGCTGAAGAACATCACCATCGAGAACAATGCTGCCCGTCTGGGTCAGGCCGTTGCCCTGCATACAGAGGGCGACTGTCTGAAATTCATCAATTGCCGTTTCCTCGGACATCAGGACACGGTCTATACTGGCGGAACCAACACCCGTCTTTTCTTCAAGGACTGTTACATTGAGGGCACTACCGACTTTATCTTCGGTCCCTCGACGGCTTGGTTCGAGCATTGTACCATCCATTGCAAGGCCAACAGTTACATCACGGCCGCCTCGACGCCTAAGGAGATTGCCTACGGCTACGTGTTCAACGACTGTACCGTCACAGCCGCTCCCGATGTGGAGAAGGTCTACCTGGGCCGTCCTTGGCGAGACTACGGCTACACGCTCTTCATGCATTGCTCGCTGCCCCGTCAGATACGTCCCGAGGGATGGCATTTCTGGCAGAAAGAACGTGAAAAGACCGCCCGATATATGGAGTATGAGAACAAGGGCGAGGGTGCCGACACCAGCAAACGAGTGGTCTGGAGCCGACAGCTTACCAAGAAAGAAGCGGACAAGGTGACGCTACAGAACGTCCTCAACGTCCAGGTGACGCCATTCAACCTCAGTAAGTAGGCTTAGCTTCAAACATAAAAACAACACATTATTAAATTAACTGTCTATAAAACTATGAACCGATTTCTCCTTTCAGCCATGATGATGGCGATGGTGCTACCGGCAATGAGCCAGGAACGCTCATCCTCGAGCATGTACTTACAACCGCAGGCCAAGTCAGACGTGATGCTCTTCTACAGCGTCGACGGCGAGGGAACGCGCTTCCAGCCCACGTGGGGACTCGACCTGGCATGGATCAGCGAGCAGAACCTCCGCAAGGGTGTGCGCCACATGGGAAAGGACAACGTGGGTATAGGACGATCAGCCTTCCGTGCCACCGAGGTGCTGGTCAACGATACCGACCTGGGTAGCGGCCAGATTGCGACCCTGCGTGAGCGCAGCAACCTCTTCAACACCGTCTGCGGAAACACTTTGCCACTGGTGCTTACAGCCGACCAGGAGGCTGCAAATACTCCTGCCCAGAAGGCAGGAGACTACTATGTGAAGAACAAAGTCTGCAACACAGACCACTGGGCTGCGATGATCAACGCCCATGTGGCATGGATGCAGAAGAACAGCCAGCACCCCGTCGTAGGCGTCTCGCCCTATAACGAGCCCGACTACTGGTCAGTTGAGGAAGGTGCTTCTGTGGCAAGACAGGTGGAGGTGGCCAGGAAACTGCGTGAGAACTACGCCGAGACAATGAAGGACGTTGCCATCGTGGGAGGCAACACGCTGAACAACGACAAGGCTCTGGAATGGTATCAGACGGGTAAGAGCTACTACGGCTGGGGCAACACCCACCAGCTGGCAGGCTCCTTTGACACCTTTGCCGCTTTCTACCAGCAGCTGAAGGCCGACGGCAAGACGGGATATGGAGACGAGATGCACAACGTGGGCGAGGCTATGGTCGGCCTGGAGTATGGCATGTCGGTCGGCATATGGTGGGGCTTCGACAGCCGTGCCCGAGGAGAGTTTTGCGACATCTCACGTAACGGTGAGCGACTGGCTTACGGTGAGCACCGCGAAAACTGGACGGCTGCTTCGGTCTATCGTCATGATGACGGACGGGTGAAGGCCTTTATCGGCAGTAGCGAACGACAGGCAAAGACCACCACCTACGGCTTTGTCAGCACCGACCGCGATGTCTATTACGACACCCAAGGGCCTCTTCGTACCTTCTGCATGGAGATACCCGGCGGCACAGGCTATCAGAAAGGACAGACCAATGCCGAGCGAGTGATAGACATCCAGTGGGGAGAGGACGTGCCTCACGTAGCCATCACCGACGGCATCTACCGCTTTGTGAACAAGTACACAGGAAACTATCTTAACGCAACCACCAGCACCATCGCTATGCAGCAAAACTTCATAAAGTCGCAGACACAGCAATGGAATGTTAAACGTGTAGACTCCCGCATTGGTGGTGACTACAGTTTCTTTGACATAGAGCAGGTGAAGAACGAACACCTACACATCAACGTGCAGAATTTCTCCACCTTCGACGGTGCAAAGGTGATACCCTACATGAATAACACCACTCCCGACAGCAACGAGCAATGGTACTTTGAGTATGCTGGCGACGGATTCTTCTACATACGCAACCGAGAGACGGCGCTCTACCTCACTGCCAACACCAACAAAATAGCTGTTCAGACTAACGAGCTGCAGTCAGACCCACAAGACCGTGAGCGCCAGATGTGGCGTCTGTTGCCTGCAGGAATTGTCTACGACACCGAGGCTCCGGCAAAGCCCGCAGGACTGACAGCAAAGGCACAGCCGGCATCCATAAGCCTGACGTGGCAGGCCAATACCGACAAGGACCTTCGGGGTTACAACATCTTCAGAACAGAAGCCGGCCAAGAGGCGTGGAGCGTCATAGCCCGCGACGTGAAGACCCCATCGTTCGTCGACAACAACTGCCGTCCGGGCCACAACTATATATATATAGTGAAGGCACTTGACGAAGCGCTCAACCTTTCAGAAGCCAGCGAGACCGTAACGTCGGCAGTGACCGATGCCCCGGCGCTCATTGCCCGCTGGACGATGAACGACACGCTCAATGACACTACCGTGAACATGATGGACGCCGCAGCATACGAGAACGAATCGTACGCCGCCGGTAACCCCGACCTCAATACCGACGACATCACCTACAAAGGCTTCAGTCTCGGCTCGAGGCGCTACATCCAGTTGCCCTACGAGGTGGCCAGCCACGACGAGCTCACTTTCTGCGCTTGGGTAAAATGCCTTAGCTTATCATCAACATGGCAGCGAATCTTCGACTTCGGCAACGGCACTTCGCAGTACATGTTCCTCACCGCAAACGCAGGCAACTCCATGCGCTTCGCCATCAAGAACGGAGGCGACGAGCAGACACTCGACTGTGATAAGCTGCCGGTAGCAAAATGGCGCCATGTCGCCGTGACGATAGGTCAAGGAAGGACGGCTATCTACATCGACGGAGAGGAAGCAGCTTCGACCACCAACATCACCATACGTCCCAGCGACATCTGCCCGGCAATGAACTACTTGGGACGTAGCCAGTTTGATGCCGACCCCGCTTTCTTGGGGACCATCCAGGACGTGCGCATCTATAACTATGCCCTCTCTGCCGATGAAGTCAAGAAAGCGATGTCGATGGAAGTTGAGACAGCCGTGCTGGAAGGCGACGTGAACGAAGACGGAGCGGTAGATGTGGCCGACATCTCAGCCATCATCAGCGTTATGGCAGGAACAGATGAATACGAACGTGCCGACGTTAATGGCGACGGGGCAGTTGACGTGGCCGACATCTCAACCGTAATCTCCATCATGGCAGAATAGTTATGCTCTTTGATGATTTGAACCGCTCCCAGCGCGAGGCTGTGGAGTATTGCGACGGAGCATCGCTCGTCATTGCCGGTGCCGGCTCGGGAAAGACACGTGTGCTGACCTACAAGATTGCCTACCTCTTGCAGGAGAAAGACCTGAAGCCTTGGAACATTCTCGCCCTGACCTTTACCAACAAGGCGGCACGTGAGATGAAGGAACGCATAGCACGGCTGGTGGGTGAAGAGCGTGCCCGCTACCTTCAGATGGGGACCTTCCACTCTGTCTTTGCCCGTATCCTCCGTGTGGAGGCCGAACATATCGGATATAATCCCAGCTTCACCATCTACGACCAGGCTGACGCCCGCTCGCTCACCAAGAGCATTATCAAGGAGATGGGCCTCGATGACAAGGTTTACAAGCCCAACAGCGTCAGCGACCAGATATCGATGGCGAAGAACCATCTCATCCTTCCCGACCAGTTCCCCCAGAGCTCACTCTACGACTCCAAGCGTTCCAAGGTCCACGAGGTGTACCGTCGCTATGTCGCCCGCTGCCGGCAGGCCAACGCCATGGACTTTGACGATCTGCTTGTGCAGACCTTCCTGCTCTTTGAGCGACATGAGGATATCCGTCGGAAGTACGTAGAAAAATTCCTCTACGTCCTCGTCGACGAGTATCAGGACACTAACTTCGCCCAGCAGAAGATTGTATACCAGCTTACCCGTGAGCGACAACGTGTATGTGTGGTGGGAGATGATGCCCAGAGTATCTACAGCTTTCGTGGAGCAAATATCGATAACATCCTGAATTTCCAAAAGATGTACGATAACGCCCGTCTCTTCAAACTGGAGCAGAACTACCGCTCTACACAACTTATCGTGAAGGCTGCCAACAGTCTCATCCGCAAGAACGAGCGACAGATACCCAAGGACGTGTTCAGCGAGAACGATGAGGGCGAGCGTGTCACCCTCAAGCCTGCTACCAGCGACAAGGAGGAGGCCATGATTGTGTGTGGCGACATCAAGCGCATTATGAAGAAGGAGGGCGGACAATATAGCGACTTCGCCATCCTCTACCGCACGAACGCCCAGAGCCGTTCCTTCGAGGAGCAGATGCGCAAGGACACTATCCCCTACCGCATCTACGGCGGACTGAGCTTCTACCAGCGCAAGGAGATCAAGGATGTCATCGCCTACTTCCGTCTCGTGGCCAACCCAGACGACGAGGAGGCCCTGAAGCGCATCATCAACTATCCCACTCGAGGCATAGGCGACACCACGCTCAACAAAATTATCTCTGCCGCAACCGAGAGCGGTCTCTCCCTTTGGACGGTCATTACCAGTCTCACCCCCGATACTAACGTCACCTTCACTCCCTCTTCACTCCCCCTTCACTCCTCTTTCACTCCCCCTTCTATCTCTCCCGCCACCGTCAGCAAACTGAAGGCCTTCCGCCAGCTGGTAGACGACTGGAAAGCCCGTTCTGCCACCCAGGATGCCTACGAGCTGGGCCATGTTATCGTTCACGAGAGCGGTGTGGCCAAGGACCTTTATGGCGGCCACGACCCCGAAGACATTTCCCGTCAGGAGAACCTGCAGGAGTTTCTTGGTGGCGTCCACGACTTTGTAGAGGGACGTCGTGAGGAAGGTCTGGGCGAGCAAGTCTCTCTTTCCGATTTCCTCCAGGAGGTAGCCCTGCTGACCGACCTCGATAGCGACGGCAACGATGACCAGCCCAAGGTGTCGCTCATGACCATTCATTCCGCAAAGGGCCTCGAGTTTCCCACCGTCTTCGTCGTGGGCCTCGAGGAGAACATCTTCCCTTCGCCCATGTCTGTTGGCACCATGCGTGAGCTGGAGGAGGAGCGACGTTTGTTCTATGTGGCTATCACCCGTGCCGAGCGCCATTGCATCCTCACCTGTGCCCAGAGCCGTTTCCGCTACGGCCGCATGGAGTACGACACCCCCTCGCGTTTCATCCGCGACATCGACCCGAAGCTCCTCAGCGTGGAGTCAAGAAAGGGAGTCGCCGACGACGATGATTTCGGCTCATCCAACCTGCCTTGGAAGAAGAATTATGGTGGCCGCAGGTCTGGCTATGTAGAGGCAGACCCCGTGTCAGCCCGCCACGCTTCTAACCCCTGGATGCAGAACCCTCACCCCGTAGCCACCCAGTTCCGTGCCGACCCCAAGCCCCGTGCTATACCTCCCCGTCGTGAGGAGCCCCCTGTAGACCCCTTCTCCAACAGTTTCAAGCGTCAGTTGCAACAAGCTTCAAATCTCAAACCTCTCTCAACTCTCAACTCTCAACTCTCCACTCTCCACGAGGGGTCTGTCATCGATCACCAGCGCTTCGGTCTCGGCACCGTCCTTCGTGTAGATGGTGAGGGAGAGAACACCAAGGCCACCGTCGAGTTCCGTAATGCCGGCACCAAACAGCTGCTGCTGAAATTTGCCAAGTACAGCATCGTGAAGTAAACAGGAACACTACCAAATCCCAGCCGTTAAAATGGTGTAGGGTATTTGTTTGGGAAAAAAAAAGCCGTTCTTTCCATGAGAAAAAGCCGTTCTTTCTACCAGAATAAGCCGTTCTTTCCATGAGAATAAGCCGTTCTTTCCATGAGAAAAAGCCGTTCTTTCTCCAGGATGCATTTGTTCTGGAAACAGGAGCTATATGAGACGAATAAAAATTCCTATAGTCAAGCAGGTGCGGGAATATTAAATCTTTGTTAAATTTGATTGTCTTTCAAATAATTATTGTATCTTTGCCGCAAATTATTAACCGCTTTTATAAATTACTAACTAAATCTTAATGCTATGATGATTACTAAAGCAAAAAGTCTGTTTGTTGCTGCATTGTGCCTGTTGATGGGCACAACGGCACAGGCACAGTTTGAAGGTAGCGTGAGCCAGTATCCCACGAAGGGCTATGAGGGCGAGACTGTCTCGTTCAGCATGGCCGAAGTGGCGAAGGTGCTGGACACCGATGCAGCTACCTTGACGAAGGCCGTCAATGACTACATTGCGGCAGAGACTCCCGACCCCGTGCTCTTCTCCGTCGTCTCCGCAGAAGGCAGCGAATTTCCCTGGACGGCCGCTACCGAAGCCAACAGCCACGGCTTCTGGATGGACGCACAGGGTGTTCCCGTGGGTCATGGCCAGGAAAATGGCAGCGTGTGGTTTGTCAGCCCGGGTGTTGACGGCGCAGACAACGCCGGCGACGTGAACGCTGACGGCTCGGTCGACGTGGCCGACATCTCGGCTATCATCAGCGTCATGGCCGGTAGTGCCGAGTATGACGCTGCCGACGTGAACGGCGACGGCTCGGTCGATGTGGCCGACATCTCGGCCGTTATCACCATCATGGCCGGTGGCGGTGCCGACAATGCCCAACTGACCTTCACCATGGGACAGATGCCCGAGGTGCTGCAGGGCGGTGAAACGCTCTCGGTGGTCGTCAAGCTGACGTTCAACGGAAAGGTGGCCTCCTTTAAGCTCGAGCTCGTGGTCAAGCAGAAGCCCGTCTACAACGTGCCGCAGCCTACGCTCATCGAGGCAAACCTCAACATAGTGGGCGAGAAGGAGATGGTCGTGGAGCAGTATCCACGCGGTGACTACAGCAGCGACCAGGTGGTCGTTGAACTTGACGACCTCGCAAGTTTGCTCGGCATCCCTGACATGGGCGTGATGACAGACCAGATCGACTCCATGCTCTATACTACTTGGTATAACAATGGCGACGTTGAAGCTGGCGGCGGCATGAAGAAAGACTCGCTGACCAACACTCCCACCGGCGAGGGCCACGGATTCTGGTATCGTGCCGTGCAGAACGCCGAGGGTGAGGAAGACGGTGAGGTGTCGGCTGCTGACTGGGGCGGAACAGACAAGTTCTTCCTGAACAACTTCACCTACAATGCCGACGGAAACACGCTGACCTGCCAGCTGGGACAGTACCCCGGCGTGTGCAAGGACAACGAGAAATGGTTTGCCAACGTCTATATCATCTACGCCGACAAGGCCTACCGCATCAAGTACATCCTGAACCTGCTGGAGAAGGAGCAGGGCACAGGCATGAGCACCTATACGAAGGTGGGCGAAGAGACCGTGACCGTGGAGCAGGAACCGACAAGTGACTATGCTACTATCTCTGTCAAGCCCGACCTGGAGGCTATTGCCGCTGCCCTGGGCTGTGAGATCAGCGCTATTGGCATGTCGGCACTGGACGACAAGGACAACTTCGCCAACTCGACGGCCAACAACGGCGGCTTCTGGTTTAGCGATGCCGGCACGGTGGTGGCATGGGGTACCAGCGCTGCCATGTTCATCGAGCCGATGACGGCCAACGACTTCTCTGTGCTTAATGTAGGACAGTATGAGAACCGCTTCGCCATCGGCGATGAGGCCAGCGCCAGCGTATATTTCATGAACGGCGAGAACTACTACCAGTACACCGTCGTCCTGAAGATTGTGGAGCCGCAGCTTATAGAGCACGGATTCCAGAGCGTGGCCACACGAGCTGCCATGATTCAGACGCTGACATCGGCAAGTGTTTATCCCATCGATGAGAGGTACAACATTGCCATTGAGGACATCGAGGCCCTCATCGGCACCAGCAGTCCCACGCTCTTCGGTCTGAACAACGACTCCATAGCAGCAATCAAGGGAACGTACTCCGATGCCTACAGCTGCGACCCGAAGCCCGGCTTCTGGCTCGACAAGGACGGCTATGTCTCCATCTGGGCCGACCCCAATGCCCGTGTGGGTATCAGCTATGCCAACGGAGAGTTCCAGTTCTTCCAGTACCCCGGCAGAAATAGCATTGGCGATGCCTTCAAGACCACCCTTTTCTTGGTGAACGAGGAGACGGAGAAGATGATTACCATTAACTTCACCGTGAACTTCGTGGAGAAGCTGACGCCTATCGAGGTGGTGGGCAGCGAGAACATCACGTTGCCGCTCCCGGCCGAGGAAACTCCCGTCAAGTTTGATGTGACGAAGGCTTGCGAAGCCTTGAACATCTCTGTCGACGACCTGATGAATCCCAACAACTACTATCTGCGCGGACTGACTGCAGAAGGATTGTTCGGCGAGGCAGCCAATGCCGATAACGGTCTGAGCTTCAACATGGAAGGAGGCTTCGACGGCTACGGCGACATCTACTTCATCCTGGAGCAGGACGGCGACGATGTGTTCATCACCATCAGTTGCGTGGGCGACGTGGACACTGACTTCAGTGTCGACGGACAGTTCTGCCTTGAGGTCAACGACCAGCGCTACATCTACTACGTGAAGTTCGTCTCGCCCGAGATTTACGAGGCAGGAGAATAGTCTGAAAGTGATGGAATAAGAAAAGCGGCATCTCATAGCTATTGAGGTGCCGCTTTAATTATTCACTCTTTACTTATCACTTATCACTTTTCACTTATCACTCTTTTTCAGATCTTCCACTTCCCGCTTCAGCTGTGCCAGCTCGCGATACATCTCGGGGAGGTGTTTGAGCACGGCCATGCCCCGGAAGTAGGTCTTAGGCTCCATAGCCGGCGAGCCGATGAGCTGCTCGTTGCCCTTGGTGTTGCTGATGACGCCGCATTGTGCACCGACGAAGGTCTTGTCAGCCACTTGTATGTGTCCGGCAAAGCCTGCCTGACCGCCTACCATGCACCACTGGCCAATCTTCGTGCTGCCGGCCATGCCTGCCTGTGCAGACATAACGGTATTCTCGCCTATCTCGCAGTTGTGGGCCACCTGGATGAGATTATCGAGCTTCACGCCACAACGGATGATGGTTGCGCCCATCGTAGAGCGGTCTATGCAGGTGTTGGCACCTATCTCGACGTTGTCCTCGATGATGACAATGCCTATCTGCGGAATCTTGTCGTAGCCTTCGGTGCTGGGAGCGAAGCCGAAGCCGTCGGCACCAATGACGCTGCCGGAGTGGATGGTCACGGCATTGCCAATCTTACAGCCCTGATAGATGGTGACATTAGGGTAGAGG
>JAGCNO010000097.1 GCA_017645905.1 Prevotella sp. | reverse complement strand
TACTGCCAGCCCAACATGCAATGCTTCCTGCAGAAATATAACGCTGACACGAAAACGTGGACGAACGTGACCAGCATCATCCAGAATACCTACACCTTCGACCCTGGACAGACTCGTTCGGTAGACTTCGTGTTCGTGGACCTCAGCGAGGGCGTCAATTACCGTGCCTACATGAACAACAAGGCCGTGGCCTCTACACAGACGGACATTGCCGTAGACACCGACGAGCCATACACCTACTTCACCGTGCAGAAGGCAGACCTCGAAATTACTGTCGACGGGCGCAAGGCCACCGTCACCGGCCACTGGAACGCCGCACTCTTCACGAAGAAGGCCACCGATGCCAGTGTCTGTTCCTACGACATCTCGGCCCTTGAAGAACTCGACGAGAAGCCCGTTGCCCCCAATCCCAACGCCCTCTTCTTTACGACCGCCGAGGCATCGCCGTCGCTTGCCGGAATAGATAATGTCGTAGTGGGCGATGTCTGCGAGCAGCTTCACCTCTATACGTGTGCCGACTTCCTGCCCATGCGGCCCTTCACCGCCCGCCAGGCATCGTTCACCCTCACCGAGGCCGAGCCTGGGAAATGGCACGGAGCGCTCATCCCCTTCGCCTTTGAGGTGCCCTACGGCATGCAGATGAAACAGGCCAGGGAGTACATCTCGAAGGGACTGGCCACCGTCAGCCATGAGATGACCCGCACCATCGAGCCCATGACAGTAGCAACGTTCGTCACCAGCCGCCCGGAGCTTAACACCCTTACCGCCACCGACGTCGCCGTTACCACAGAAACCACGGCATCGTTCTTTGACGGAATACTCCGCGCCTCGACCGTCAGCACGCCATTAGAGGCAGACGCGTTGGTGCTCGGAGAGTATATCAGCTCGCTCTATTTCGTGGCACCGCCGGCTGACCAGACCACGCTCGCAGCCTTCATGCCGTGTGTCGTGGGAGCCAACGTACAGCGGGCGCGCACAACGTCGGAGACCCTCGTCGACGGATATTACCGCACGCTGTCGGCCACCATAGCCAGCGCATACGAAGCCCTCGAGGCACACACTGCTTCTGCAGCCGCACGGCAGGAACTGCTCAACGAGATAAAGGCCGCAGAGGACTTGCTCACCTACCGCAGCCATGAGGCCGAGACCGACGTGAAGAATGAAAACACAGCACTGGAAAAGGCCATCAAGGCTTATCTCGAGGCTCCTGCCGTGGAAACGATTACCGGCGATGTCAACGGCGACGGCTCCGTTGATGTGGCCGACATTGCTGCCATCATCGATGTCATGGCCGGAAGTGACCCTAACGTTAACCCTAACGCTGACGTGAACGGCGACGGTTCTGTCGATGTGGCCGACATTGCTGCCGTCATTGACATCATGGCCGCACAGGCAAGAATGTTGAATCGCCCGTAATGCGATGGGTAATCGTCCGTAATGTGATGGGCAATCACCCGTAATAAGAATGACAATCACCCGTAATGCGATTAGCTGTCACATTACGGGTGATTACGTCAAGATGAGGCTTTTATTCCTCCGTTACTATCTGTAGCTGGAGCTCCTCCAGCTGCTTGGGGTCGAGCTCGCCGGGAGCGTCGAGCATCACGTCGCGGCCTGAGTTGTTCTTCGGGAAGGCGATACAGTCGCGGATGCTGTCGAGACCGGCCATCAGCGAGACAAAGCGGTCAAGTCCGAAGGCAAGGCCACCGTGAGGTGGAGCACCGTACTTGAAGGCATTGATGAGGAAGCCGAACTGAGCCATTGCCCGCTCAGGAGTGAAGCCGAGAATCTCGAACATCTTCTCCTGCAGCTTGCCGTCGTGTATACGAAGTGAGCCGCCGCCCACCTCTACGCCGTTGCATACAAAGTCGTAGGCCACGGCACGGACCTTGGCGGGGTCGGTGTCAAGCAGGGGAATGTCGTCGGGGTTGGGCAGGGTGAACGGATGGTGTGTGGCCATGAGGCGCTGCTCCTCGTCACTCCACTCGAAGAGCGGGAAGTCGACAATCCACAGACAGACGAACTTGTCCTTGTCGCGCAGACCCAGGCGGTCGCCCATCTCCAGACGCAGGGTGCAAAGCTGGATGCGGGTCTTGTTGGCATTGTCGCCAGAGAGGATGAGTACGAGGTCGCCGTCCTTGGCGCCGCAGGCCTCCTTCACCTTCTGCCAGACTTCCGGCTCGTAGAACTTGTCGATGCTGGACTTCACGGTGCCGTCGGTGTTGAACTTCACGTAGACGAGACCCTTGGCACCCACCTGCGGACGCTTCACGAAGTCGGTCAGCTGGTCGAGCTGCTTGCGGGTGTAGTCGGCACAGCCGGGGCAGCAGATACCGCCGATGTAGTTGGCCTCGTTGAAGACGGGGAAGGTGCCGGTGCCCTTCAGCTGGTCCATCAGTTCAACGAACTCCATGCCGAAGCGCAGGTCGGGCTTGTCGGAGCCGAAACGTTTCATGGCCTCATGCCACGTCATGCGCTGCAACGGGGGCAGCTCGATGCCGCGCACCTCCTTAAACAGATGGCGGGCGAGACTCTCGAACACCTCAAGGATATCCTCCTGCTCCACGAACGACATCTCACAGTCTATCTGCGTGAACTCGGGTTGGCGGTCGGCACGCAGGTCTTCGTCGCGGAAGCACTTCGCAATCTGGAAGTAACGGTCGAAGCCGGAGACCATCAGCAGCTGCTTCAGCGTCTGCGGGCTCTGCGGCAGGGCGTAGAACTGTCCGGGATTCATGCGTGAGGGCACCACAAAGTCACGTGCTCCCTCGGGTGTGGAGCCAATGAGGATAGGCGTCTCCACCTCGATGAAGTTGCGGCTGTCGAGGAAGTTCCGGATGAGGATGGTCATGCGGTGGCGCAGCTCCAGGTTCTTGCGAACGGCGGTGCGGCGCAGGTCGAGGTAGCGGTATTTCATGCGGATATCGTCGCCGCCGTCGGTCTGGTCCTCGATGGTGAAGGGAGGCGTGATGCTCTCGCTGAGGATGTTCAGCTCCGTGACGAGAATCTCGATGTCGCCCGTAGGCATCTTCGGGTTCTTCGACTGTCGCTCACTGACGGTGCCCGTGGCCTGGATGCAGAACTCGCGTCCCAGCTTGTTGGCCTTTTCGCAAAGAGCAGCATCGGCAGACTCGTCGAACACTAACTGTGTAATACCATAGCGGTCGCGCAGGTCTACGAAGGTCATGCCTCCCATCTTGCGTGTGCGCTGTACCCATCCGGCAAGCGTCACCTGCTGGCCGGCATCGGCGAGACGAAGCTCGCCACAAGTTTTGCTTCTATACATCTTTATATATTTACGATTTACGGATTTTCGATTTACGATTTGGCCGCAAAGGTACAACAAAAACGGCGAACTGCCAAACAATTCGCCGTTATTTCACTTTTATTTATCCATTATTTATCCATCAGCTCCAGCAGGTCGGCCCGGTAGCCGTGAAGGTCTTTGCCCATGTGGTTCTTCACAAGCGAGCGGGCCATGTCGATGGTGGCATCGCCTTTGTAGGGAGAGTTACGCAGCACCATGCCGTAGGCAGCCACGCCGGCAGCGAAGTAGAAATTGTCAGAGCGGCCATACTTGTTGAAGATGTCCTCCACACTGAGCACCTTTTTCAAGGGGATGCTCTGCCCATCGAGCGACTTCTTGTAGCGGAAGTCGAAGGTGACAAACGGCTTATTGATAACCTTTGACCAATCCTTGTCGTCGTTGATCACTATCTCGTAGAGTGCCGTAATAGTCTGTCCTGCACCTATTTCCCCGGCGTCCTTCTCGTCGTTCTCAAAGTCCTCGCTGCTCATCACTCGGTTCTCATAGCCTATGAGGCGGTACTCGCTGACCATCGTGCTGTCGAAGGTCACCTGGCACTTGGCATCGTTGGCCACGCTGACAAATCGCTCACGCTCATGCACAAAGACCTTCATCATCTCGTCCTCGCTGTCGATGTAGTGGTAGGTGCCGTTGCCGTGATTGCTGATGCTCTCCATCATCTCGTCGTTCAGGTTGCCCATGCCGAAGCCTAAGCAGGTCATGTAGATGCCCTTCTTAGCGTAGCTCTCCACCATCTCGGTGAGCGCTTCGGTGCTGGTAACACCTACGTTGAAGTCGCCGTCGGTGCCCAGTATGATGCGGTTGTTGCACTTTGGGTCATAGTTCGCCATAGCCTCCTCGTAGGCCATCTTCAGGGCCTCGCCGCCAGCGGTGCAGCCGTCGGCCTTTAGCTTGTCAATGGCCTTGACAATAGTAGCTGCATGACTGGCCGTTGTAGACTCCAACAGTTTCTTCACTTCGCCTGAGTAGGTGATAATCGAGATACGGTCGTCGGGGTTCATCTGGTAGACCAGCTCCTTCAGACCCGACTTCAGCAGGTCGAGCTTGTCGCTGCTGAACATGGAGCCTGATACATCGACGAGGAACACGAAGTTGGCTCGGGGTATCTCATCCTCGGTCAGCTCCTTGCCCTTGATGCCCAGTCGCAGCAGATGGTGCTGAGGGTTCCACGGACAATCGCCCACCTCGGCATTGATGGCCACGTTGTTGCCGTCGGTAGGCGAGGCGTAGTCGTAGGTGAAATAGTTGAGCAGCTCCTCGATACGCACGCTCGACGGATTGACGTCATACCCACTATTGAGGTATCGGCGCACGATGGCATACGAGGCTCCGTCGGCATCGACCGAGAAGGTCGACACGGGCTGTTGCGATGTCTTCACAAAGGGATTGTCGGCGAACTCTCCGAACTGGTCGCCACTCAAGCCAGGAAGGCTTTCATCAAGGGCGTAGCTGTTGTAAGCCAAATAGTCTTGAGTTTCCACATACGCCACTTCGTTTTCGCCAGACACTCCACAACCCACGGCCAGCACACTCAGTGAGGCCAGGGAGAAATACAAAAAAATCTTTTTCATAATCGTTCGATATTATTGTTTAAAATTGCTCGCTTTGAGAATAAGCCGTTCTTTCGTTTCGAATAAGCCGTTCTTTCTATGGGAAAAAGCCGTTCTTTCTCTGAGAGGGCTGAGACTATCGAGATTCCCTACATTCAGCGTCATCTTGGCCTGAGTGCATTTCTATTACCACATAGCCGTCGCCATTACCTTTAAGTGATACAAGGCCATCATAACTGTAACCATTATTGCTGCATCTAAGGTACATCTTGTCACCAAGTGAAATACTATCACTTCCTAAAATGAACCATGTATAATAATATAGTTCGTCTAATGTAGTTTCATAACAATCCGAATAGTCAGGTTCAAAAATGACGTTTAGAGAGTCCAGTCCATCTTTCGTCTTTGACAGGTTTCTGATAGTTTTAATACGTTTGGGGTGACCTTTAAACCATAAATCATAAAACCACAACTCTTTATTTCCATAAATAACCACAAATGGACCGTCCAGATTTTCATTCCTTTTTTTTACATAGGCATCTTGGCCTTCTGTAGGATGTTCATGTCCTATCACCTTCGGAATCTCCTCATCTGACGAACAGGCGCCAAATAATCCCGATATTAGAATAAAGGGGAAAAAGTAAAGTACTATTTGTTTCATAATTTTTATGGGTTTTGCCAATCTAACGGAGAGGGGACGGAAATCCTGCACCATGAAAGTGTAAAAAGTGTTAATTGTTAGAAGCTCATAAAAAATGTGGTCTTAGAAGTGCAAGATTTTCGTTTTTTCCCGTTTAATAAAAAAAACACAGGTATGAATAAGAAGATTATGAAAATGTTACTACCGTCATTGCTGGTTTGCATGATAAGTATGATGGCGGGCTGCAGTGTCAATGATGAAGAATACGTTGACTTAAGGCCACGTATAGCCGATTCTGAGGTTTTCTATATCTATGAGGGCGAATGGTCGGTTAACAAGCAGGTGGTGGACACGGCTCGTATGGAGGTAAGAGCAAATGGAAAGATAGAAGTCCGTCTGCCAGAGCATTATCTGCTCAGTCTGTGCTTTCCTGATGAAACAGACATGGCTATAGAAACGAGTAACTCAGCGAGTTTAATAGAAGTACATGAGCAAGGTTATAGTGAAACGTCGCAATATATGTCCATAGGTTCTGATATGACACAGACCAATGAAGCAGAAACATTCTTCATCAATAGCTCATTTATGGCGGCCATTGACCGCACACCCTATTCTATCCAACTGCTGTCGAGAGAGTATGCTACGGCCGTTATACAGAACACAACGGGACAATGGACGTTGAGCATCCCCATCGACGGTTTCGCTCTCACGAACCTTTACCTTTCGACAGACGAATCGGAGACGGTGGAACTGCCCCAGACTGTCACCATCTATTATAATACAAAGAGAAGGATAGAATAAGTCAGGCTGGTGGAAACAGAGAAGCAACTGCTGGAAGCGATACGCAGCGGCGACCGTGCTGCCATGCGACGGCTCTACGACCGTTACTCGGACTATGCCATGGCCGTGGGGCTGAGGTATGTGCCGGAGCGCGACGAGGTGCGTGACGTGCTGCAGGACAGCTTCGTGAAGATTCTCACCAACATTGGCCAGTTTGAATATCGCGGCGAGGGGTCGCTGAAGGCATGGGTGAGCAGGATTGTCTGCAACTTGGCCATCGACCACCTCAAGGCAAACAGCCGATTCTTGCTCACAGACAATAGTTGGAGGGGATTTGATGCCCTCGACGACGAGGACGAGGAACCCGACATCGGAGACCTGCCACCTGACGTGCTGACGGAGATGATTGGCCGGCTGCCGACAAACTACCGAACGGTACTTAACCTCTTCGTCTTCGAGCAACGTCCGCACAAGGAGATAGCCCGCCAGCTGGGCATCAAGGAGAATACATCGTCGTCCATCTTCTTCAGGGCGAAACGGATGCTGGCAAAAATGATTACCGAATACCAAAACGAGCAAAGAACATGAAACGGGACAAGTGGACACAACAGCTGCAGGACAAGCTGGCGGACTACCAGACGCCAGCTCCCGAAGGCCTGTGGGACGACATTGAGGCGTCGCTGTCGTCGGAGGGGGTTTCAAATCCACTCCAACGCAAGGCCCGTTTCGTGACTTTGCGCCGTTGGGCAGCTGCAGCTGCTATCGCCGCACTCATTGGTGGTGGCGGCCTGGTATGGTGGAGCCAGGAAGAGCAACAGAAAGAGTTGCTGGTTAGCATGGAAGAAAGCAACTTGGCAGAAAGCAGCGAGACAGAATACCACTCTATGGATAATGTCGAAGAGCACTGCGCAGCCGCTCCCCTCCCTTCAAGGGGAAGGGTCGGGGGTGGGGTCAGAAATTCAAGCCCCTACGCCAGCATTGCACAGGCAGCTACCCCTCAGGAAAAGTTACAGACCCCACCCATTGAAGGGAGGGGAATGGCTGCGCATGAGGAGTCGACTGCCACCCTGCCGCAGACCGAGATACCTCAGACCAACCTGCCGCAGATAAAGGAATCTCAGACGGATTGTGTTCAAGAGAATTCACCACATATTTCCCATTCCTCCCGTCCTCTCCCCATAGTAGGGAAACGCCGCCACTCTCCCTCTCTCAACCTATACGCCATGAACAGCCTCGGCGCAAAGGACAACAGCAATGCCGTATTCATGGCCGACGCCCTTGCCAAGAACTACATCAACACTTTCAGCGAAGAAAACCTGCCTGCTGCCCGTCGGCAGTCACCCATCTTCCTATCAGGCTATGAGGAACGCCAGCACCACTATCAGCCCGTGGGCTTCGGACTTACCCTCGACTATCCGCTCACCAACCGCCTGTCGCTCACCTCTGGAGTCGTCTACACCCGGTTGCGCTCTGACTTCACACAAATCATTCATAGCCAGCACATCAGCCAGGAGCAGACCCTTCACTACGTCGGCCTGCCTCTCGGCCTCAGCTACCGCCTGTATCAGTTAGGAGCCTTCCGTGCATACGTTGCTGCCGGCTTCCAGGCCGACTGGAACGTTGCCGCCCGACAAAATGCTGAGGGTGTAGAACGTCACATGGACCGTGACAGGATGCAATGGTCGGCAAGTGCCAGCCTGGGATTGCAGTACTCCCTCCCCGTTCGCGGGGCGGACATAGCGCTCTATGCCGAGCCCGGCATTAGCCACTACTTCGACAACGGCAGTCCCGTCCAGAACTTCTTCAAGGATAAGCCTACAAGCATGAAGTTGCAAGTAGGACTCCGATTTAGACCTTAGACGCTTGAACGGCGCTACGCATCTCCTTGAGCAGGTCGCTGGCGAAGATGAAGTCGGTAAGGGGCTTGCACGTAGAGTCCATGATTTCTGACGATTGTCCCTGCCAGCCTTTATGACCCTCGTAGATAAAAAGAATATTCTCGCCGATGCCCATCACGGAGTTCATGTCGTGGGTGTTGATGATGGTGGTGATGTTGAACTCGTGGGTGATGCTGCTCAGCAGCTCGTCGATAATAAGACTGGTCTTGGGGTCGAGGCCTGAGTTGGGCTCGTCGCAGAAGAGGTATTTCGGGTTGAGGGCAATGGCACGGGCAATGGCGACGCGTTTCTGCATGCCGCCACTTATCTCGCCGGGGAACTTGTCCTCGGCTCCTACAAGGTTGACACGCGCCAGACAATCCATGGCCCGCTGCTGACGTTCGCGGAGGTTCATCGATGAGAACATGTCCAGCGGGAACATCACGTTCTCTAAGACAGACAGCGAATCGAAGAGGGCCGCACTTTGGAAGATCATACCCATTTCGCGGCGCATCATCACTTGCTCCTTCTTGCTCATCTTCACAAAGTCACGCCCGTCGTAGAGCACCTGTCCGCTCGTCGGGGTCAGCAGGCCCACAAGGTTCTTCATCAGCACCGTCTTGCCGCTGCCGCTCTGGCCGATGATGAGGTTGGTCTTGCCGTCTACAAAGGTGATGTTGATGTCGTGGAGCACCTCGCGCCCTTCGAACGACTTGTATAAGTTCTTAACTTCTATCATTTTAATTCCAGTCTTTTGTTGATGCATGAGGGTAGCTCATCTTCGTAGTGGCTGACCATGATGAGGGTCTTTTCGGGACGGGAGCAGTAGCTTTCTATAATGGACTTCACCATCGTGCTGTTATGGTTGTCAAGGCCGTGGAGGGGCTCATCGAGGATGAGCAGGTCGGGGTCTTTGACAAAGGCGCGTGCAAGGAGGACGAGACGCTGCTCGCCGCTGGAGAGGGTGAGGAAGAGACGGTCGGCCATATCGCCGATGCCGAAGATCCGCATGGCTTGGCGGCACTGCTCTTTCTCCTGCTCGTTGGGGCGGGTGTAGAGGCCTACGGTGTCTTTCAGTCCGCTGGCCACCACCTGAATGGCGGGGAGGTTGCGCTGGTAGGAACGGTGCATCTCTGGCGAGACGTAGCCTATGCGGCGTTTGATGTCCCAGATGGTCTCGCCGGTGCCACGATGTCTGCCGAAGAGACTGATGTCACAGGCATAACCCTGGGGGTTGTCGGCGCAGATGAGCGAGAGGAGGGTAGACTTGCCACTGCCGTTACGACCCGTCAGCGCCCAGTGCTCGCCCTGGCAAATGGTCCAGTTGATGTCGTTGAGGATGGTGCGGGAGCCGTAGCGGATGGTGACGTGGCGGAGCTCGACTACTGGAAGACTCTCCCCTGATCCCTCCCTGCAGGGAGGGAAATATATAGCTGCTTTATCAGTTTCTTGTGCGAAAGCGGTATCAACTCCCCTCCCTGCAGGGAGGGGTAGGGGGAGGGTCTGAGCGTATTCTGGTATATCGCTTTGCCTGGCCACTACTAAGTAGATGGTGATGTCCTCTTTCTCGGCCAGCTGCCGCAGCAGGTCTTTCAGTTGCTGACGTGTACTGTAGTCGAGGCCGATGAAGGGATTGTCGATGATAAGAGTGCGAGGGTGGGAGAGGAGCGTCTTGATGAGCTGCAGCTTGCGCAGCTCGCCGCTGGAGAGCTGGATGACGTATTTATCCAGCGCATCGTCGAGGCCCATCATAGCGATAAGCTGCTGCTGGTATTCGCGTCGCTGTGGGGTGTCATTACCAGTAAAACGGTAGCTGCGCTCTAATGCCTGGACTACGGTGGGCGTCTCTGCGTCGATGTCGTGCTGGTTCCAGCGCAGCTGCAGGTAGTAGGCACGGTCGGTCTGTGCGCCGTAGCTGTCGCAGAAGGCGATGTAGCGCACGCTGTCGGAAGCCATCTGCCGACGCATCTGCTCTGCGTAGCGTGTCTTGCCGCTGCCGTTGGGACCTGCTATTACGATTACATTATTGACCATTGACCATTAGCATTGGAAATAGACGCGCTTCACGCGGTTGGAGACAGAGGTGAGCACTTCGTAGGGGATGGTGTTCATCACGTCGCTGAGAACGGTTACGGGGAGGTTCTGGCCGAAGACTTCTACTTGGTCGCCCTCCCGGCAGGGAATGTCAGTCACGTCGATGAGCGCCACGTCCATGCAGATGTTTCCCACGTACTCCGCCCGCTGTCCGTTGACGAGACAATAGGCGTTGCGGTTGCCTAACCGGCGGTCGAGTCCGTCGGCATAGCCTATGGGAATGGCGGCGATGATGCTGTCACGAGTGAGTGTGCCTCTGCGGCTGTAGCCCACAGTCTCCTCCTTAGGCACATGGCGCAGCTGCAGGATGGTAGTGATGAGGGTTGAGACAGGAGTGTGGGTATAAAGTCCGATGCCCAGGCGGCACATATCAAGTTGCCGTTCAGGGAAGTGCTCGATGCCGGCGCTGTTGTCTATGTGGCGCAGTATTTTATGGGAGAAGGCAGCCTGCAGTTCACGGCTCGCTTCATCGAAGAGCTGGAACTGCCGGGCAGAGAAAGCGTCGAAGTCGGGGCTGTCGCTGCCTACGAAATGGGTGAACACCGAGCGCGGAATGATAGCCTGCTGGTGAGTGAGACGGTCAATGAGCTCGTGCATTTGTCCAACCTCAAATCCCAGTCGGTGCATGCCGGTGTCGAGCTTGATGTGGACGGGCCAGCCGGTGATGCCCTGTGAACGGGCGGCTCGGATGAGGGCGTCCATGAGGCGGAAGCTATAGACCTCGGGCTCCAGACCGTAGTCGAAGAGGGTCTTAAAGGACGACATCTCGGGGTTCATCACGATGATGTTCTGCGTGATGCCAGCCTTGCGCAGCTCTGCACCCTCGTCGGCCACGGCCACGGCGAGATAGTCCACGCGGTGGTCCTGCAGCGTCTTGGCAATCTCGATGGCTCCGGCACCGTAGGCGTCGGCCTTTATCATGCACACCATCTTCGTCTCCGGGCGGAGCAGCGAACGGTAATAGTCCAGGTTGGCGACAACGGCGTTGAGGTCTACCTCCAGGATGGTCTCGTGAACCTTCTGCTCCAGCATCTCGCTGATGCGCTCAAAGCCGAAGCGACGGGCTCCCTTGAGCAGCACCACCTCGTCGTGCAGGTCGGCGAAGACCTCGCTGCGGAGCAGTTGCGACACGTCGGGGAAGAACCATTTCTGCCGGAGGGTGAAGAGGTCGGCCTGTGATGAAATCTCGGGGCCTACGCCGATGAACTTGTCGACGCCGCGCTTGGCAATGAGGTCGGCCACCTGGTGGTAAAGCTCCTGCGGCGACTCGCCGCTCTGGTAGATGTCGCTGAGAATTAATGTCTTATGGGAGTTGGCTTCGCCTCTTCGGCCCATGAAGTCGAGGGCGATGTCGAGCGACTGCAGGTCGTTGTTGTAGGAGTCGTTGATGAGCTTCAGCCCTCGCTGTCCTTCCTTCACCTCCAGTCTCATGGCGATGGGTTCCAGCACAGCCATGGCTTTGGCCACCTCTTCGGGCGAGAGACCCAGGTAGAGGGCCGTGGCGGCGCAGGTGATGCTGTTCTCTATGGATGCCTCGTCGGAGAAGGGTATGGCATAGCTGCCCTCAACGCCATTATAAATATAAAAGATGTGGGTGATGTTGTCAGTTAAGATACTCACGACGTAGAAGGGAGCCTTGTCGTTGTAGCGGCTCCACCCGATGCGTTCGCCCTGGAATCCGCAGCGGCGCATGCATCGGCTAATGGTATCGTCGTCCGATGGGTAGATGATGGCCTTTGTTCTCTGGAAGAGCTGCATCTTCTCCAAACATTTCTCCTCCAGGGTACGGAAGTTTTCCTGATGGGCCGTTCCCAATGAGGTGAATACGCCGATAGTAGGCTGTATGATGTCGCTTAGTGGAAGCATCTCGCCCGGTTCGCTGATGCCTGCCTCGAAGAGTGCCACCTGCGTCTGCGCATTGAGCAGCCAAACGGAGAGGGGCACGCCTATCTGGGAGTTGAAGGAACGCGGGGAGCGTGTCACTCGCCGGTTGTTGGTGCGCAACAGCTGGTAGAGCCATTCCTTGACCCACGTCTTGCCATTAGAACCGGTGATGCCCACGACGGGGATGTCGAACTCGTCACGGTGACGCTCTGCCAGACGTTGCAGGGCGGCCAGCGATGAGGGCACGCGCAGGAAATTGGCTTCAGGGTAAAGAGCCTCATAGTTCTCAGGTATCTGTTCTACCACGAACGAGCGTACGCCGCGGCGGTAGAGCTCGCTGATGTATCGGTGACCGTCGCCCACCTTAGTGGTCAGGGCAAAGAAGAGTGTCTGTTCAGGGAAACACAGGGAACGGCTGTCGGTGAGCAGCCATCCTACTGTGGCGTCGGCCTCACCATAACGTCGGGCACCGATGAGGGTTGCGATTTTTTCAATAGTATAGGTCATCTGTATCTGAAGGTTTTCCAGTCCTCCCGAATCAGCCTTTAGAGCAGTCTCAGAGAAAGAACGGCTTTTTCCCAGAGAAAGAACGGCTTTTTCTCAGAGAAAGAACGGCTTTTTCCCAGAGAAAGAACGGCTTTTTCTAAGTGAGAGAATAGTTCAATGTCTAAAGCTGTTGGCTAATGGCCGTTTGGGATAGTTCTATTTTACTATTATTTTACGGTTTCCATGTATGTAGAGCCCCCTCGGTAATTTACGATTTTCGGATTTTCGATTTTCGATTTTGATGCCCTGAAGGGTGTAGTAGGGGGTAGACGGGGATTGCAAATCTCTTTCAACTGAAACATTCTCTATCCCCACTTCTGCACTGGCTGGGGTGTAGAGGCAGAGTGAGCGGTAGATGGTCATGCTCTTGTTCCCCTTGAGCGGCAGACTGAGGGGTATGTCTGCATCCTCGCTGAGGACAAAGGTGAGCAGAGAGTCTGCGGCATTGTAGATGTCGTCACCGGAGCCCTTCAGGTAGGAGACTGCCAGGATTGCGCCCAGCGCTGCGTTGTCAGCAGTGACGGTGAAGTCGTTGGGGGCGTTCATGCCGTAGCCGAGGAAATAGAAATAGTAATTGGACACTTCGCTCGTAAAGGTCAGACCATCGTAGAGGTTTAGGTTCTTTCCGTTAGCCTTCGACCTGTTCCACGGCAGCTTGCCCATGGCGCTGAAACCTTTTATCTCAGAGGTTGTTGTCAGTATCTGCCACCCTCCCAGCGGCTCTTTGTCGGCCGTGAGGTCTATGCTGGTATTCATGTCATAGGCTCCATAGGCGGGGACATAGGCATAGGCTGTCTTGCCCTCGCTGCCGGTGGCCTCCACGACGATGCGGCCGTTAGCATTGCCGGTGACGGTCAGCATGGCCGTGCCGTCATCGTTGGGCTGAATGTCATAGGCTGTGAAGACTTTGCCGTCTTGTGTTTTTAATGTCAGGGATGAAGCTGCCGACAGCTTGAACTGCGGATAGTAGAAGTCTCCGCGACGTACCATGCCTGTCATTTCTGCCGTGAGGGCATTGTTCTGATAGGTCATGGGAATGAGTCTCACCTTAGAGTTCAGTCCTGAGGGCACGAGGCTCCAGCCGGTGTAGGTGGCCGAGCTGATGTTGGCGATGTTGGCATCCTCGAAGATGCGCCACTCTGTCCCGTCTCTGTCCATCTGGCGTATACGGTTGGCGGGCAGGTTGGTGACCTCTATACGCAGCGTGTTCTCTCCCTCACGGATTGCCCCACCAGGACAGTCGAGCACAAAGGGAACAGACCAAGCACAGGGCATGTCAATGCCGTTAAGACTTACACGGGCACTCTCGCGAACATCGCCCAAGTCGAGACGGAAGCCGGCAGTGGCTGTCTTTATCTGCTGGGCGGTGACATTGAAGGATACTTCGTAGGTGCCTGTGCCCATGTATGATGCTGCCTCTTCAGAGAGTGTCTCCCACGTCTGTGGCTTTTCCAGTTTGAAGGGCGTACCACCATCGAGGGTGAGAGACCATTGGCCCTCTATGGGCAGGGCGACCAGCTCTGTGACGGGCTCTGCAGCTGGTTGCGATTCAGTCTCAACATACTGTACAGCGGTGTCGTAGGTCTGAAGGATAATGGATTGGCCAGACTTCAGTGAGAGCCAGACTTTGCCATCGGTGACAGGAGCTTTGACGGCATCGCCAGTCAAGGGGTCGAAGAGGGCAGCATCCTTAAAGTCCACGGCGAGAGGTGCGAAGCCCTCGACATCGTTGGGCGTAAGGTTAGCAATAAAATAGTGGTAGCCAGTGTCATTGTTACGACGTATGACGCTCAGACCCATCTCGGTTCGCATGGCCTCGGGGGTGATGGTGAGGGCGGAGAGGTCGGCAACGCTGCGACCATAGACTATCTGTGCTCCTTGCTTGGAGAGGTCATCGAGGTGGGCTTTGATGCTGTCAGGCATGTTGTCGCTCACTGGCACTACGAGTGCCTTGTAGCGTGTGCCGGCAGCCGTCTGTAGCTGTCCGTCTGTGAAGGTGGTGGTCATCAGGTAGCGCTCGCTGGTGTAGTCGCAGTCCAGTCCGAGCACTTCGAGGTTGTCCACACATTGCTTCAGCTCAGACATCTTCGAGTCGAGTGTATTGATGTCGAAGAGTAGCAGACGATTGGCGAAGGAACCAGTGGTCTTGCGCCAGGCATTGGCGAAGGGAGCATAGACGAGCACGTCGTTGTCGGGCTGTCCCATCTGCAGGAAACTCTGTACGCGCTCAATGTACTGCATCATGAAAGGTGCGTCACGCCAGATGCTGTTGGTGGGGCTCATGTCTATGGCAGCGTAGAACTTCCAGCCAGGCCATTTTGCATCCCGTGGCGAGTAGGCCGTGCCGTGGAAGAGCACGTGGTTTACGCCCGAGGTGAAGAGCAGGTCAAGCTCGGGCTTTATCTGTGAGAGTGATGTACGGAAGTGTTCCGTGAGCCACGTCATCGACTCGCTCGAGGTGAGCCGCTTGCCGGTGATATGTGCAGCGCTGGAGGCATATTTCAGCGTGGCTCGGCTGCTCAGAGCCTTGTTGTAAAAGCCTACATCGTTACGCAACCCCTTGATGCCGAAATTATTTAGGTAAAAGTTTTCGGTCTCAGGGATATCAGCCTCGGCATAGAGGTCTATAAGGTTTCCGGGCGAGCCGTGGGCTTGGTTGCGGGTGGTAGCACCGTGGCTGTGTGCCCAGGCAGTCCACTGGCGGGTGAAGTTCTCAAGCAGCATCTCGGAAAGCGTCTGGCGGTAGTCGCTGTAGACTTGTTGGGTGGTGAGCGGCGAGGGGTGAGCGGTAGGAGAAATGTCTTTTAAGCCGATGAGCAGGTCGAGGTATTCCTGCAAACGGTAGCCGCGACGTTTTTCAAACTCTGTGAGCAGCGAGCGTGTCCAGTCGGCCTGGTTAATCTCATAGCTGTCGTTGAAGAAAGAGTGTGGCCAGTGCTCGCTAACAGCCTCAAACTTCGTGTCGAAATACTTAAGGTAGTTGGCTACGGCTTCTTTGTCGAAATAGTCGAGCACCAGTCCCTCGCTACCAGGCGATGGCCGTTTAACTTGCATCACTCCGGGCTGGCAATAGGCAGCGACGAGCTTCCAGGAACCGGCTACGGGAGCAGTCCATTTCAGCGTCTTGCCGTCTAATAGTGCCGTCACGTCTACGACCTCTGCCTCAGTGCCTTTCTGCGGGAAGGCCATGATGCATTGCAGCTGACCATTGCCCGTGTTGAGGGTGAAAGTCTTTTCCGTAGTGCCGTCGGCGGTCAGGTCGAAGGTCTCGGTGACGAGCTTGCTGGCGCTCTCCTCGCGCTTCACCATCGGGCCACCTGAGGGCCATCCCGTGCCAGTGGTCATGTCGATATCAATGCCTTTATCTTCGCCACTATTCAGCACGAAAATCAGCTTGTCAAACCACTCAGGGCTGAGGAACTGTATGTTTCTCGATGCGTTGCCCTTCACGCCGTATATGGGTGTAATCTCCAGGTTGCCAATGCCGGCCTCCTGCAGCCGAGCCATCTGCCATTCAAGGTTTTCTTCGTCTACCGCAGAGCCAAGCCACCACCAGCGGCTTCCGGCCTTGGCTTCTCTGCTCGCAGAAGGCCAGAGGGGCACCACCTGAGCCGTAGCCACAGATAATGAGGCAGCACATAAAATGCAAGTAATTAACTGTTTTACCATAGTACTACTGCTTGTATTGGGCTTGAACCGTTCAAGCTATTTCTTCTTCAACACACCGACGTAGGTCAGCAAGATGACGTTCATCATCAATGCATAGATAATGGCGGGAACGGCCATCACTTCGCTGTTGAATACGAAGGGGCTGCAGGCCACGGTAATGGCCTGTGCAGCATTCTGCATTCCAATCTCTATAACGATAGTACGCTGCTCACGACCAGTCAGGCGCATGAGCCACGACATCAGCACACCGGCACTCATGGAGAGGAGAATGAGCACGGTCACTGCCGCGCCCAGGCTGGGAAACTCGGCAATGATAACTTCGCGGTTCTGAATGAAGAACACCGTTGCCAGCAAGATGAGACAGGGAAAAGCCAGCCGCTTCAGAACATTGTGCATGCGCTCTGCCAACGGTTCCCGCCATACGGCTATAGCCAGACCAATCGCAAAGGGAACAGCCATAAGTACAATGTTCTGCATCAAGAGGTTGACTACGGGAAGATGAACAGATACCTCAGACCCTACTTGGGCGGTCATAAAGTCCATTATCATCGGTCCTGTGAACAGGGTGATGACGCTGCTGAAGGCTGTAAGCGACACAGACAAAGCTACATCGCCACCTGCCAGCATGGAGAACACATTGCTGGAACTGCCGCCAGGACTACATGCTATGAGCATGATGCCCAGAAAGAAGAGGGGCTCCACGCCAAACAGCGTGCCTACCAGCCAAGCAATGATTGGCAGCAGTACTATTTGCCCTGTGAGACCAGCCACAACGGCCAAAGGACGTTCCGCTATCAGACGGAAGTCCTTTGGCCGCAGTGCCAGCCCAAGGTCAAACATCAGCAATGTCAGGATGGGCAGGACAATAAATATGGTATTCATGCTGTCAAGCCCACTTGCTGAGGTCTTGCTCGGCAATGAACTTCAAATTGTTCAGGATAATGGTCTCGCGGGCCTTCTCACGGTTGTCGGTGCGGAATACGAGAATACCCTTGCCGTTGTAAAGGAAGGTGTACATATAGGCGATGCTGATGCCTGCATCGCTGAAAATCTTCACAGCGTCGGCGCAGCGGCCTGGTTCGTCGTCGAGCTCCAGGGCGAGCACGTCGCTCAGGGCAACGGCCACGCCGGCCTTCTTTAACTCCTCATAGGCACGCAGCGGCTCGCTGCAGATGAGGCGGTAGATACCATACTCTGCCGTGTCGGCAATGGTAGAGGCAATAATCTGTATCTTTGCCTCTTTCAGAACGTTAAGCACCTTGATGAGCGTGCCTGAACGGTTCTCGATGAAAATGGATAATTGGTGAATTGTCATGGTTATTTTTGTTTTTGCGTTATTTCGTTAATTCGTTATTACGATATTACGATTAGAACAACTTCCGCAGGTCTTTTACTCTCACAGCTTTCTTCTCGTCGCTGACGGTGAGCGTTCCCTTTGGAACGAGGCGCACCTTCGGCGTAACGAGTATCTCGTCTTTCAGAAGTCGGGTGATGGTCTTCTCTAACTGCTGCAGGCGTGAGTAGTCGTCAGTGAACATCTGCAAGATTTCCACGTCGATGGTCATGTGGTCGCCGTCTTCACGGGTGTCGAGGGTGATGAGATAGTCGGTGCTCAGCTCCTTGAACTTCAGCAGTATCTTCTCTATCTGTATCGGGAAGATGTTCACTCCCTTGAGGATAATCATATCGTCGCTTCTGCCTTGCAGACGGGCAAGACGGCGGTGGTGACGTCCGCAGGCACACTCTCCGGGCAGTATGCGGGTGAGGTCGCGTGTGCGGTAGCGCAGCAGCGGCATTGCCTCGCGGTTGATGGTGGTGAGCACCAGCTCGCCCAGTTCGCCGTCCTTGACAGGTTCAAGCGTCACGGGGTCGATGATTTCCACGATGAAGTAGTCCTCCCAAATGTGGAGTCCGTTCTGCTCCTGGCATTCAAAGGCCACGCCAGGGCCCATCATCTCAGAGATACCATACGAGTTGTAGGCCTTCACGCCGAGGTTCTCCTCAATGCGCTTGCGCTGTTCCTCGCTATGAGGCTCGGCACCGATGCAGAGCACGCGGAGCTTTGTGTCGCGGCGCGGGTCGCAGCCTTCCTGCTGCATTACCTCAAAGATTCGTGAGGCATACGAGGGAATGGCGTGGAGCACCGTTGTTCCGAAGTCACGGATGAACTTAATCTGTCGGGTGGTGTTACCGGCAGCGGCAGGAACGGTGAGCATGCCTACCTTCTCGGCACCATACTGGAAACCCAGTCCGGCGGTGAACATACCGTAGCCGGCGGAGTTCTGGAACACATCTTCGGGACGGCTGCCCACCATCCACAGGCAGCGGCCTACGGCGTTGGCCCACTCGTCAAGGTCTTTCTGTGAGTGGAGCACGACGGTAGGGTTACCGGTTGTGCCGCTTGAAGAGTGCAGGCGTACACAGTCTTTCATGGGAACGCAAGCCAGGCCGAAGGGATAGTTATCTCGCAGGTCTTCCTTCGTAGTGAAAGGCAGTTTACGCACATCGTCGAGTGTCTTGATGTCGTCGGGTGTAATGCCCAGCTCGGCGAAGCGCTTGCGATAGAACTCTGCGTTCATACAGTGGTGTACTGTCTTCTGCAGACGCTCCAGCTGAAGCTGCTCCAGCTCTAGGCGGGACATCGTTTCCAGCTCGGGGTTGAAGTAGGGGGAATACGATTTGTTTTGGTTCATAAAAAAAGTTTATTGTTAATATTCAGATTTCGTCTGTTGTTTGCTCTGCGATGCAAAGTTAGGCAAAATCCACAAACTGACAAAGGATAATATGGGAAATTTCACTTATTTTTGCCTTTCAACCTCTGTTTTTCTTGCTGCTTTGACAGGAAATGTGTAATTTTGCGGCGTATTTGCAATAAAAAGCAAATCGCAAATCGTAAATTATTATGATTAATATCAATTTCAAGACTGACTTTACGTGGCGCGACATTGCCTGGCGCATTGCTCTGGTGGCTGCTACGGTGGCGATAATCGTGTGGTTCATGCCTCGTGACAACAGAATGAACTTCAAGGTAGAGGCCGGCAAGGTGTGGCGATACAACGACCTCACCTCCAACTTCGACTTCCCCGTCTATAAGAGCGACAGCACCATTCAGCGTGAGCAGGCCGAGGCGCTGCGCCAATACGAACCTTATTACGTCTATCACGACGAGACCGCCGAGCAGCAGGAGCAGCTTCTTGATTCACAAATACAGAAACAGCTTCCCACGATGGGGCGTCAGTTTGTCAACGTCGTCAAGACTCAGCTGCGCAGTCTTTACCAGCAAGGCATCATTGACACTCGGGAACCGCTTACCTCCAATGGCGACACCGCTCTCATGTTGCGACGCATAGACGACAAGGAGGCTACAAGCATCAGCGCCTCCAGCGTCTACACAGCCCGTCAGGCCTACAAGGTGCTCATGGCAGCACCTGCACTGTCGGAGTATGCCGACCAGCTGGCAAAGCTGAACCTCAACGACTTCTTGGTGCCAAACCTCATCTACGACCATGAGCGTAGCCAGTCCAATCTTAGTGAGCTGAAGAGGAGTGTTCCCAAGGCCAGCGGCGTAGTGCAGCGCGGACAGAAGATCGTGAACCAGGGAGAGGTCGTCACTCAGGAGAAGTTCCTTATCATCGACTCCTACAGGAAGGAGCTGGAGAAACGCTATGACCAGAACCCAGGCATCAGCACCACCCTGGGCGGCGAACTGCTTTACGTGTTCATCATCATCAGCATGTTCACGGCCTATCTTCACATCAGCCGCAAGAACTATTTCGACAACCTGCGTTCCATCGCGATGATCTACTCGCTGGTGGTCCTCGCCTGTATCACGGCCTCGTTGCTGGTGAGCCACAATCTGCTCCACATCTTTATACTTCCCTTCGCCATCGTCCCCATCTTCATTCGTGTGTTCATGGACTCGCGCACAGCCTTCATGGCCCACGTCACGGTCATTCTCATCTGCGCCTGCCAGTTGCAACGCCCGCTGGAGTTTACTGCTGTCGAGCTCGTGGCGGGTATGGCTGCCATCTTGTCGCTGCGTGAACTGAGCAGCCGCTCACAGCTCTTCTTCACAGCCGCCGTCACTACGATAGCTGCCATTCTTACCAACGTGGCCATTTTCCTCATACGCTCGGGAAACATCTCCCTCATGGACCGCAGCGAGCTTTACTACCTGATTATCTGTGGCATCATCATCTTCTGTTCCTACCCGCTGCTCTATCTCATTGAGAAGGGCTTCGGCTTCGTCAGCCCCATTACCCTCATAGAGCTCAGCGACATGAACAAAGAACTGCTGCGCCGCATGAGCGAGGTGGCACCAGGCACTTTCCAGCACAGTATTCAGGTGGGTAACCTGGCTGCCGAGATAGCCAGGAAAATAGGAGCCGACCCATTGCTGCTGCGAACGGGAGCACTCTACCACGATATCGGTAAAATATCGAACCCCATCTACTATACCGAGAACCAGTCGGGAGGCATCAGCCCTCACCAGCAGCTCTCCTGCATAGAGAGTGCCCAGATGATTATCAGCCACGTCACCGAGGGACTGAAACTGGCCGACAAGCACAACCTGCCGCAGCAGATAAGCGAACTCATTACCACGCATCACGGTCAGGGAAAGGCCAAATACTTCTACATCAAATACAAGAACGAACACCCCGACGAGCCTGTAGACGACCTGCTCTTCACCTATCCCGGCCCCAACCCCTTCACCAAGGAACAGGCTATCCTGATGATGGCCGACGCCGTAGAGGCTGCCTCACGGTCGCTGCCCGACTATACGGAGCAGACCATTCGCGAACTGGTGAACCGCATTATCGACTCACAGCTCAAGGACGGCTTCTTCCGCGAGTGTCCCATCACCTTCCGCGACGTGCAGTATGCCAAGACCATCCTCATAGAGAAGCTGAAGACCATTTATCACACCCGCATCAGCTACCCCGAGGAGAAGAAGTAGAGAGGTAGAAATTTCGCAAGCACTACAAAGACGGCCTGAAAGGCCAGTAAGCAAATAGCCCAGGGCAGCGCCCTGGGCTATACGATTCAGTTCCCGGCACTCTGCCTTCTGGCATTTGCTGCCATTTCGTCGATAATGGTTCCGATGTCGGCCACGTCGACGGCATTATCGCCATTCACGTCGGCTACTGATTCGTAGGTGCCCTTAGCCATCACGTCGATGACAGCACCGATGTCGGCCACGTCGACAGCACCGTCGTCGTTCACGTCGCCCTTCAGTCCAGGAACCTCAATCTCCTCAATCTTCAGGAACTTGTTCCATGCCTGAGTAGCTTCATATTTTGCCTTCGTTCCCTTGGGGACGTAGAGGGTGGCGGAGGTGAAACTACCGTTGTTGTAGAATACCTCTTGTACTATCTCAAAAGGATCAACAATCATCGAAATGACTGAGGTCAAGTTGGTGCAATCTCGGAAGGCACAGCGTCCTATGCTCGTCACGCTGTTGCCAATCGTGACAGAGGTCAGGCCGCTGCAATAAGCGAAAGCCCATTCTCCTATGCTCGTCACGCTGTTGGGAATCGTGATGGAGGTCAGGCTGCTGCAACTTTGGAAAGCGGCATCCCCTATGCTCGTGACGCTGTTTGGAATCGTTACTGAGGTCAGACCGCTACAATTAGAGAATGTCCTGCTTTCTATGCTCTTCACGCTGCTGGGAATCGTGACTGATGGCAGGACGCTGCAATCGGAGAATGCGTTTTCTCCTATGCTTGTCACGCTGTTGGGAATCGAGACAGATGTCATGCTTTTACAGCCATAGAAAGCATACTTCCCTAAACTCGTTACGTTGTTTGGAATGTCTACTGACGTCAGGCTGCTGCAGGATTCGAATGCAAAGTCACCTATGATTTTAACGCTGTCGGGAATCGTTATGGAGGTTAGTGCGCTGCAACGGTCGAAAGTAGAGCTTTCTATGCTTGTCAGGCTGCTGGAAAGCGTTGCGGAGGTCAAGCCGCTGCAATAAGCGAAGGCCCCGCCTCCTAAGTTCGTCACGCTATTAGGAATTGTGATCGAGGCCAGGCTGCTGCACACTCGGAAAGCGGAGGGTCCTATGTACTTGACGCTGTTGGGAATCGTGATGGAGGTCAGTGCGGTGCAATAGTCGAAAGCAGAGTTCTCTATGCTCTCCAGACCGTCAGGAAGCGAGACATAGGTCAGTTTGCTGTTGTCCGAGAAGGCCCCGTGGCCTATGGTTTTCACACCACTTGGAAGCGCAACGGCAGTCAGGTCTTTGCAACCAACGAAAGCGTATGAACCGATGCTCGTCACCTTGTAGTTCGTTCCGCCGAAGGTGACGGTGGGGAGGATGATTACGCTGCCTGAGTAGCTGTTTCTTCCATTACTGCTACCTCCCCCGCGATTTGTCACTTCAGCCTCGTTTGTCTCCGGGAACAGGTGGTAGTAGATGCCGTTAATCTCTACGGCATCCGTCTCTATTATCTCCTTTAACTTATTCCACACCGGCTTGGCTTCATATTTCTCCTTTGTTCCTTTAGGAATGTAGAGGGTGATGTTGCGGTAGTTGTACGTACAACCAATACCTTCACCTTCATCTTCATTAGCGAACACTTCCTCACTTAATTCATTGGGTTCGACAATCTGTGAAATGATAGTGGTCAGATTTTTGCAACCTCCGAAAGAGAACCAACTGAGGTACTCGATGCTGCTGGGTAAGATAACAGATGTCAGGTTCATGCACTCATAGAAAGCACCTTGAGCAGTCCTCTTTGTCCCTTCTTTAATTTCAATTTTGTTTGAAGGCAATTCGCCTTTTACACCTATCAGCCAATTATCAAGGTAGAGAAGGCCGGCAGGCTGGTTGTTATACCATCCTGTATTATGGAAGGCTTTCCTTTCTATTGTTCCGCTGTTGGGAATCGTGATGGAGGTCAGACTACTACAGTTAGCGAAGGCTTCCCTTCCTATTCTTTCTACGCTGTTGGGTATCGTGATGGAGGTCAGGCTACTACAGCTTCCGAAAGCGCCAGGGATTAGAACATCCTCATAGTGACCAATTAATTGTGACGGAACTCTTTTCCAATAACTGCCATCAATTACCGTCACACTGTTGGGAATTGTAACTGAGGTAAGACCCTTGCAGCCAGAGAAAGCAGCACTTCCTATGCTCGTCACGCCGTTGCCAATCGTGACGGAGGTCAGGCCGCTGCAACCAGAGAAAACACCTTCTCTTATGCTCGTCAAGCCGTTGCCAATCGTGACGGAGGTCAGGGCTTTGCAATCCTCGAAAGCACGTTCTCCTATGCTCGTCACGCTGTTGGGAATCGTAATGGAGGTCAGGGCTTTGCAACCAAAGAAAACCTTATCTCCTATGCTCGTCACGTTGTTACCAATGGTGACGGAGGTCAGGCTGCTGCAATCCTCGAAAGCATGGTCTCCTATGCTCGTCACGCCGCTGCCAATGGTGACAGAGGTCAGGCCGCTGCAATCCTCGAAAGTACGTCCTCCTATGCTTGTCACGCTGTTGGGAATCGTGACGGAAGTCAGGCCGATGCAGTCAGAAAAAGCAGCGTCAGCTATTTCCCTTGTCCCTCCAGAAATATTTAATGCTCCTGTTGGCTTTTCACCTTTATATCCTAACAGCCATTTTTCAAGATACAACAACCCGTTAGGCTGATTAAGGTACCATCCAGTTCCATAGAAAGCAGTGCCTCCTAGGCTTGTCACGCTGTTAGGAATCGTGAAGGAGGTCAGGCCGCTGCAATAAGCGAAAGCATAGTATCCTATGCTCGTCACGCTGTTGGGAATCGTGAAAGAGGTCAGGCTGCTGCAACGATAGAAAGCATAGCTTCCTATGCTCGTCACGCTGTTGGGAATCGTGACGGAGGTCAGTCCTTCGCAATCATAGAAAGCTTGTTCTCCTATGATTGCCACGCTGTAATCTACTCCATTGTAGTTGACAGATGAAGGGATATTGACGGTACCGGAATAATCTTTTCCTTTTTTAGAATAAGTCACCGTTGCCTTCTTCGTGGTCAAGTTAAAATTGTAATAGATGCCGTCGATTTCGCGATCATACGCGCTGGCCCCCATTGGAAGGAGCATCAGCAAAAATAATAAGAAAAGATTTTTCATATTCGTTTAGGTATTAGTATGTTTTCTTTTTCGCCGGCAAAATTAATGATTTTTTCCGACACCACCAAAAAACAAGGCAAGAATTGAGCCGTAATTGAACATAATTATCTCAAAACGGCTTTTTCCCGCCTTGGGAAAATGCCGTTTATTCTATAGGAAAATGCCGTTAATTCTATGGGAAAATGCCGTTTTTTCTATGAGAAAAGGTAGTTTTCTCTCCGACAGCCTGTGTAGGGAATTTCGCTTGTCTAATTCCGCATGGCTGCGGCTACACCAGCAACTCTTTTATGTATTCCTCTATATCTCTGGCGCTTACATCGTAGGTTGGCTGCAACTGCTGGAAATGTTCATCCTTTCGGAACAAGTCACCGTTTGTCAGCATCGCCATCAGACCCTTTGTCTTCAACCGATGGCCAGAATGTTCCAGCGCCAGAGGAATCAACTGGTGAATATCGACCCCACTCTTCAAAATGGAATAGAGGTCATAATAGTCGCGGAACTTGCTACGGCGCATCATGGCTTCCATCTTCATCACACCGATAGACTCCACGTCTGCCAGCCGGATGTTGTTCAGATATGGAATCTCGCGCATTGTCGCTATGCGCTTGCGTGGAGCTGCATTAAACGAAATCTTCACGCCGTCAACTATGAATAGCGCTTGGTCAAATCCAGACACTTGAACGTCCTGCACTTCGCCAACCGCTTCGAGTTCGCGCTGAATGGATGGCCAGCCTATATCGAGTGTGTCGTTCTTCCCCTGCTGCCAACGCATAAAGTCCAAATCCTCACTCTGGCGGGTCTTCAGCTGAATGGACAGGGCTGTGCCACCAACCAATACGAAGGGCTTGATGCACTCCAGCCGGCTCACCACCTCGATAAGTCTGCCTGTCTGTGGGGCAAGAGTTTGTCTGTTCATGCTGTCAGCCGTTTGTTGAGTTGTCGGGTTGCCATCGCCTTGACGTAGCTACGCGGTTGTTTGGCATGGAAATAATACCAGGCGAAGAAATAGTTCAGGTTATAGTAGCGCTCGCCCTGTGCCACCACATTCTCAATCCATGCACGCTTCACCGTCTTGTAGGGGAGGAGTTGGAACAACAGGTTTATCTCTTCGATGTCTAAATACAGCATCACCAGCTCCACCAACATGTCGTCGGGGATGTCCTGCACGGAGTCGCTTTCGTAACTCCACAAGCAGTGCTGCTGCTTTAGCTTCTCAGTGAGAAACGGCCTGATGCCTGTATCCATATTATTCATTTCAGTGCGGTTGCAAAAATACGAATTATTTGTGAAACGGCAAAGAAAGTCGGGAGAAAAATTAGTAGTTTCAGGAATAGTGCTTCAGGGAGCATGGGAGTTTGAGAAAAAGAGTTCCTTTTATCCATGCAGCTCGGCCAGCGTATGGCGGTACGTCTTTTTCATCCGTCGCAGGGCACGGTCGCGTATCTGGCGCACACGCTCACGTCGAAGCCCCATGTCGTCGGCTATCTCGGCCAGGGTGAGGTTGTCCTGGCCAATACCGTAGTAGGCGTTCACCACACGGCTCTCACGGTCGTCGAGCGAGGTGAGGGCCCGCTCCACGGCCCGCTCTACTGCCGAGCTGTACACTCGGGCGTCGGCCATCGGAGCGTTGCTGTCGGCCAATACCGAGAGGAGGCTCATGTTGCTCTTTGCCCCGAGCGGTGCGTCTACCGAGCGTGTCTCTCCGTTGGCCCGGCTCTCAACTCTCAACTCTGAACTCTCAGCTTTCAGGGCCTTCTCTATCTGCCTACGGATGTGCACCACGGCGTAGTTCACGAAGCGCAGGCCGCGTGTGGCGTCAAAGCGCGAGGCGGCTTTCATCAGCCCGATGTTGCCCTCGCTCACCAGGTCTTCCATCGACAGGCCCTTGCCCTGATACTGGCGGGCGATGGCGACGACGAAGCGCAGGTTGGCCTCCACTAAGCGGTTCAGCGCACGGCTGTCGCCACGCAGCACACGGGCAGAGAGCTCGCGCTCTTCGTCCTCGCTGAGAAGACTCTCACGGTTTATCTCGTCTAAGTATTTGTTCAGCACATTGTCTTCCATAGTTTCTGTCCTTTCTGACTTTTATGGCTACAAAGATACACAATTCTGTTGAGTGTCGTATATTTTTTGTGAAAAACGTTGAAATATTAACCGTTTTTAGATGATAGGACGGTCAGTCGAAGAGCTCATGGAGCACCGGCAGGGAGCGCAGTTCGGGGAAAGCAGGCAGATGGAGGCGGTAGTAGCGCTCGATGATTTCGAGCATGCGGGCACGCTCGGTGCGGTTAAGGCGGAAGAGGTGCATCGTGGCGAAGTCCATGCGCATCAGCGGGCGTATGCGGCCGGCTTCCTCGGGCATCAGATAGTCGTGGTGGAGTGGGGGAGCGGCGCAGAACGTGGCCGTCCGGAGGTCGAAGTAGGATTCCTGGGATGAAAGGTTCGGGAAGAACCCCAGAAAGCGTGAGAGGCGCATGAGAAACACCAGATGGAAGTTGGCGTAGCGGTCTGAACGGCCGTCGAGCCACTCTAAGCTGGCCTTCACGTAGTCGAAGAGCTGCGCGTCTTTCTGCTCCCCTCGGAGGGCATAGTTGAGGAACTCGGCCACGAAAAGGGCGATGGCCAGCTTGCCAGGCTCTGTGAGCAGCGACTGCCAAGGCGACAGCAGTTCGGCACTGCGCAGACGTTGCAGCTGTTGAAGCGGTCGGCTGTCGGTCTCAATGATGAGCAGCGTCAAAGGCTGGAAATATTGCTTCTTTATGGCTGAGCGGCCCGTCTTGCTGAGACTGACAATATACGACTGCCGGCCCTGCTCACGCGTGAACATATCTATTATTAAGCGCGAGTCGCCGTAACGTACCGTGTGTAGCACCAAAGCCTCAGTCTTGTAGTTCATAGTTCATCGTTATGGGGCTATTTGTGTGCAAAATTACAAAAAATGAGGGACAAAACGCATTTTTATTAAAGAAAATTTGGCCGTTTGAAGAAAAAGCAGTAATTTTGCACCCGCTTTTGACAAATCGTCAATAGAAAATCGAAAATCGGTAAATCGAAAATCGTAAATTACCCCGGTCCCTTCGTCTATCGGTTAGGACGAGAGATTTTCATTCTCTAAAGAGGAGTTCGACTCTCCTAGGGACTACAAAGATTAAATCTGCCATCTGCGCAGCGATGCGCTACCACCAAGAGCCAACAAGGTGGGAAACGGTGACAGAGGGATTCCAACAAACGGAGGAGTCCAGCCCGGGCAGCCAAAAACGCAAGACCCACAGGCTTTAATCAAAAATTTAAAAATTTAAAAATTAAACAATTAACAAAAATGGCAAACCACAAATCATCGGAAAAGAGAATCCGTCAGGACAAGAAAAAGACACTTCACAACCGTTACTATGCTAAGACCATGCGCAACGCCGTTCGCAAGCTGCGTGCCATGACCAACAAGGACGAGGCTACAGCCCTCTACCCCAAGGTGCAGAAGATGCTCGACAAGCTCGCTAAGACCAACATCATCCACAAGAACAAGGCCGCAAACCTGAAGTCAAGCCTCAACAAGCACATCAACAGCCTGTAATCATTTAGAGACACAGCATAATAATTCCCGTAATCATCACTCCGATGGTTACGGGAAATTTCTTTTTTGCTCAAAGGAAGTCAAGACCTGTCCGCCTGATGGCAGACTTTGCCAGGCGCTCGTAGACAAGGCCCAGCTGCGAGAATCGTATGACGCTCTGCATAGCGGCTTTCCTGACGGCAGCATTTGGACTCTGCACGGCAGCAATGGCCTGGTCGAGAAACTCGTTGATGCCCCGCTCGTTGGGCTCCTGGCCGCGCATGAAAAGACGGCTGAATACGTGGTAGCCGCAAATCTGGGGCAGGTCGTCAGCCGAGGCTAACCACTCGAAGGCCTTGTCGGCAGCGTAGGGCAGGTGCTGGTAGAGGTTGAAGGCGGCCTGCTCGGCAATCTCCAACGTGGGCGTCTGCTCCATCCAAATATCAATGACCTCGGGCAGCACCTCGTCGGCGGGCATGAGCATCGTGGCGAGAATCTTGCACTCGCGGATGTTCTCCTTCCAGAGAGCGATGGAGAGGGAAGTGAGAAATGAGAGGTGAGAAGTGGGAACCTCTTTGTCCTCACCTCTCACCTCAGAAATAATCTCGTCGGCCATCTGTCGAAGCCGAGGGATGGTGGCACCCCAGTTAAGGCGGTAGTCAAGACCTTTCTCTCGCATGGAACGTGCTGTGGCACCGTCCATCATCTGGCGGAAGGTCTGCTTTATCTCCTTGACTTTCAGGTCAATACTCTGGGTGCTCATAGCTCAGCCTTTCTTACTCCTCGTCAAGCAGAATCTTCATCATCTGTATGGCGGAGTAGGGAATCGGGGTTCCGGGGCCAAAGATGCAGGCCACGCCAGCCTTGTAGAGGAAGTCGTAGTCCTGGGCGGGAATAACGCCACCGGCGGTGACCATGATGTCCTCGCGACCCAGCTTCTTCAGTTCCTCGATGAGCTGCGGGATGAGCGTCTTGTGACCGGCGGCCAGCGAGCTGGCACCGACAATGTGGACGTCGTTCTCCACAGCCTCACGGGCAGCCTCGGCAGGAGTCTGGAACAGCGGGCCCATATCCACGTCGAAGCCACAGTCGGCATAACCTGTTGCCACTACCTTTGCTCCACGGTCGTGACCATCCTGACCCATCTTGGCAACGAAGATGCGGGGACGGCGACCCTCACGCTTGGCGAACTCGTCGGTAAGGCGCTTGGCCTCTTCGAAGTCCTTGTCGTTTTTGCTTTCTGAACTGTACACACCTGAAATGGTTCTGATTACTGCTTTGTAACGGCCCACGATCTCTTCGCAGGCATCTGAAATCTCATCCAGTGTACAACGCAGCTGTGCAGCCTTTACAGCCAGATCGAGCAGGTTGTTCTCGCTCTTGCGACCTTCCTTAAAGTCGCGTACACACTCGGT
>JAGCNO010000096.1 GCA_017645905.1 Prevotella sp. | reverse complement strand
GGGGGCTATAACAATGGCAATTTCAATTGATGATATAAAGAAACTGCGTGCCATGACCGTTGCTGGTCTGGCCGAAGTGAAGAAAGCACTGACCGAGGCCGAGGGTGACAACGACCGCGCTAAGGAGCTGCTCCGCGAGCGTGGCCTGGCCATCGCCGCCAAGCGTAGCGACCGCGAGACCTCGAACGGTTGCGTGCTCGTGAAGAACGAGGGTGGCTTTGCCGCCATGATTGCCCTGAAGTGCGAGACCGACTTCGTGGCCAATGGTGCTGACTTCATCGCTCTGACCAAGAGCATCCTCGACGCTGCCGTCGCCGCTAAGTGCAAGACTCTCGACGAGGTGAAGGAGCTGACCATCGCTGGACAGACCGCTCAGGAGGCTGTGACACAGCGCTCGGGCATCACCGGCGAGAAGATGGAACTCGACGGTTACCTCTTCCTCGAGGGCGAGAACATCGAGATCTACGACCACATGGGCAAGCACATGCTCTGCACCATGGTTCAGCTGAACAAGGACGAGAAGGAGATTGGCCACAAGCTCGCCATGCAGGTGGCAGCCATGAAGCCCGTCGCACTCGATGCCGCCAGCATCGATCCGAAGATTCTCGACGAGGAGTACAAGACCGCCGTGGAGAAGTCAAAGCTCGAGCAGGTGCAGAAGTTCGTCGACATGAAGCTGAAGAAGGCCGGCATCAATCCCGCACACGTTGACAGCGAGGACCACATCGAGAGCAACACCGCCAAGGGCTGGATCACCAAGGAGCAGGCCGATGAGGCTCGCAAGATTATCGCCGAGGCTAAGGCTGAGGGCGAGGCCCAGCTGAAAATGCCCATGATTGAGGGTATCGCACGTGGCCGCGTGGAGAAGTTCAAGAAGGAGAGCTGCCTCGTAGACCAGGAGTTCCAGTTCGGCGATGGCGACAAGATGACCGTCAGCGCTTGGCTGAAGCAGCAGGACAAGGAGCTGAATATTGTGGCTTTCCGCCGCTTCACCCTCGTTGCCGAGTAAGACAAAGCAAACTTTTCATAATAGCCAGATGGCCGAACGGTCGTCTGGCTTTTTTTGTGGAATTGTTTTGTCATTTCGATTATTATATGTACCTTTGCACGCATAATACTGAAAAAGTCAATGAGAAGGACGCTCTATACATGCCTGATGTGCTTCTTTGCATTGATATCGACAGCTCAGATAGAGTTGCGAACGGAGGCGCAGCTGTCGGTCTCCGACAGGACGACGCCGCTATGGCTCAATGCCAACAAATACGGACTCAGCTCGCTCGACAAGACGAACGGCTACGCCCGTATCGGAGCCTTCCGCCCAATGGAGACGGATTCTGCACGCTGCTGGGACTGGTCGGCAGGAGCCGATTTGGCAGTGGCAGGCGGCTACACCAGCACAGTCATCGTTCACCAGGCTTACGCTGAGCTGCGCTGGCTAAAGGGACTGCTCACCGTGGGCAGCAAGGAGCAACCCTTGGTGCTCAAAGACCAGCAGCTAAGCAGCGGCTCACAGTCACTGGGCATCAATGCCAGACCTGTGCCTTCAGTACGACTGGAACTGCCTGAATACTGGAACATACCGGGACTGAACCACTGGTTAGGACTGAAGGGTCACATCGCCTACGGCATGACAACCGACACACAGTGGCAGAAGGACTTCACTGCACAACGTTCGAACTACACGGAGAACGTACGCCTCCACACCAAGGCCGGCTACCTGCGCATTGGACAGCCACAACGTCCGCTAAACGTGGAGCTGGGAGTAGAGATGGGCTGTCAGTATGGCGGTACGTCACATCTTTTCGACCATGGAGAAGAGAAGGTGATGGAAAACGAAGGCGGGCTGAAAGGTGCCTGGCATGCCCTGGTACCCGGCGGCGAAGAAGTTTTGGAGCGTGACATCGTCTACAAGAACACATCGGGAAACCACGTGGGCAGCTACCTGATGCGAGTAAACTACGACCAGCCATCATGGGGCGTCTCTGTCTACGCCGACCATTTCTTCGATGACCAGTCTCAGATGTTCTTCTACAGCAACAACAGTTACGGACAAAATGGCAAGAGCTGGACTGAGAAGGGCGACAAATACCTGGTATTCGACCTCAAGGACATAATGCTCGGCCTCGAGGTGAGGGTGAAGGACTGGCCGTGGTTAGAGAAATTCGTGGCCGAATATCTCTACACGAAATACCAGAGCGGCCCCATTTACCACGATCATTCTGAGCGCCTGCTCGACCACATTAGCGGTCTCGACGACTATTACAACCACTCCGCCTTCAACGCCTGGCAGCACTGGGGACAGGTGATGGGCAATCCTCTCTACTGCTCGCCACTTTATAACGAAACGGGCAACATTGCCGTGCTTGACAACCGTTTCACAGCGTGGCACTTAGCAGCGGCTGGCACGCCCCTGAAGGGTCTGCGCTACCGTCTGATGTGTACCTTCCAGCGCGGGCTGGGCACCTACAATAATCCTTTCACCAACCCCCGCAACAACGTGAGCATCCTGGCCGAGGCGGCTTACTCCTTTACACAGGAGTCGGAACTGCTAAAGGGCGTGACCGTGAAGGGAGCCTTAGGCTTCGACCGAGGACCACTGCTGGGCAACAATACCGGATTCCAGCTGACCGTCGCAAAGACACTGGACCTCTGATTGTCGTTTTAACCACGAATTTGACAAATTACACAAATTGCACAAATTCTTTTTTATTACACGAATTACAAGAATGGGGCGAATTACAACATATATTTTGATGGCACTAGCAGGAACCGCTTTCTGGGCTTGCGGCGATAACTTCGAGACTTCGGGCAACGGAGCCTTCGACGGTTTCTGGCAGTTGGAACAGGTTGACACACTGGCAACCGGCGGCATCACCGACATGCACGACGAACTGATTTTCTGGGCCGTGCAGCACCGCGTCATAGAACTGCGCTGCAAAAAGCTGACCGCTGACGGCAGTTCGCTTGTCCGCCTGTCGGTGTACTATCACTTCGAACGCAGCGGCGACACCTTGCAATTCCTGGCCGACCCGTACCCCGTGCTCGACCTTCGCCCCAACGACCCCTACGCAGAGCTGCGCCAGGTGCAGGCCTACGGATTCAGCCGCTTCGACGAGAAGTTTATTGTCCTTCGTCTCGACGACGACCACATGACCCTACAGTCTGAGGTCTTCCGAATGTATTTCAGGAAATACTGATTCCTCCCAACTCCCTAAACGACCAAACGACTAAATCACCAAACGACCAAACGACTAAATCACCTGAAACGCAGGCTGGCCTTTCTGTTGCAGGCTTTTGTTGAGCAGGAAGTTGAGCGCTGTCCACAGCACGACATCGATAACCACAATCCACGTCACGCCTAAATGGCGGAAGAGCACGGTATTGAGGACGATGAACAAAACAGCGAACGCCAGAATGGTGCATAGTGCCTGATGTTGCGTCAGTCCGGCCCGCATCAGCTTGTGGTGGATGTGGTTCTTGTCGGCCCGGAAAAGGTGTGTGTGGTGTCGCAGACGGGCCAGTGCCACGCGCACAAGGTCGAACATCGGCACTATGACAAGCGTAAAGGCCGTGATCATCGCATTGGGATGGTAGTAGCTGACGTCGTCTGTCACCATGACATACTTCACGAACAGGAAGCCCAAGATGAAGCCCAGCGTAAGCGATCCCGAGTCGCCCATGAAAATCTTCGTATGCTTCTCAGGCCTTCCCCAGATATTGAAATAGAGGAAAGCCACCAGCACACCCATCAGTCCGGCGATGAGCATGCAGTAGGAGCTCAGTCCGTCGTTCATGAAGCACACCAGAAAGCCCGCCAGCGCAATAAACGACAGGCCTCCCGACAGGCCGTCGATGCCGTCGATGAGGTTGATGGCGTTGCAGGCAAACACGATGACGAGCACCGTCAGCGGCATACCCACGAGAAACGGAATGTCGCCAATGCCCATGAAACCATACAGGTTGTTGATGTAGAGTCCCGACAGCGGCATCAGAAGCGCCGCAATAGCCTGACCCGTGAACTTCGACTTCGCTCCGAGGCCGGCAATGTCGTCGACGATTCCCACGCTGTAAACGATGATGACACTCAGCAGGAACGTCAGCGACCACGTGCTCATGGAAATCTTGTCGCCTTCTCCGAATTCCTGGTTGTGGGTCATAATGACCACGAAGGCCGCCAGCGTCATCGTCGGGAAGAAGCTGATGCCGCCCAGCCGGGGAATGTTTGACTTGTGTATCTTGCGCCCGTCGGGATGGTCGTAGAGCCCCTTACGTCTTGAAAAACTCAGAATCAGAGGGATAATCAGGAGTTCGAAAAGAGCGCTCAGCCCGAAGGCCATTAATATCAATATGTTTTGATGTGTAAAAAGCTCACTCATGTCATGTGTGTGTCAGAATTTCTTACCGAATATGATGTTGACAAAGGTGTTGAACAGGATCCTGATGTCAAGCCACCACGACCGGTGCTCCAAGTAGTAGAGGTCAAGCTCCAGCCTCCTCAGCATCTTCTCAATCGTGTCGGTATATCCGTTATAGAGCGTGGCATAGCTCGTGACGCCCGGCCTGATCTGGTAGAGATAGACGTAGCGAGAGTCGCGCTCCATAATCTGGTCGATGAAGAACTTCCGCTCCGGCCTCGGGCCGATGAACGCCATGTCGCCCTTAAAGACGTTCCACAGCTGGGGCAGCTCGTCCAAGTGATGGTCGCGCAGGAACTTCCCCACCCTCGTCATCCGGTGATCATCCTTGTCCTGCTGATACAGCGCTGGCCCGTCCTTCTCGGCGTCTACGCGCATAGAACGGAATTTGTAGATATTAAAGGGTCGGCCGAAGCGTCCTATGCGCTCTTGCTTGAATATGGCCGGGCCACCATCTTCACGCTTAACTGCCAAATAGCAAATAAGGAAAAGTGGTGAAAAGATAATCAGGCAGACAGATGCAACAAAGAAATCGAAGATGCGCTTCGTGTTGCGTTCTATCTCGTTCATCCCATCGAGGACATATCCATTTTCAAGCTTCGTCATACCGTCGCATTGTATATATGTATATATACAACGCACGTTAATGAAAATTATTATAATTAATGCGAAAAATATACTCTTTGGGGGACACGGCGTATAAGCTCCGCACGAAAAGAGATGGAACAGCGAGCTGAGAGAAAGGCGTTCCATGGCCCTTTTTCTTTCCTTTGCGTTTATAATGATGAAGCAGGTAAAGAGGTGTAGCCATGGAATCGCCATTTGTTCTTACAGTCGGTTCTTCTCGGCATTACCGGCACCTGTGCCTTTGTACTTCGACGGGGTGACGTTGAAGCGGTAACGCAGGGAGAGCTGGACGCAACGGGAGTCGTTATCCTCCATTTTGCTAATCATTAAACGGTTGCTGTAGAGTGTGAAGCGATTGATGCCACTGTTAAGGAGGTCGTTGCCTGTCAGTTTGACATTGAGACGGCGCTTGAAAAAGTCCTTGCTGATGCTAAGCGAGAGTATGGCATTGGTGCAATCGAACCAGGCATTTTGCTGGTAACCGTGCGTATGCATATTGAAGTCGGCTTGTATCAACCAGTCATGTGGCAGCGTGATGATATTACCCAACTGTAGTGCAAACATGGGATGGTTAAAACTTTTTTCCTTACCAAGGAACTCCGATTTGAACCACGGCTTCATCAGCATGACGTTATATTGTGGTGTCCATGTGGTCTGCCCCAGCTTGACATTCTTCTGTGTTCCAAGAGTAACAGTAAGCCAATCTGCATGATCATAATTCTTATAAGTAACAAAGTTGACCTTTGAGTCTTTTTCAAGACTGCCGGTTGTATATAGTATGGGATCTACGCAATGGGAGTAGTTGACCAACAGGTAGAGCCACTTCCACATCACCGTCGTGTTCATGTTGTGGTATTTGACAGGCTTCAAATACGGATTTCCCGTCTGACGGTTCAGTCGGTTCTCGTAAATAACATCACTGCTTAACTGCCAATACGACGGGCGGGTCGTGCGCTTAGTGTAACCGAAAGAGAGACCAACCCCCTGCCCCTCCCGTGAGGAGGGGAGTTGTATAGATACAGACACCGAAGGGAACAGTCCATCATAAGTGCGACACTGGTCACTGCGCCGCTGGTCACTAACAAAGTACTCCGATTCAACATGTTCATAGCGTAGGCCTGCGGACAACTGGAAACAACCCAAACGCTGGCGTAGTTCAATGAATGGTGCAATATTGTTTTCATGTTGCTCATTGTTGCTATTGCCGATGTATCCCTCATGATTGTCAAATTTGCTTTTCCAGCGTGTACTGGTATATTCTTCGCCAATCTCTATCTGACCCTTCCACAGTGGATGAGTGACGAAGAGCTTTTCTGCAAACAGTTTACTGCGCGTCAGGTTATCAGTGTTTACATCTCGGTCTTCGTACTCAGTACTAAGTTCCTGTTGTTGATTGATACTCTGCTGTTTGCGAGAAGTATAGTCGGCGTTAAAGTCGATGCTAAGTTGACCCACTTTGCCTGTGTAGTAAAGATTGACCTGATGGCTGGGAGTATTCTTGTCACGCCGGACACTGCTGTTTTGCAGGTGGTCGTATGGATTTCTGTCAGCCAGCAAATCATCATCATATTCACTGCGAGTCTTCACGTAGTCGTATGTATTCTGATAGAACCCGCCGAAAGAGTGGTTATCATTGATTTGGTAGTTGAAGCCTAATCGTCCTTCTAAGAAGGGATTTCGAACATTATTTCGCTGTTTATTGTTAATCACCCACAGTGTGTCGGCAAAGACGGTTTGTTCAAACTCGCCACGGCTCCAATTCTTGTTGTATGCTCCGAAAAGATTGGCGAAGAGTTCCAAACCTCCCGTGCGGTAAGTCAGGTTGATGCGCTCATTATTGGCGTAGCCGTGCCCCTTTCGGCTCCATGATGTCAGTTCCACACCCAGACCTTCGCCTGCCGCCCGCTTGGTGTGGATAATGATGACGGCATTGACCGTAGCATCGTATCGGGCACCGGGATTCTGAATCACCTCGACGCTCTTGATGTTGTCCGATTGGACGTTTTTCAGTTCGTTCAGGTCTGTCAGTTTGCGATTGTTCAGATAGATAAGTGGTGTCCCTTTACCTAAGATTTCAAAGCCTTCGCCACGTTTGGCAATCATCGGAACACGTGTGAGGACATCCTCTGCCGTGCCTAATCGCTCCATCACCGTGCCCTCCACATTCATCATCAAAGAGTTTCCTTGCAACACCACTTTGGGACGCTCGCCTTGCACTACTACACCGTTCAGCGTATAGTTGTCGGGCTGTAAGCAAATCGTCCCCACTTCGGGCTGATTGCATGGCTTGTACATGGTTTTGTAGCCGACGTAGGAGATGCGGAGGAGGACTGGCTTCTGCTCACAGGGAATGACAAAGAGACCGCTCTCGTTCGACACGCCACCAGTAATGAGCGTGGAGTCCTGAGGTGAGAGCAAGGCGATGTTCACGTAGGCCACGGGCAGTCCCTGCTCATCGGTGATGGTTCCCTTGTAGCGAGTATCGGACTTCTGAATGCACTCCACGAATATCTTGTGTCCATCATCGTCTGTGCTTGTAGTGACGCGGATGGGATAGAAACCCACCATCTGCTGGATGGCTTCGGGCAAGTGCTTGTTCTTGACGGTGGTGGTAATACGGAAGTCCTCTAACTCGTTGTAGAGAAACATAATGGAATAGTCGGTCTGCTGCTCAGCGAGTTGGATGAGGGCATCGGAGAGCGACACATCATCGTATTTACAATTTACTAATTTACGATTTACAATTTGCTGCGCCTGTGTGCTGATGGCCAGCAGGGCAAGAATGACAAGTGTGATAGGTCTGTTCATGGCGGCTGACTATTCTACGGTTATTTTATTATCCTGCAACGTGACGGTCAGACGTTCAAACTGGTTGAGGTCGCTGACTACTTGGTCAATGCCCTTCTGCGGATTCCATACAAAACGGAACCGGAGTTGTCGGGCTTCATCGTTGATGAAAACGACCTTGGCGTCGTAGTGGGCCACTATCTCTGACAGCATCTTATCTAACGGGATGTTGTCGTAGACGACGGGCTGCACGGCGACGGTGTCTTCTGGAAGTGACGAGTGAGAAGTGATAAGTGATGAGTTTGCTACCGCCGTAGTGTCTGTAGTCTGCATGGTATCCTGCTTCTGGTACTGTCGCACGAAGTGGATGGCGGCAAGGGCGATGCCCGAAACGAGCAGCACGCCGATAAACGAGGCAGCCATCTTCATCCAGCCCCCCGGCAGTCCCTCTCCCGGAGCCGGCTGGAGCTTTTGGTTAAGGCGCTGCCATGCGGCATCTACATCGACAGGCTTTTGGTGCTGACGATGGCGGACGCCCTGTTTGGCTTCAACCATCAGGCGGTAAGCCTCATGCGTCTCTTCATCACGGTCGATGATGTCACGGATTTCCTGCTCGGAGTATGCGTCGGGGTTGTCGAGCATCTCCAGTAGCTGGCGGATGTTTTCTTCTGTAGCTTTCATTGTCGTTGATGTTTTAGTAAGTCTTGAAGTGTTGTCTGATTTGCTCGATGCTCTGCATGAGGTACTTGTAGGCGGTGTTCGGGTTCAGGCCCAGCCTGCGGGCGGTCTCCCCCACGGTCAGGTCATCGTCGAAGCGAAGGTGGAAGATGCTGCGGTGCGGCTCCTCAAGCTGCCCGTCCACGTAAGCGGTAATGGCCTCGAGCCGCTCCAGCCGCTTGTCAACGGGTTGAAGGTCGGCCTCGTCGTCAACGGGCAACAAGCCCTTCACCCTGTCGCGCACGCGCAGATGCCGGATTCTGTTCAGGCTGGCATTGCGCACAGCAGTCAGCAGATAGCCCCGCGCTGATGCGGATTCCCACACTGATGCGGACCCTCGCGCTGATACAGACCCCAACGCTGATGCGGATTTGAAATCCGCATCTACTGAGTCGGGGATTTCAAATCCCCTCCAACGGTCACCGGAGGCCAAGCGCAGGAAAACGTCCTGCACCACGTCCTCGGCCTCCTCGACATCGCCCAGCAAGACACTGGCCAGATGAATCATCTCGCTGTAGTTCTGGCGGAAAAGCCTCTCCAGTATTCTGTTGTCAAGCATATCGGTCGCTGCATATTTGCACCCCGCTTATGAGGCGCATCTATATTTAAGACACTTCAGACCCACCATTTGTTTACGGAAATGCCCACTTTTTTTTACATTTTTCTTTTTGTCCAAGACCGGTCATTAGAGTAATCTCAGAGTTTAAACGGCTTTCTCTTGTAGAAAGAACGGCTTATTCTCACAGAAAGAACGGCTTTTTCTACCAGAAAGAACGGCTTATTCTCACAGAAAGAACGGCTTTCTCCGGCAAATACAAAATAAAAACGAGCTACATCTCTGTAACTCGTTGTCTGTTTCTGTAGCGGGAGCCGGGATTGAACCGGCGACCTCATGATTATGAATCATGCGCTCTAACCAGCTGAGCTATCCCGCCAAAATGTCTTTTAAGCAAAGGGCTTACGTCCCCCCTGTCTCCTTAAAAGCGGGTGCAAAGGTACAAAGTTTTTTCAAGACGGCAAAAATTTTTCGCATATTTTTTTGCTATTTCAAGAAAAAAGTGTAATTTTGCCCCGTGGAAGTGAGTTCCACAATGCCTTAAGAACCTAAAACCGATGAATTGATGCGAAAGAGGAAACTTGAACTGGAATATCCGCTGACAGCTCGTAAGCCCGACCTGTTGTGGCAGCTGTTGAGCACGGACCACGGCCTGGAGCGCTGGCTCGCCGACCGTGTGACTGAGGAGAACGGCATCATGAGCCTTACGTGGGGAAGCCCTTGGGGTGAACACCACACGTTGAAGGCGCGCATCGTGGAGCGGCGCAAGAACAGCCACATACGTTTTCAATGGGTTGACGAGGAGGAGCCCGAAGCCTACTGGGAGATGCGCCTATGGCAGAGTGAGCTCACGGAGGAAATGTGTCTCTGTGTGGTGGACTACGCCGTAGCCGAGGACCTGGACGACCTGCACGACCTATGGGACGGTAATCTCGACCGCCTGCACCAGTCGAGCGGTTTCTGAACTGGAACAAGGGTCAGGGGAAAGACACCTGACCCAGTACTGGGTCAGCGTTCCTGTCCCCTGACCTGCGGATATACTTTCCGACCGTTCTGAATGTATATCCGACTATTTACCGACTTTTTCAACGAATCTATACCTTTGGGCAGCCTACGACCTAAGAGATCGTAGACTGCCTTTTCTTTTGACGGAGTCGTAACATCCGGGGCAACGCCTATGGCTGTGGTGTCGTGACCGGGAAACGTGTCGGCTTCCTCGACCAGAAGCTCGCCTCCATCGATCGTTACTTTAAGAACTTTTGTGCTCAGGGTTATCTTCTTCATCAGGGCGGTGTCTTCGTCAGTGAAAGCATTGACAGTCAAAGGATTGTTGCCTTTCACCTGGTTCAGCAGATAGATGACATTGGGATTGCCCTCTGCCTGAACGGCCTCCAAGCCGCTGCCCTCGATGAAGAACCGCAAGGTGTTTACGACAGAGCTGTTCACGCCGGCGGTGAAGGTGGCTGTGGCTCCTTGCTCGCTGATGGCTGTTGTTTCCGTAAAGACTGGCTTTCTGCCGCTACGTGTACGATAGTTCTCGAGGGTACACGAGGTGTCTTTTCCTACAAAGTTACTCAGCAGCATGTAGTAAGTGCAGTGGCTGCCAGACTGACCATTACCCTCGGGCACTATGACGCCATTCCATCCCTCCGGCAGGGTGCTGGTGAGCTGCGTCAGGTCATTGAAGAAACGGTTCGTCTGCTCGGCAGTCATGTTACTGTAGTAGGCCAGAGCGCGACGGTCCACCACGTCGCCCTTGGCCACGGTGCGGCCCTTACCGTTGTAGGAGCCGTAGAGGCGGGCAGTCATGATGGAGTTGTTGTTGGACTTCTCACCGAAGGCGAAGCCCTTGTCGCTGGTGTTGATGATGCTTACGGCATTGTCTACGTTTATCCACGGGCCGGGCAGGGTGGAGAAGGTAGTGCCGTCGAGCTGTCTGTGAGTGTAGCTGTCGTTGCCGGAAGAATAGTCGGGATAGTAAAGCGTGCGCTTGGTCTTGGTCAGCTCGTCGACGCTGACAGCCATCAGTCCGCCCTTCTCGGCAGTAATGGTACAGGCATTGTTTGCGCGTACATAATCTATATATATGACGGGGTTGCCGGGGGTGGAGTAGATGGCGAAGCGGTTGTTCAGCGTGGCATCGTTGGTCTGCAGTTCTCCGTTCATCACCCAGGCGTTACCGTCGAGCTGATACTTGCCACTCAAGACGGGGGTGGCATTGGTGCTCTTGCCCTGCACGTCATACCAGCCGAGGAAATTGCCGGTGTTATTGGCGCGATAGGGCACTATGATGTTGTTTTTGTCCACAGAGTTGGCAGCGATGTAGCCGGTATAGCTCTTCAAGCCCTGACTCCAGGAGAAGCAGGTGAAACGTTGGTCATTAGCGGCGCGGACGATGTTCTGCGATGCAAATACCTTTGCATCACTATACTGGCCGAGGAAGTCGTCCCAGGTGGTGGCAGTCATTTCGGCGGTGGAAAGGATGTTATGCATGAGCCAGGTCATCATCACACGGTGGGCCTCCACGCCCATGCGACGGGCACCCACGTCGGGTCGTAGCAGCCACGAGCCGTCGCCGGTGGTAGTCTGACGGGCTTTTATCTGCTTATAAGCCAGGTTCTCTAAGAGCAAGGCGTGCGGGTCGCGCAGGAAGCAGGCATTGGTGGAGTAAGAGGTAATCTGGTCGTAGAGGAACAGGCTCCAGTCGTTGCCGTTGGGCATGGCCAGTTCGCCGTCAGCCAGCGCCAGGTCGTAGAGCACGTTGTCCATCACTTCCTGGCAGTTGTGCATCAGCGCGTTCGTCTGCCAGCGCTCCTTGCCGTGGAGAACTGTCTGGAAGAGCTTCAGGGCCAAAGCGGCCTCGCCAAGTTCCTGAATGACGACGTTCTGGTAGGAGGTGTGGAAATAGTCGTGGTTCTGCAACGTGTAGTCATCGTAGAGGTTCTTACCACGATAGAGGTCTTTAACGGTCTTCTGGTCGTTGGCAGGGTCTATGACGGTGTTGTCCGTGGCATCGTCCTTGTGGGAGTAGCTGTTGATGGCAAACTCACGGAGCCGCTGGAACCACTGCGGTGCCAGGTCGTCGTCGGGAAAGAGCCCCAGGGTGGCGGCCAGCACGTCAGCCTCCCAGCCATTTTCCTCGGCCTTGGTGTCGCCGGCATAACCTGTGGGGATGGAGCGGTAAAGCTCGTAGTTACACTCGGCCTTCAGCAGGTTGTAGATGTAGCCTCGCTGCTGCTCCGAGAGCTTCTCCCACTGGAAGAAGGCGGAGTAGGCCACTGACATAGCCCAGAGGGAGCTTTCCCATACATAGTCGCTCGTGGAGACACTGCCCCAGTATTTATTTCCGGCAGTGACCTTTAGCTTATTGGCCTTATGGGTGCTGTAGGCGAAAATAAGGCTCTTGCGGGCCATAGTCTCCAGGTCGTCCCAGGTGACATCTGTCGGGAGGGTGACCTTACCCTTTCCATATTTCACGAGGAAGGCGCAAATCATGGATAGGTCGGCATTGGGACGCACACCACGCTCGTCGTTACCCATTGTGTTCTCGCCACGGAAGCAGCCGCAGTCCTCTCCCACGCTGTTGGGGGCGACGCAGAGCTGGAAATCGTCCTTCATATATTTGGAGAAGTTAGCAAGCATCTGCATGAGGTCAGCCAGCATAGCAGGCTCATCGACAAAACCAGCGGATAGGGCACCCTCTGTGGGGCTGCTCTCCTCGTCCTCAGTAGGGTCTTGGGGAGCAACATAGTCATCGCTGAGGCGCAGGAGGCGAACGTTGTCTATCATCACACAGGAGCCGCCGGAGAGCCAGTTAGCGGAAAAACTAATAGTAGCATCACCGTCGGCAGCCTGCAAGAAGATGAGCGTTTGTGTCTGCCAGGCCATGGTGGTGAAGCATCCGGTGCTGCCTTGAGTGAAGGCGATAGTCTCTGAGGCCGAACCGGCCTTCATCTCCAGCGACGAGGTGGCCTGGTTGGCGTAGGCTGAGCGGATGTCGGCAGTAAGTTGATAGCGGCCCTGGGGGAGGTCTTTCAGCGTCTGACTCAGCGTGGTGGTGCCAGTGCTCCAGCCCATGCGCAGATAGTAGGCCTGCTGGCCATCGGCGAGGGTAGTGACAAGGCCGAAGTTGTTATCGGTGTAGCAGTCTCTTGTCACAATGAGACTCACGGCATTGGCTCCGTTCTTCACTGTCCAGCCCTGAGGAGCGGCTACAGTATAGCCGCGAAGACCGTCGGCAGAGTTGTTCACGGGGGGTAGCGAAGAAATGGCGTCAGCCTCGAAAGAAGAGTTGGTGATGTACTGGGCCGTCACATCAGTCACTTCGCCATTAGCAACGATAGGCAGGACAGCAGGGATTAGTAATGAAAGGATAGTTAGCAGTCGGTTCATAAGTATTAAGTTTCAAGTGAAGAGTGAATGATTTGTTAAATGAAGGTTATGAGGCGTTGACCGTCGGGTTGCTGGGCGATGGTGACGCGGACGGTGTCCTCGGGCAGAAGTTCCTCAATCAGTTCGGGCCACTCGATGAAGCAGAGGTTGCCGCTGTAGAGATACTCCTCGCAGCCCATGTCGTAGGCCTCCTCCAGCCGCTTGATGCGGTAGAAGTCGAAATGGTAGATTGCGAGTGAAGAGTGAGAGGTGAGAGGTGAGAGTTGAGAGTTTGCTGCCGCCGTAGCGTCGGCTGTGTACTCATTGACGATGGCAAAGGTGGGCGACGTGACCTGCTCCTTGACACCCAACGCCTCGCAGACGGCCTTGATGAAGGTAGTCTTTCCTGCTCCCATTGAGCCATAGAAGGCGAACACACGGCGGTCGCCAATGGCGTCGATAAACTCACGGGCAGCATCGGCGATATGTTCCAGACTCGGAATCGTTATTTCCATAATCATTTTTCTTTTTTCATTTCTTCCAATAGCCGGTCGGCGTGCCCCCAGCGGTCCATCATGTAGAGCACGTAGCGGATGTCCACACCGATGCAGCGTGCCAGCTGCGAGTCGAAAAAGATGTCGCTGGACAGTGAGTCCCAATTGCCGTCGAAGGCCAGGCCGATGAGACGGTTCTGCCCGTCGAACATCGGCGAGCCGCTGTTGCCTCCAGTGATGTCGTTGGTTGTAAGGAAGCAGAGAGGCATCTGCCCGGCTTCAGTCATCAGCGTCACCATCTCCGGCTCCACCTTGTAATCCTCGATGGAATCGCCCTTTTTCATCTTTGCCACCATGCTCGGAGCCTTGGTCTGCCAGCCCGAAGGTTTACCGCCCAGATTATACTCCTTCACCTGTCCATAGCTCAGGCGCATGGTGAAGTTCGCATCGCTATAGTGTGGCTGCTGTTCCTCCATACACAACTTGGCGGCACAGAGCCACTGCTCCTGAACATCGATGGAATCGGTAATTTTCTTCATGTCCTGGCGTATGAGATGCATGGCATCGGTGATGTCCAGGCCGTATTTCACGCCCAGGTCCTTGTAGAACGATTTCTTGTTCGGATAGACCCGCACCAAGCCCCTCTTCTTCACCTTCATCAGCTTCGACTCCTTGTAGAGGGCGTCGGCGTAAGCCTGACAGTCGCCTCCATACTTGGTGTCAATAAGGCTGATGCACTCCGGGATGTATTTCTTCAGTTCAGGATACTTGGCCATCTGCTCGCGATAGTTTCGCAGCAGCGTGCCCAGTATCTCACGGTCGGTGTCGTAGTCCCACCTGTCGCCGCTGTTCGAGATGTTGATGTGCTGCCGCTTGCCTTTTCCCACGGGCCTGGCACCGTTGTGTACGTACATGGCACGGTTAGAGAAATTGTCGGTGCCGCGGAAGGTCTCGGACCATAACATCCACGCCCGCATCACATCCATGCGCTCCTTGTAGAGTCGCTCTAAGAGCGGGAAGTCCAGTTCCTTAGTGTAGTTGCCCGTCTCCTGCTGCCACTTGCGTAACTGTGCCTCAAAGTCGCGTTTCTGCTGTACGAGACCTATGCTGTCAATACACTTGTTCATGCCAATGGAGTTCTTCCAGTAGTTCGACGACTGGGCGTACTTCGAGTCATACTTAATACGCACAGCCTCGGAGGCATCCATGTGGCGCTTCATCACCTGCTGCTTTACGCCGCGCACCTGCTGTCGCACGTCGTTCTGCACATAGCGCTCCTCAATGCCGTAGCTCGACAGGTAGCGCGAGGTGCTTCCAGGATAGCCCATGGTCATGGCAAAGTCGCCCTCCTTATAGCCCTCATCTGACACGCGTGCCCAGTGCTCGGGATGATAGGGCACGTTCTGCATGGAATAGGCAGCCGGCTCGTTATTATAGGGGTCGGCATAGATGCGGAACACGGAGAAGTCGCACGTCTGGCGCGGCCACATCCAGTTGTCGGTCTCGCCGCCGAACTTACCCATCGACTTGGGGATGGCAAAGACGAGGCGCACGTCGCGGAAGTCACGGTAGGTAGTGGCATAGTAGCGGTTGCCCTCGTAGAAGGGTTTCAGCTCTAAGCGCAGGGTATTGTCTTTGGCTTTCACCTCCTTAAGCATCGCGTTCTCCACGGAGTCGAGGAAGGCGGAACGCTGCTCGCGGCTCATGCTGTCAAGACCCTGGGCCAGCAGTTCGTCGGTAATGTCGCGCTGCTCCACCATAAACGACACGAACATGTTCTCGTTGGGCAGTTCCTCCTCCAGCGTCTTGGCGTAGAAGCCGTTGAGCATATAGTCGTGCTCCACGGTGGAGTGGCTGCGTATGGACTCAAAGCCGCAGTGGTGGTTGGTGAACACAAGGCCGTCGGGACTGACGACCACGCCGGAGCAATAGCCCGAGAAGTTCACCACGGCCTTCATGATGGCATCGTCGGCCTCGTAAAGCTTGTCGTAGGGCAGCGCATAGCCGTAGCCCTTCATCTGCTCATAGACTGCGCCCGGCAGGTTATAGAGCGTCCACATGCCCTCGTCGGCACGAGCGTGAAGCATCGAGAGGAGGGCGAAAAGTGTTAGGATAGTCTTTTTCATGATTTAATTTAATATTGACGCTGCAAAAGTACTAAAAACATTTGGATAAAAAGCATAAAAGTAGTAATTTTGCGGCTGTTATGGATAAAAAAGATCTTTTTGACGATGCCGTGGCCTTGCTGCGAGAGCTGATTGCGACACCAAGGGTGAGCCGTGAAGAGAATCGGGCGGCAGACATCCTGTATGACAGAATGGCCGAGTGGGGAATGAATCCCCAAAGGGTAAAGAACAATGTGTTTGCGCTGCCAAGTGATATAAATACTGACAAGCCCACGCTGCTGCTCAACGCCCACATCGACACGGTGAAGCCCGTGAGCAGCTGGACACGCGACCCTTACAGCCCCGACATCGAGGACGGGCGCCTCTACGGACTGGGCAGCAACGACTGTGGCGGCGGACTGGTCTCGCTCTTGCAAGTTTACCGCCAAATCGTAAATCGTAAAACAGAAAATTGTAAATACAACCTCATATTCCTGGCTTCTGCCGAGGAGGAGGTCTCTGGCAAGGACGGCATCGCCAGCGTGCTGCCCCTACTGCCGAAGATTGACGTGGCTATCGTGGGCGAGCCTACGGGCATGCAGCCCGCCGTGGCGGAGAAAGGCCTGATGGTCATTGACGGCTACAGCCACGGCATCAGCGGACATGCAGCCCGCGAGGAGGGAGTGAATGCCATCTACGAGGCTCTTGACGACCTTGTGTGGCTGCGCGACTACCGTTTCCAAAACGTCAGTCCCCTGCTCGGCCCTACGAAAATGACCGTCACGCAAGTAGAAAGCGGCACGCAGCACAACGTCGTGCCCGACCGTCTGCACTTCGTCATCGACGTGCGCCCCAATGAGTTGTATCGCAACGAGGACATCCTCGATTTCCTGCAAAAAAACATGAAGCATTGTGAACTGAAGGCCCGATCCTTCCGTCTCCGCTCTTCGAGTATCTCCCTTGACCATCCCTTAGTGCAGGCTTGCCTGCAAAAAGGGCTGAAGCCTTTCGGCTCCCCTACCCTCTCAGACCAGGCCCTCATGCCCTGGGCATCGCTGAAGATTGGCCCCGGCGATTCTGCCCGCTCACATTCCGCCAATGAGTACATCGGCCTGGACGAGATAGCAGAGGCCATAGACATTTACTTAGACATGATTTGTTAATCTCTTACCTTCTTTTCCCTTTCAGCGTGATGAGCGGGATAATCATCTCCTCCATCGAGATGCCGCCGTGCTGGAAAGTGTCCTTGTAGTAGGACACATAATAATTATAGTTGTTGGGATAGGCGAAGAAGGCGTCGCCAGTGGCAAAGACATAGCTCGTGGAGAGGTTCGGCGAGGGCAGCTGTGCCTCGCCGGGGTTCTTGATAACAAAGAGGTCCTTTGAGTCGTAGCCCAGGTTCTTTCCCAACTTATAACGAAGATTTGTATTCGTGTTGCGGTCGCCCACAATCTTAATGGGCTTCGTGCAGCGTATGCTTCCGTGGTCGGTGGTGACGATGACCGTGTAGTCGGTCTGGGCCAGCAGACGGAAGAAGTCGGCGATGACCGAGTGGCGGAACCACGAAAGGGTGATGCTCCGGTAGGCACTCTCATTGTTGGCTAACTCGCGCACCATGCGGCTCTCCGTGCGGGCATGGCTGAGCATGTCGATGAAGTTGAAGACCACGACGTTGAGGTCGTACTTGTCCAGCTGGCGGAACTGCTGCAATAGCCGGTCGGCCTCGGCCGAGGTATTAATTTTATGATACGAGAACGTGTCGTGACGGCGGAAACGGCCCAGCTGCGTCTGTATGAGCGGCGCCTCGTTGAGGTTCTTGCCCTCCTCAGAATCCTCGTCGACCCACAGCTCAGGGAACATCTGCTCTATCTTGTTGGGCATCAGACCCGAGAAAATGGAGTTGCGGGCATACTGCGTGGCCGTAGGCAGAATTGAAAAGTAGAGGTCCTCGTCAATGTCGAACATATTGCCTATCTCCTGCGACAGCAGCCGCCACTGGTCGTAGCGGAAGTTATCCATGACGACGAGGAACACCTTTTCCTTTTGGTCGAGAAGGGGGAAAACCTTCTGCTTGAAAAGCTGGTGCGAATAAAGCGGCGCCTCTCCCTTCTCCTTAGAAGATGGGTTGGGCGTGAGGCTGTTGATATAGTTCTTCTTCACGAACTTGGCAAATCCCAGATTGGCCTCCTCCTTCTGCATGGCGAGCATCTCGGTCATCTGCGAGTCGGTGCTCGATAGCTGCAGCTCCCAGTGTACCAGCTGTCGGTAGACGGCCGTCCAGTCCTGCCACGTGCGGCAGTCTTGTATCTGCATGGCTATCTGTTGGAACTGCTGCTGGTAGCGCGTCTGCGTCACCTCCGTCTCTATCTCGCGGCGGTGGATATTCTTCTTCAGCACCAGCAGTATCTGGTTGGGATTCACGGGCTTGATGAGATAGTCGGCAATCTTTTGCCCGATGGCCTGCTCCATGATATTTTCCTCCTCGCTCTTCGTCACCATGACCACAGGCGTGGAGGGCGAAATCTGTTTTATTCTCTGCAGCGTCTCCAGGCCGCTTAGTCCTGGCATCTGCTCGTCGAGCAATACCAGGTCGAAGCTGCGATCCTGACACAGGTCGATGGCATCCGTGCCGTTGCTCACCGTAGTTACTGCGTAACCCTTCTTCTCCAGAAAGATGATGTGGGCCTTAAGCAGTTCCACCTCATCGTCTACCCATAACAGTTGTACCATAGTCTTCTGTCGTTTTACTCCATGCAAAGGTAGCATTTTGTCGTCTGCCACCCAAACATTGAAACAGAATATAGGCACTTTTTCATTATATTAACCCCGCTGCCAAGGCTATATTAATGTTTCTTCTGCTCAGAACGCGGAGGCTTTCAGCCGGAGTCCGGCAGTCTCGTCGAGCCCGAACATGATGTTCATGTTCTGCACGGCCTGGCCTACGGCACCCTTGAGGAGGTTGTCGATGGCGGAGGTGACGAGGAGCTTGTTGCCGAAGATGTCGCAGTGGACAAGCGCCTTGTTGGTGTTCACCACCTGCTTCAGGTCAATGGGAGCATCGCTGTAGTGAGTGAAGACGGCATCACGATAGAAGTCGCGGTAGGCATTGAGGATGTCGGTGTGCAGCTGTCGTTCCGTCTCTTCGTCGTTACCCTTGGGAAGCTTTACGACGGCGGTGCAGAAGATGCCGCGGGCAAAGGGGCCGCGGTAGGGAATAAAGTCGATGGAGGCATCGAGGTAGCCCTGCACCTGGCGCAGCGACTGGCGTATCTCGGCCAGATGCTGGTGCTGGAAGGGCTTGTAGATGCTCATATTGTCGGCCCGCCAGGAGAAGTGGGTCGTGGCCGAGGGCTTCTGCCCGGCGCCGGTGCTGCCCGTGATGGCATTCACGCTCACGTCGTCCTTCAGCAGGTTCAGGTAGGCTGCGGGCAGCAGGGCCAGTTGTATGGCAGTGGCGAAGCATCCGGGATTGGCCACATGCTGCGCCTTGGCAATACGTCCGCAATTAATCTCCGGGAGGCCGTAGACATAGTCATGGTCGCCGGCAATGCGGAAGTCCTGCGCCAGGTCGATAATCTTCACATGGCCGGGGATGGTGTGCTCCTGAAGGAAAGCCTCGCTCTTGCCGTGGCCGAAGCAGAAAAACACCACGTCGACCTGCTCGAAGGGCATTTCCGAGGTGAAGGTCATGTTTGTTTCGCCTATAAGGCCCTCGTGCACGTCGCTGACCAGATTGCCAGCGTTACTCTCACTGTTGGCGAAGACAATCTCCGCCTCGGGGTGGTTCAGCAGCAGACGGATGAGCTCGCCTCCCGTATAACCTGCTGCACCAAGTAATCCTACTCTAATCATATTTTAATACTCAGTTATCAATTCTCGATATAGTTCTGCGAAGCGTTGTGCTGCGCCGGTATTCTCAAATCGCTCTATGTACTTCTGGCTTTGGGCTATGCGCTGTTCGCGGCCTTCTTCTCCGCAGAGCACCTTACCGACGGCAGCTGCCATGGCGCACTCGTCGTCGGGGCTGACGTAGAGGTTGTGCGGGCCGCCGGCCTCCTCAAGGCAAGATCCGGTGCAGGCCACCACGGGCAGTCCCATGCGGATGGCCTCAATGATGGGGATGCCGAAGCCCTCGTAGCGTGAGGGATAGACAAAGGCCTCCGCCAGGCGGTAAATGGGCGGCAGATGGTCGTCGGGCACGTCATGGAGCATCACCAGGCGGTCGCCCAGCCCGTTCTCCTGAGCATATTCCCAAATACGCTGGACATAGTCCGTGGAGCGTCCCACAAGCACCAGCGACAGGTCATCGGGCAGATTGTGCAGTGCCTTCACCGCCAGCAGCGCGTTCTTGCGTTCCTCGATGGTACCCACGGAGAGGATGTACCGGTCAGGCAGACCATAGTAGTCGTGGACATACCATATCAGCTTCATTGCCATATCGTCGGGAACTGTTCCCACGGTCATGGAAGAGAAGCGCGGGGCACAGCTCTGGTAGATGAGCTCTACCTTCTCTGGGGCTATGTCGCCCAGCTCACAGATGTCCCTGCGTGTACACTCGCTGATGGCCACGATGCGGTCGGCCTCCTCGATGGCGTGACGGAATTTCTGGGTATATATCTTCACGTCTGTGGGGTTGTACCACTCCGGATGGCGCATAAAAATAAGGTCGTGGATGGTGACTACGGAGCGTATGCCGGTCTTCTGAAGGCCTATGGGCAGTTCGCCAGACAGGCCGTGATAGACCTGCACCCCGTCACGGACAAGCTGCGACACCATGCCTTTAGTGCGCCAGTAGCTCTTGCCAAGGGGCTGAAAACCCTCGGGGTAGCAGAAGGTCGGGGATTGCAAATCCCCTCCAGCGGACAAATCCCCTCCAGCGGACGAATCTCCTCCAGCGGACGAATCCCCTCCAACGGGAGAGATTACCTGGCTTCGCAGGTCGTCACGCCCGGCATCAGGGGCGTAAAGACGCAGGTTCAGACCATCAATAGCGGCCAGGTCGCGCACCAATGTCCGCCCATAGCTGCCCAGGCCTGTTGCGTTATGCACGATGCGCTTGGCATCCAGCCCTACAGTAATAAAATCTTTACTATTAGACAATTTTGTCGATTTAATATTTACCTTACAATGTGCAAAGGTAGCCATTTAGAACGAATTTTAGCTAAACCTTTGGCCGTCTTAACTTTATTTTGTAATTTTGCAGCCAAAATCTTATTAATATTCTATAAAGATGACAAAGACTTTATTATCGGCGCTTTTGCTGACATTTTCTGCATCAAGCGCCTTGGCCGGAAACTT
>JAGCNO010000095.1 GCA_017645905.1 Prevotella sp. | reverse complement strand
TGTCCATCAATGCGGTATCCCAGCTAAGTACATATCTAAGGAGGCAAGGAGTTGTTGCCAACTCAGACCAGAAGGGCGAGGATGGATGCTGTTTCAAAAAAGTCAAAACTACGACGTGGTTTCTACAAACTACGTCGTAGTTTATACAAACGCCGTCGTGGTTTCTACAAACTACGACGTAGTTTTAACAATGCAACCGACCTTCGGTTTATAAAGAACGGCTTTTTCTCGGAAAAAGAACGGCTTTCTCTCATAGAATAAGCCGTTCTCTGTGGTAGAGAAAGCCGTTCTTTCTATGAGAGAAAGCCGTTCTTGCTCCGTTGTACTACGCAAGCGTCGCCCTGCGGGATGCCGAGCGCAAACTCTGAGATGCCTCTAACAACCGATTTGGGGTTAAAGGGAGGCCGTTACGGGGTCATTCTGTTGTCAGCTTCCGCAGCCGCTTGTACTCCTTCTTCGTCAGTCGCATGAAGGAGCCGTGCTGCGGGCCGGTGACGCCCTCAATGTCGACGGGGTCGTGGAAGTTGCGCAGGTTCTCGTCGGCCTTGCAGATGCGGTAGTGCTTCGGGCGGTCGCTGTATTGTATGTAGGCCACGCGCCAGGTGCTGTCGCCGATGAGCTGGAAGGCGCTGCTGCCCTCGCATTTCTTCTTCCCCTCGAAGCTGACGTAGTCGTCCTCCACGGGCTCTCCCCATCCGATTTCCAGGCGGTCGCTGGTGGCGGTGTAGATGCCGGGCTTACCGCCCTCCTTCTTGATGAGCATGTGATACTTCCCGTCTGTGAGCAGGTTGATGTCGGCATCGATGGTGGCATAGCCCCAGTCGAAGAGCAGTCGGGGCTGCGTGAGCTGTGTGAAGGTCTTGTCGGCGTAGGAGTAGTACATGCGGTCGTAGGGCTCCTCGGCGCGGTTCCACATGGAGTAGTAGACGAAGTAGCCGCCCTTCTCGCCGTTGGGCCATACGTAGGCGGGGTTCCAGAATATCTGGGGTGCCCACACGCGGTTGATGGTGCTCCAGTCACGGTAAACGCTGGGCGACTCGGGGTCGGAGAAAATCTTCGTGCCCTCGCGGAAGTCGAAGGTCTTGCTCTCCCAGTGGATGAGGTCGTCGCTGCGTAGCAGGTCGATGCCGTAGTTGTCCCATATCTTGCTCTTAGCCACGCACATATCGGTGGTGACCATGATGTAAGCTTTAGCGTCGTAGGTGCGGCAGATGAAGGCATCGCGCTGTCCGCCCTCTATGCGGGCATGCTCGGTGGGGTCCATGATGGGCTTGCCGCCAAGGACGTCTTCGTAGTGGTAGCCGTCGCGGCTTAGGGCGTAGGCCGTATACTCGCCTCCGTCGCTCATGTGGCAGTAGAGGTAGCCGTAGTCGCCTTTCTGCGGGTTCTGGGCCATGACGGGCAGCGACATGATGGAGGCCATGACGGCCAGACGGAATGTTGTCTTTCTCATAGTCTGTTGGGGTTATGTTTACGGGGCGTCGGCCTCGTCGTCCCCTTTCTTCTTTTTCTTAGGCAGCCGACGGGCCTTGCGCAGCGCCTCGGTGATGATCCACTGCAGCTGGCCGTTGGTGCTGCGGAACTCGTCCGCAGCCCAGGCCTCTATAGCGTCCATCGTATCGCTGTCGATACGCAGTATGAAACTCTTTGTCTTCTTCTCAGACATAGTGACATACTAATGGTTCAGGGTACCGGTGTTCACCACGGGCTGTGCAGCGTCGTCTCCGCAGAGCACTACGAGGAGGTTGCTCACCATGGCGGCCTTCTTGTCGTCGTCGAGCTCCACGACGTTGTCGTCGGCGAGCTTGTCGAGCGCCATCTTCACCATCGACACGGCTCCCTCAACAATCTTCTCACGGGCGGTTATGATGGCTGAAGCCTGCTGACGGCGCAGCATCACGGCAGCTATCTCGGGAGCGTAGGCCAGGTAGTTGATGCGCGCCTCGACCACCTCGATGCCGGCCAGTGCCAGGCGCTCGTCGAGCTTCTGCTCCAGTTGCTGGTTGATTTCCTCGGCGCTGGAGCGTAGGGTAGGCTCGCCGCTGCGGGCGTCCTCATCGTCGTAGGCATACTGTCCGGCCACCTGGCGAAGGGCGGCGTCGCTCTGCACACGTACGAAGCGCTCCAGGGCGTTCATGATGTTCACCGTCGACGTGCCGAAGCTGATCTCGTTCTTGTTGACAATGTTGCCCTGGGCCATGGTCTGCGAGTCAACCTCGAACATGGCCTTGTAGGTGTCCTTCAGCTTCCACACCATCACCAGACCAATCATCACGGGGTTTCCCGTCTTGTCGTTCACCTTGATAGGCTCAGCGTCGAGGTTACGGGCACGCAGGGACACCTTTTTCTTCAGGTAGAAGGGGTTAATCCAGTAGAAGCCTGTCTCGGAGAACGTGCCGCTGTACTTGCCGAACCATGTCGTCACACGGGCCTCGTTGGGTTCCTGCTGGATGAAGCCTGCCCACATGAACAGGTTTATAATCAGCAACAAGATGCTGGCAATGAAGACGAAGCCGTTGTGGGCATACTTAATGACAACGAAACCAGTGTACAGCCCGTAGATGGCCAGGGCCAGCATAATAATGTTAACGAACAGCATCACGAAGCCGTTCACCACCATTCCGTTGAATGAATACTCTTTTGTTTCCATTGAATAGTTTTTGTTTAGATGTTTAACAGTAGATTTATAAATGATATCATTTTGATACTGCAAAGATATATACTATTCTTGGAATGGCAATGGAAACTCCGTATTATTTAACAAACAATAACGGTCTATTCGTATTGAATCATCGACAAGGCTTCTACCACCTTGTCCAAGCCGTCCTGCAGCGGGCCGCTGACGAGGGGCGCAAGCATGAAGGGGATGTCGGCCTTCACGCTCACCTTGACCTTCGACGCGTTGTCATCGTCGGGCATCACCTCGACCCAGAGATTGAAGGACATGGGCGACTGCACCGACTCAAACTTCACACATTCGGGTTCCGTGCGCTCAACGACACGCATGGAGACGGTGCCCACAAGCGGCACATTGACGGTCACGCTGTCGGAGTCGTAACTGAAGTCCTGTATCTTGTCGGTAGGTATGCGGTCACGAATACGCTCCAGGTTGTTCAGGTCGCTGATGAGGCGGTAGACGGACTCTTGCGGATAGGGTATTTCCTTAACTTTGCTTTCAAAACTTGCCATGTTCTATTATATTAATGTCTATATATAAAATGTATCGTCTATTAATTTTGTTAAATGGTGCGCAGCCCCTCCCCTCCCTTTGGAGGGGAGTGGCAGCGCGTAGTTTGAACATTCCTTTACTTGTTATACCCACTCTCGGGATTCTCGTACATACTGATGGGAATCCTGAACTTCATCATCTCGTCGAGGTTATGTACGGGATGCTCCATGTCTTGCGGAATAGGGCGGTGGGAGAACGTCTGGAAATAGAGCAGGCAGGCATCGCGCCACCACTCAGCGTCACGGGCCTGGATGCGGAGCTTGCGCTGCACCTCGTCGAAGCGCTGCTTGTCGACGTAGGTCTTCATGCCGTCCCAAACGGCGAGGAAGTGCCGGGCCTCGTGAACGCCGTCGTCGTACTTATGGCAAAGCTCGTCCCAGAAGGTGCGGCCGCTCTTCATCTTATGGTCCCAGGGCACGTGGTGGAACCATGTCAGCAGCTCCTCAGGGCAGGTGTTGAGGTCGTTGTAGAGCTTGCAGAGCTCGTCGGGATACTGCTGGACGTTGGCCGAGCCCTTCGTCGTGCGGTCGAAGCCCAGCCCGATGCTGTCGGCCTTGTGGTAGTAGGGCGGTGTCCAGTCAGACCGCACACCACGGGGAGCGTACCAAGGCTCCGGGCCGTAGTGGTGGCCTCCTGCGAAGATGTGGTGCAGACCCAGCGGCATCATGTAGTTGACGATGGCCTCGCGGCTCTCCAGCATGACCTTCGATGCAGGCGCTACAAACGTCGGGTTATTGGTGAAGGTCTGGGCGAGCCATTCATCGGCGATAGCCTTCGGCGTGAGCGAGGGGTTCCATGCCGTGCGGCCGAAAGCATACCAGTTGGCCTGTGCGAAGTGGTGTCCGCACCAGTTCGTGTCGTCGCCAATGTTGGCAACTCCGGCCATCGCCCTCAGGCTGGCAGGCTTCACAAACGAGAAGAACTCCTCCCACATCGGGGCAAGATAGGCCAGGTGGTTGGCGGCGCCGAGGTACTCCTGCGTCAGCTGGAACTCCACCATCATCGGAGTCTTCTGCATGGCGGTGAACAGCGGACTGTAAGGCTCACGGGGCTGGAAGTCTACGGGACCGTTCTTTATCTGGATGATGACATTGTCGCGGAACTGTCCGTCCAGCGGCATGAACTCCAGGTAGGCTTGGTTGGCACGGTCGGGACTCTGAGGAGCGTAGACGAAGGCACGCCACATGACGATGCCCTTGTGAGGCTTCAGCACGTCGGCCAGCATGTTGGCACCGTCAGCGTGCGTGCGTCCAAAGTCCTGCGGACCAGGCTCACCCTCGGAGTTGGCCTTCACCAGGAAGCCGCCGAAGTCGGGAATGAGCTGGTAAATCTCGTTCACCTTGTTCTTCCACCAGCCTACGACCTCCGTGTCGAGCGGGTCGGCAGTCTTCAGTCCGCCCACCTTGATAGGCGAGGCGAAGTTGATGGAGAGAAAGACGCGGATGCCGTAGGGTCGCAGCTGGTCGGCGATGTCCTTGGCCTTCTGCAGACTCTCAGTAGTCAGCGCTTCGGGCTTGGCGTTCACATTGTTGAGCACCGTGCCGTTGATGCCCACCGAGGCATTGGCCCGGGCATACAGCTTCATACGCTCCGGGTCGGGATTGAGGAAGATACTCTTTCCAGCAAAGCCGCGCTCTACGGTGCCGTTAGGATTGTCCCAGTGGTTCAGGATGCGCAGGTCGTAGAAGGGTTCCTCGCGGATGTCGAGCTGGTCCGTCGGCTGCCCCTCTTGCTGCAGGCGCAGCAGGTGATAGGCTCCATAGAGCAGGCCGGCATCGTTAGCAGCGGCTATGACGGTCTTTCCGCCCAGGCTCTTGATAGTGTAGCCGTCGCGGGCCAGGCCCTTCTGCCGTTTCAGCACGACGGGCCCGCCCTTCCAGTATGTTTGCAACTCCGTCATCGCGGTGCCCTTGATGCCGGTTATCATTGTCGGATTACTGACTTTGTCAAGACGCAGCCACAACTGACTGCCGTCCTCGCCGTATGCGGCGCTCCATCCTGTCGTCAGCACGACGAGCAGGAAGATAAGGATTCTTTTCGTCATAAATATATATTTGTGGAATAATGTAATATACTGTCTGTGAGAAAAAGCCGTTCTTTCAGGTAGAAAAAGCCGTTCTTTCTATGCGAATAAGCCGTTCTTTCAAATAGAGAAAACGGCTTTCTCTGTGAGACCCAATAAATCTATTGTCTCCACTCGCTGGGATTCTTCCGCCATTCGGCCAGCAGAGGCACGTCGTCCTGACTGATGTAGCCTGTCTTGAGAGCCTCTTCCACGACGGCTTCGTAGTCAGTGAGCGTCACCAGACGTACGCCGGCCTCGCGGAACGCCTCCTCGGCAACGGGGAATCCGTAGGTGTAGCTGGCCACCATGCCTACCACCTCTACGCCGGCCTGGCGCAGGGCCTCGACGGCCTTCAGCGAGGAGCCTCCGGTAGAGATAAGGTCCTCGACGACCACCACCTTCGCTCCTTCGGCCACCTGGCCCTCGATGAGGTTCTGCATACCGTGGTCCTTGGCTTTCGAGCGCACGTAGCAGAAGGGCAGTCCCAGCTGGTCGGCCACCAACGCTCCCTGGGCGATTGCCCCTGTAGCCACTCCGGCAACGGCCTCGGCCTCGGGGAACTGCTCCTGAATAATGTGGCAAAGTTCCAGTTTTACAAATGAGCGTAAGTCAGGATAAGACAGCGTCTTACGATTGTCGCAGTAGAAGGGCGACTTCCATCCGCTGGCCCATGTGAACGGCTCATTAGGCTGAAGCTTAATAGCCTTCACCGCCAGCAGTTTCTTGGCAAAAATACTTTTAATCATAGGAGAGTTGAGAGTTAAAAGTTGAGAGTTAAGAGTTTCCGACTGCAAAAATAAGCAATATTTTTACAACGGCCAAAAGTTTTCCCCGAAATCGTTTGGCTGTTACAACTTTTCTTAGTACTTTTGCCGACATGAATACTCAAAACATCCGTATCAGCGACTATAACTACGAGCTTCCCGATGAGCGCATCGCCAAGTATCCGCTGGCCCGACGCGACCAGTCGAAGCTCCTCATCTACGACAAGGGCAGGGTAGGGGAGAGCATCTTCTGCCGCCTGCCCGACTACCTTCCGAAAGGTGCCCTCATGGTGTTCAACAACACGAAGGTCATTCAGGCACGCCTACATTTTTATAAAGAGACGGGTGCCCTGATAGAGATATTCCTCTTAGAGCCGGCTGTTCCTGCCGACTACGAGCAGATGTTCCAGACGCGAGGCCGCTGTTCGTGGTATTGCCTCATCGGTAACCTGAAGAAATGGAAGGAAGGAGAGCTGACGAGGGAATTGAATATAGAAGATGGAAGATTGAAGATCAAGGCTACACGCCGAGGCGAGCATGGTACCAGTCATCTCGTAGAGTTCGAATGGTCATCTTCAGTCTCCTTCGCCGAAGTGCTCGATGCCATCGGCGAACTGCCCATTCCTCCCTATCTGAACCGCAACAGCGAGGAGAGCGACAAGACCACCTATCAGACCGTCTACTCGAAGATAAAGGGTAGCGTGGCGGCACCCACCGCCGGCCTGCACTTCACCCCTGAGGTGCTCTCGGCCATCGACGCCAAGGGCATAGACCGCGAGGAGCTGACCCTTCATGTCGGCGCAGGAACCTTCAAGCCCGTGAAGAGCGAGGAGATAGGCGGCCACGAGATGCACACCGAGTATTTCGCCGTTCGCCGCCAGACTTTGGAGAAGCTGTTGCGGCACGATTGCCAGGCCATTGCCGTGGGCACCACCAGCGTGCGCACCTTGGAGAGCCTCTACTACATAGGCCTCCGTCTGCAGGCAAACCCCAACCTGACTGCCGAGCAGCTGCACATCGACCAGTGGGAACCCTATGGCCTGAACACCCAACACCCAACACCCAGCACCCAACTCTTAATTCGTAACATCCTCGACTGGCTCGACCGTAATCATCAGGAAGTCTTTCACGGCAGCACGCAGATTATCATCGCCCCGGGCTATGAATACAAGATCGTGAGGATGCTGGTCACCAATTTCCACCAACCGCAAAGCACCCTTCTGCTCCTTGTCAGCGCCTTCGTTCATGGCGACTGGCACACCATCTATGACTATGCCCTCAGCCACGACTTCCGCTTCCTGAGCTACGGCGACAGCTCGCTGCTCATCCCCTAACCTTGCGGCTGAAAAACTACATGAAAAAGACCTCTAAGAAATGAAGAAATACTGTCTGCTATTTATCATTCTCTCGTCGTTGCGTGTCTCTGGCCAGTCGACGTGGAACGCCCAGTTCCAGCAGTACATCGACCAGTACAAGGACTGTGCCATAGAGCAGATGCTGAAGTGGAAGGTGCCGGCAAGCATCACGCTGGCGCAGGGACTTTTAGAGAGCGGCGCTGGCAAGAGTAGGCTGGCGGTGAAGGGCAACAACCATTTCGGCATCAAGTGTCACGGCTGGCAGGGTGCCACCATCTATCATGACGACGATGCCCGTGGCGAGTGTTTCCGGGCCTACGTATCGGCCTTCGAGTCGTTTGAGGACCACTCACGCTTTTTGGCCACGGGGTCGCGCTACGCCAGTCTCTTTAAGTTGAAGCTGACCGACTATCAGGGATGGGCAAAGGGGCTGAAGGCCGCCGGATATGCCACCAACCCAAAGTATGCCCAGCAGCTCATCGACGTCATACAGCTCTACAAACTCTACCAGTATGACAAGGAGAAGAAGTATGACAAGTTCCTCAATCATCACACCAAGGCTCCGGTGACAGGCGGGCAGACCCTCCACCTCATCAAGATTTACAACAAGAACTACTACATCATCGCCCGGCGCGGCGACACCTTCCGCTCCATAGGTGAGGAGATAGACGTGAGCTATAAGAAGATTGCAAAGTATAACGAGCGCGACCGTAACTCGCTGCTGCAGGAGGGCGAAATCATCTGGCTGAAGAAGAAACAGAAGAAAGCACCGAAGGAATACAAGAAACGGAGACACTACGTCAGGCAGGGCGAGTCGATGTACTCCATCGCCCAGCACTACGGCATACGACTGAAGTCGCTCTACAAGATGAACCGCCTCTCGCCTGACTATGACCTGAGAGTGGGCGATGAACTGAGAGTGAGGTAGAACCTACCCCAGGGGAGGGGAGCGGTTGCACAACAATTAGCAATAATATATAACCTAAAATATAAAAACCTATGAGTAGAGTATTAATGATTGGCGCCGGAGGCGTCGCTACGGTGGCTGCGTTCAAGATTGCGCAGAACGCCGACGTGTTCACTGAGTTTATGATTGCCAGTCGCCGTAAGGCAAAGTGCGATGCACTGGTAGAGGCGATCCACAAGAAGGGCTACACCATGCCCATCAAGACGGCGCAGGTGGATGCCGATGACGTGGAGCAGCTGAAGGCACTCTTCAACGACTACAAGCCCGACCTGGTTGTCAACCTGGCCCTGCCTTATCAGGACCTCACCATTATGGATGCCTGTCTGGCCTGTGGGTGCTCGTATCTCGACACGGCCAACTATGAGCCGAAGGACGAGGCACACTTCGAGTATTCCTGGCAGTGGGCCTACCGCGAGCGTTTCGAGAAGGCCGGACTGACGGCTATCCTGGGCTGTGGCTTCGACCCGGGCGTGACGAGTATCTTCACGGCCTACGCTGCAAAGCATCACTTCAAGGCAATCGAGTATCTCGATATCGTGGACTGTAACGCCGGTGATCACCACAAGGCTTTCGCTACGAACTTCAATCCCGAAATCAATATCCGCGAGATTACCCAGAAGGGCCTCTATTGGGAAGACGGTAAGTGGGTGGAGACCGAGCCGTTAGAGATTCACAAGGACCTGACTTACCCTGAGATTGGTCCCCGCGACAGCTATCTGCTCCATCATGAGGAGATTGAGAGCTTGGTCATCAACTACCCGACCATTAAGCGTGCCCGCTTCTGGATGACCTTCGGCCAGCAATATCTGAAGCACCTGGAGGTAATTCAGAACATTGGCATGAGCCGTATCGATGAGGTGGAGTACGAAGCACCGCTGGCCGACGGCACGGGCACCGCTAAGGTGAAGATTGTTCCTCTGCAGTTCCTCAAGGCCGTGCTGCCCAACCCACAGGACCTCGGCGAGAACTACGAGGGCCAGACCTCCATCGGCTGTCGCATACGTGGCATCGGCAAGGACGGTAAGGAGCACACCTACTACGTCTACAACAACTGCTCGCATCGTGCCGCCTATGAGGAGACGGGTATGCAGGGCGTCTCTTATACCACTGGTGTTCCCGCCATGATTGGTGCCATGATGTTCTGCAAGGGACTGTGGAAGAAGCCTGGCGTCTACAACGTCGAGGAGTTCGACCCCGACCCCTTCATGGAGCAGCTGAACAAGCAGGGCCTGCCTTGGCACGAGATTCACGACGGCGACCTGGAGCTTTAAAAGATGGAAGAGCGGCAGTTCAACGAGCAGCAGCAAACCGTTATCCGTGCGGAGGGCGGCTACCATTTAGTGCTGGCGCCTCCGGGCTGTGGTAAGACGGCGGTGCTGGCTGAGCGAATCGTATGGGCTCATGAACGGGGTGTGCCATTCAGCGAGATGGCCTGCCTCACGTTCACGAACCGTGCCGCCCGGGGTATGCGTGAGCGAATAGAACAGCGCTCAGGCAACAGTGATGACCTTGACCAGCTGTTCGTGGGCAATGTGCACCGCTTCTGTTCGCGCTTCCTGTTCGAGAGTGGTGCCGTGCCTGAGCATGCCGCCGTCATCGACACCGACACGAGTATGAGCATCTTGGCCGACTTCTTCGGCGACGACGAGCTGCGCATACTGGGTGATACGAAGGAACGGCAGCGCTATTCGCAGGTCATTAACCTGCAACACCTTCTTTATCAGTGTGAGCACGGCTATCCCAGTTCGCTCATGGTCCACCGCGACGCCATCCCGTCCTTGCTGCTCAAGGAACTTTGTATAGCTTTCTCGTTGCCCTATACCAAGGACAGCACCCTTGAGCTTTATCGTCATGCCGACTTCTATCTGGACCAGCCGGTGCCGCTCAGTCGCGATGCCCGCCAGCTGCTCCAGCAGATGCGGGTCGCGTTGCAGTATGACCAGTATAAACGGAGCAACGACCTGCTCGACTTTGAGGACCTGCTGCTCTGTACTTACGAGGCCATGAAGGATGAGGGAGTGCATGACAAGCATCTTTATTCATGGATACAGGTAGACGAGGTACAGGACCTGAACCCGCTGCAGCTCGCCATCATCGACCTCTTCACTGTTGGAGGGGATTTGCAATCCCCGACCGTCGTCTACCTCGGAGACGCGCAGCAGGCCATATTCTCGTTCATGGGTGCTCAGACCAGTATGCTGGATGCTCTTTACCGCCGTTGCGGTGACGCCCATTTCTACAACTTCCACGTTAACTACCGCTCGCCTAAGTACCTGCTCGACGTGTTCAATGCCTATGCCGAGCACCTTCTGGGCATCAGTTCCGACCTCCTCCCCCGTACTATCAACGATACAGCCCGCCGACCTGGCGACCTGCTGGTCATGGAGGCCGAGACCAGCGTCGACGAGGCCAACATGGTGGCCCGCGAGGTGGAGCGCATCTACACACAGTGTCCCGAAGAGACCATTGCCGTTGTAGTGGCCTTCAACAGCGATGCCGACGAGGTGAGCCAGGCGCTTGTGGGCATCCCTCATTTCAAGGTTTCGGGCACCGATGTCTTCTCCACGACCACCATGCGCACCCTGCTGGCCCACCTCTCCGTAGTGAACATGGAGCACAACTTCATAGCATGGTCACAGCTGCTAACAGGCCTGCGCCTCTACAACAGTGCGAGCAGCTCGCGTCAGTTCGTCCGTGCGATGATGGAGCTGGCGCTAACACCCGCCGACCTGTTGGACTACGGCGGACAGTCGACCTACCTTGCGGAGTTCGTGCACGAATATGAGACGCGCGACATTGTGGTCTTCGACACCGAGACCACGGGCTTGGACGTGTTCACCGACGATGTGGTGCAACTGGCGGCTATCAAGGTGCGCCGGGGCCGGGTGGTAGACTCCCTCGACCTTTATGTAGAGACCGACCGCGAGATACCGTCCATGCTGGGTGACGTGGCGAACCCGTTGGTGGAGGAATACCGCCGCCATCCGCACCTCAGCCATTCCGAAGCCTTGGAGCGCTTTGTGGCCTTTGCAAAGGGATGCGCCATCCTGGGTCATAACGCCACCTACGACTACCAGATTATGGAGAATAACATGCGGCGTTATGCCCCTGTCGGAGGGGATTTGCAATCCCTGACTATGAGCAGCAATTGGCCCACCTGTCTTGACTCGTTGAAGCTGGCGCGGCTGCTACACCCCCGGCAGCGCAGCTACAAACTGAAAGACCTTCTTGCGCAACTGGGCTTGGAGGGCGAGAACTCCCATTTGGCCAGCGACGACATTGTTGCCACACAGAGCCTCATGGTGCATTGCTATGACCGTGCCCGTAGCATTATCGGCCGACAGCGTGAGTTCATCAGTCGTCATCGTAAGACCGTCGAACGCTTCTGCCTCCTTTATGCTGACATATACCATCAAGCACGCAAGCGGCTATACGTCGAGGCCGATGGTCCCTTGCTGGCTCATGAATTGGGTAATGCCTACGGCGAGCTGATGCGGGTGGCACGACTGGAGGCACTGCCCAAGCTGCCTTATATAATAAGGTATATTGAAAAAGATCTGCTCACCCCTTCCTCGGGCCGTTCGCTGGGACAACAGCTGGCTACCCACATACAAGACCTGACGACGCTGAAGGAGGCCGACCTCTGTGGAGCACAAAGCATGACGGAGCGCGTCTTCGTCTCTACGGTACATAAGGCCAAGGGCCTGGAGTTTGACCACGTCATTGTCTACGATGCAGTGGAGGGAAAGTTCCCCAGCACTTACGCCAATACACGTGCTGGCGGGGCCGAGGAGGAAGCCCGGAAGTTCTACGTAGCCATCTCGCGTGCTCGTCGCCGCCTCATCGTGAGCTACTGCCGTCAGGGAATCAGCCCTTGGGGACGTTCATATCCGCGCCGGCCTTCTCCTTACTTGACAGCCATCGAACAGTTCTTCCATTATTAATGGTTTAATACAAGGGATAGATGAGGCACACCGTCGTGATGGCAACAGCCAGGAGCACGGCATGCATGATGACTCCCAGACGGGCAAAATCGGTGAAGTGGAAAGCACCAGGTCCGAAGATGAGCATGTGGGTGGAGCTGCCAATGGGGGAGGCGAAGCTGATCGAGACGCTAATCATGAGCGACATGACGAAGGGCATCGGGTTGCAGCCCAGGAGCTGCGCCTGCTGGAACATGATGGGGAAGAAAATGGCGCCCGCTCCCATATCGCTTACAAACTCGCTGACGAGCGATGCCAGGAGGCACATCACCACCAAGGTGATATAGGGATTGGTGCCGCACATGTCGAGCACGCCCGTTGCGATGGTCTCAGCAATGCCCGTCTTGGTGATGGCCGTAGAGAACACCACCGTAGAACCCAAGATGAGTAGCAGTTCCCACTCAATGTATTTGGCCACCTCATTCTTTCGACAGCATCCGAACAGAATCATGGCACCTGCCGCCAGCATGGTGATGGCCATGAGAGGGATGACGTGGAAATAGGACACAATGAACATCACGATGAGAATGATGGCTGCCGTCACCGTGCGTGGTCCTAACTGTGGCACAAAGTGTGAGTCGAAGAAGGTGAGATTGCGCCTGTTTGCATGCTCCAGCTGCTCGTCACCTTTTGGCGGGCACTCCAGCAGCAGCGTGTCGCCAGCCTGCAGACGTATCTGGCGCGGCTGACCCTCCACACGGCGCCCTTGACGGGCTACTGCCACAAGCACCACGTCGTTCTCTTGCTCAAAGTTGCTCTGGGTCATAGAGGTGCCAATGAGCGGACTGCCAAAGGTGACGTAGGCCGTGCGCATCTTGCGCTTCTTGTCGATGTCGTCAATGCTCCACACGTGGCGGTCGGCAGCGGCAAGTCCGTGGGTTCGCTTCAGTTCCAGAATCTCGTTAATCTGTCCGGCATAGATGAGACGGTCGCCGCCCAGTACCCACTCGTCGCGGGTCACAGGCATGATAATCTCCTTGTCAAAGCGCACAATCTCCACCAGCGAGCCGCCCTTCACGTCGTAAAGTCCAGCCTCATCCACACTGTTGCCCACGGCCGGATTGTCTGTCGGCACGAGCAGTTCCACCGTGTAGTCGCTCGTGGTCTCAAACGATTGTTCAGGCGATTCACGCCCGGGGATATACTTCTGCAGCAGCACAATCATGGTGAACCCCACGATGGCCACAGCCGCTCCAGGCAATAGCGGCGCGAAGACATTCAGCGAATGATTGGTGGAAGAGAGGTAAAGACCAGCCACAACAAGGTTCGACGAGCTGCCCAGCAGTGTACACATACCACCTAACGTCGCGGCATAGCTCAGCGGCAGCAGCAACTTCGAGGCAGGGATGTCTAACTTGCGGGCCCAAATCTTAACCGCATCGATGAAGAGGGCAACCACGTTCACGGCATTGAGCAGAGCCGAAAGTACGGCGATGGGGAACATAAGCCGACGCAGCGCGTCGTTATAGTTGCGAGGCGTGCCCAGCATGTTCTTCGTCAGCCAATAGAGCACACCCGACTGCAGCAGACCAGCGATGATGACAAAGAAAGCGGCGTGGATGACCACCGGCTCGGAGCCGAAACCCGCCATGCCCTCCTCCTCGTCCACCACGCCCGTTACTAACAGTACGGTAAGCGCGCCAAGGAAAGCTACCTCGGCGGGAATCCGCGTGCGGGCCATGACGAAAAAGATACTCAGTACCGTGACAATCGTAATCCAGGCGTAGGCACTGAGGCCTAAGAACATTATGCTCTCCATCTCTCCATCTCTCAACTCTCAACCCTCAACTCTCAACTCTCAACCCTTCACTCTTCACTCTTCACTCATAATTCGTCTCATCGTAAGAATGTTCTTTCCGTCGGCTGTGCGCTCGTAGGAAATGTCGTCCATGAGCTGTCGCACCAAGTGAATGCCCAGTCCGCCGATGGACCTCTCTTCAGCAGAAAGTGTAGTGTCGGCATCGGCCTTGGCAGTAGGGTCGAAGGGCACACCGCTGTCCTTGATGGTGAGCGTGAAGATTCGTGATGCGGAATTCGGATTTCGTAATTCGTCTGTGAGGTTGCTGTCGGTTATCCGTAAGCTGATCTCTATGTCACCCTTCGTGCCCTGAGGGTAGGCATAGCTCATCACGTTGACCACTGCCTCTTCGGCCGCCAGGTTCATCTGCATCGTGATGCCCATGTCCAGGCCGGCTGCCTCACAGGCTTGGTCGATGAACTCAGCCAGACGGGGCACAGCGGCAACGTCGTTAGGCAGGGTTATTTGCTGTTCATAGTCCATAATTCACCTTTATACCTTAATATAATAACACCGAAACCGTCGCATTATTGCATTTTTCTCCTCTTTTTGCCCCCTCTTGGACTTTGAGCCGTTCTTTCCATTCGAATAAGCCGTTCTTTCGATGCGAATATGCCGTTCTTTCGATGCGAAAAAGCCGTTCTTTCCCTGTGCCTGCTATAATGTTTAGTTGGGCACATGGACATAAATCTGAAAAGTGGGGCGTTAATCTTCCCAAATTCCTTTCTTTTTATCTCTTCTTTTCGTAAATTTGCACCCGGAATATGAAAACGCTGATAGTCATTACCGGTCCTACTGCTGTGGGCAAGACGCGGCTTTGCCTCTCGCTGGCCGAGCGTCTGGGTGTGCCTATTATCAATGCCGACAGCCGGCAGATATATCAGGACATGCCCATTGGGACTGCTGCGCCTACTGAGGAGGAACAGCGAAGGGTGAAGCATTACTTCGTGGGCACGCTGGCCCTTGACGAGTATTATAGCGCGTCGATGTACGAGCAACAGGTCATGAATCTGCTGTCACAGCTCTTTGCCCAGAGCGACTACGCCCTGATGTCTGGCGGCTCGATGATGTATATTGATGCGGTGTGCAACGGTATTGACGACATTCCTACCGTCGATGATGAGACACGCGCCACGATGAAGCGTCGCTTGGCGGAGGAAGGATTAGAGGCGCTTTGTGAAGAACTGCGCCAGCTGGACCCCGAACATTGGGCCATCGTGGACCGTAAGAATCCTCGTCGCGTGGTTCATGCGCTGGAAATCTGCCACATGACGGGACGCACATATACGTCGTTCAGGAAGAAGGAAGTCGGGGAGCGCCCCTTCCGCATCGTTAAGATTGGCCTCACCCTGCCCCGCGAGGAAATCTATGAGCGCATCAACCGTCGTGTAGACCTGATGATGGAGCAAGGGCTTCTCGAAGAGGCTCGTCGGCTTTTACCTTTCCGCCATCTGAACGCCCTTAACACCGTGGGTTACAAGGAGATGTTTGCCTATCTCGACGGCACTTGGACGCTTGATGAGGCTGTTGAGCGCCTGAAGGGGAACACCCGCCGCTATGCCCGCAAACAGCTCACCTGGTTTAAGCGCGACCCACAGGTGACTTGGCTCGCGCCCGACCAGGAGGAGGAAATCCTTGAAATGATACTAAAACTTCATGGTGAGTGAGATGCGGTGGCGGCGGAGGTCTACTTCAAGGACCTTCACCTCGACTTGCTGGTGGAGCTTTACCACGTCTGTGGGATGATTCACGCGACGGTTAGCGAGTTGCGAGATGTGCACGAGTCCGTCCTGATGGACGCCGATGTCTACGAAAGCTCCGAAGTTTGTGATGTTCGTGACGATGCCCGGTAGAATCATGCCGGGAGCAAGGTCCTCGATTTCGTGGACGCGGCTGTCGAAGCTGAACTCCTCAAGCTGCTCTCGTGGGTCACGACCGGGCTTCTCCAGCTCGTGCATGATGTCCTGCAGGGTGGGCAGTCCTACGGTATCGGTGGTGTAGCGCTTGATGTCTATGCGCGAGCGCAATTCCTTGTTGCTGATAAGGTCGGAGACGGTACACTTTTGGTCTCGTGCCATCTGCTCCACGATGTTGTATGACTCGGGATGTACGGCACTATTGTCCAGCGGGTTCTTGGCTCCAGGGATGCGCAGGAAACCGGCACATTGCTGGAAGGCTGACGGTCCTAAGCGCGGGACCTTCTTCAGCTGGGCACGTGAGGCGAAGGGACCGTTCTCACGACGGAAGTCCACGATGTTCTTAGCGAGGGCAGGCCCCAGTCCGCTGACGTATTGCAGCAAGTGGCTGGAGGCTGTATTGAGGTTCACGCCCACGAGGTTGACGCAGCTCTCGACGGTCTGGTCGAGCTGGTGCTTTAGTTTCGTCTGGTCCACGTCGTGCTGGTATTGTCCCACGCCGATGCTCTTGGGGTCAATCTTCACCAGCTCGGCCAAAGGGTCCATGAGGCGACGGCCTATGGAGACAGCCCCACGCACGGTAACATCCTCGTCGGGGAACTCATCGCGGGCCACCTTTGAGGCAGAATAGACAGAGGCGCCATCCTCGCTGACCACAAAGAGACCCACCCCCGTCTGCTGGGTCTTGATGCAGTCCTCCACGAAGGCCCGTGTCTCCCGGCTGGCCGTTCCGTTACCGATGGCGATGGCCTCAATCTGGTAGTCGGCAATCATCTGCTGCAGGTGTACGGTGGCCTGCATGCGCTTGTTGATGGGCGGGTGTGGGAAGATTGCCTCGTGGTGGAGCAGGTTGCCCTGAGCATCGAGGCACACCACCTTACAACCTGTCCTGAAGCCCGGGTCAATGCCCATCACGCGCTTCTGTCCCAAGGGTGCTCCGAGGAGCAGCTGGCGCAGGTTCTCAGCAAAGACGCTGATGGCCTCCTCATCGGCCTTCTGCTTGCTCAGACTGGCGAACTCGGTCTCTATCGATGGCTTGAGCAGACGCTTGTAGCTGTCGTCGACAGCCTCAGCAACAAGCCGGGAGCAGGCGTTATTGCCCCTTACGTAATAGCTCTTCAGCTTGTCGGTACACTCCTCGTCATCTATAGGGTCGATGCTCAGGCGCAGGATGCCCTCGTTCTCGCCTCGGCGCATGGCCAGCAGACGATGACTGGAACAACGACGCAGGGGCTCGCTCCAGTCGAAGTAGTCGCTATACTTCGCAGCCTCGTCAGTATCGGCCTTTGCCTTCACCACCTTCGAGCTGATGATGGCCGTGCGACGGAAGAAGCCGCGAATCTGCTGGCGTGAGCGTTCGTTCTCGCTGATGTTCTCGGCAATAATGTCCTGCGCCCCACGAAGGGCTTCTTCAACTGATAACTGACTGTTGATGATTGACAACTGACGGGCAGCAGCCTGTTCGGGGTCGCGCTCTCGCTGGAGCATAATGATTTCGGCCAAGGGCTCCAGGCCTTGCTCACGGGCTATCTGGGCACGGGTGCGGCGACGTGGCTTGTAGGGTAGGTAGATGTCCTCCAGTTCGGTAGCGTCCCAGCAGTCGTCTATGCGCTTCTGCAGTTCGGGCGTCATCTTCTCCTGCTCGGTAATGGTCTTGACGATGGTCTCCTTGCGCTTGGTAATATCCTGCAGACGTTGGCTCTGGTCGCTGATAGCAGCTATCTGCACCTCGTCGAGGCCACCGGTGCGCTCCTTGCGGTAGCGTGATATAAAGGGTATGGTGCAACCCTCCTCAAGCAGGGTCAGGGTGTTGGCCACTACCTCCAGGCTGAGGCCCAGGTCTTGGGAAATCAGCTTGGCAAATATATTATTTTCCATAATTCTATTTGAGGGAGTGAAAGGGGAGTGAACTCTCTTTCTTTTCACTCCCCTTTCAATTCTTAATTAGTAAGTACCAGCGTCTGGCGAGGTTTCAGCTCAAGTGGCTTCGAGAGGTCGAAGTACCGGCCGGTGGGAACGTCTTTCCAGCGGGCAACGCCTTTGATGACCTCCTCATAGCGTTTGGGGTCGAGCGTGGCGGGTTTCTTCGTGCCGTTCAGGATGGTGAGCGACGTCTGGTTGCCCAGTCGGCGGGCGATGACGTAGATGCCGTTAGAGGGTATGAACTGTGTCATCGTTCCCTTGCTGATCAGGTTGGTGGACTTGCGCCAATGGAGCAGCTTCGACAGCCAGTTGAACATGTTGCTCTGCACCCGTGTGCGTCCCTCCTTGGTGAAGGCGTTCTGCGTGTCGCCTGGGAATCCGCCCGGGAAGTCCTTGCGCACATAGCCGTCGGTCACCTCTTTCGTGCCGTTCATCATGATTTCCGTGCCGTAGTAGAGCTGCGGTATACGGTTGACGGTCAGCAGCAAAGCCAGCGCCTGTTTGAGCATTAGCGAGTCCTGCCCGTTGGCAAGGAAGCGCTCCGTGTCGTGGTTGTCGATGAAGGCCATCACGCTCGACGGGTTGGGGTAGAGGTAGTCGTAGACGAACGAGTTGTAGATACGGTTATAGCCGCGCCACCAGTTGTCGGTCTCCTCATAGCGGCACGAGTCGAGCGCCTCCTGGAACGAGAAGTCCATGACGGTCTTGAGGTAGGAGTTCTGGTCGGAGAGCTTCGAGCCCTTCTGCCACGTGGCGGTATAAGCGGGCACGGTGACCCACGTCTCGCCCACGGTGTTGAAGTTCGGGTATTCGTCGTCGAGCTCCTTCATCCATTGTGCCATCGGCTCTCGGAAGGCGTAGGGATAGGTGTCCATGCGTATGCCGTCGATGCCGGCTGTCTCAATCCACCAGATGCTGTTCTGGATGAGGTAGCGCATGAGGTGCGGGTTGCGCTGGTTCAGGTCGGGCATCGTCGAGACGAACCATCCCTCCTGGGTCTCACGACGGTCGACCTCCGAGGCGTAGGGGTCGAGCACGGGCGTCAGCTTATACGACGTCTGCAGGAAGCTCGTGCCGCGCGGGTCGCTCTTGCCGCCGCTCTCCTTCAGCCAGTCTGAGAGGTTGAGCCAGTCCTTCGAGGGCATGTCGGCCACCCAGGGATGCTCAAAGCCACAATGGTTGAAGATCATGTCCATGACCACCTTCAGGCCGCGCTGGTGACACTCATCGATGAGCTTGCGGTACTCCTCGTTCGTGCCGAAGCGCGGGTCAACGCGGTAGTAGTCGGTACAGGCATAGCCGTGATAGGTGGAGTAGGTGTCCATCATGTCGGGCGAGTCGTTCTCTAGGATGGGCGTGAACCATAAGGCCGTGACGCCCAGCTCGTTGAAGTAGTCCAGATGCTGTCGCAGACCCTCCAGGTCGCCACCGTGACGGAGTGACGGGGCGTTGCGGTCCTCGCGATACTGTCGCATGCCGGGCAGCAGGCTCTTGTGGCCCTCCGACTGAGCGAAGCGGTCAGGCATGAGCAGGTAGAGCACATCGGTAATGTCGAAGCCCCGACGCTCCGTGCCCTTCATCTCGCGGGCCTTCAGCAGGTAGTCCACCTTCATGGGCTTCTTCTTCCCCGTCTTGAAGTTCAGCGTCATCGTGCCCGGCTGTGCGCCCTTCACGTTGAGGTAGACGAGCAGGTAGTTGGGTGAGTCGAGGCGTACGATGCTGTCGATGGTGACGCCCGGATAGTCGATGGTGACGTCATCCACGTTGCGGATATTCTGCCCGTAGACCATCAGCTGCACGCTCGGGTTCTTCAGTCCCACGTACCAGTCGGTGGGGTCAATACGGTCGATGGTAGTTTTCATTTTGGGTGCAGCGCTCATGGTAAGTGCGCAAAGTGCAAGGCTAAATACTAATAATGTGTGTTTCATAGTGGTTTGGTGTTTTGGTGGTTTATTCATCGACGTACTCAGACATTTCCTCTGCCTCCTCGTCGGGGTCTCCTGAGCCGAGGTCCATCATGGTGGAGTAGTTCTCCTCGGTAATCTCGTCGTCGTTGGGCTCCACAATCTCTATGTCGTCCTCGTCGGGCTTGTTGAAGGTGTCCTCTATCTCGACATCCTCGTCCTCGTTCTCCTCGTCGTCAGGGTAGGTGTTGAACTTCATCCTGGGTCGCTCCGCCTCGGGCTTGGCTTTGGCGAAGATAGCCTCCACCCACGAGCCCTTGGGCACTTCGAGAACCTCGAATCCGTCCTCGATTTTCTTCTCGTACATGCCGCCCTTCTTGTGCAGCCGTTCCTTCGGCAGGGTAGTGGTCGAGATGTCGAATCCGTTCTCGATGATGTCCTTGATGCTCTGCGAGAGCGAGTCCCATCCGCCTCCGAAATTGCGGTCCAGCACCTCGATAAGCTTTGCTGCCGAGATGTGGCGTATGTTCTCGTAGGTGAGGTCCGTGACGCGCGTGATAGGCCGTTTCTTGATGGCCCAGAGGCTTCTCATGCCCTCTTCGAGGCGCACCTGTCCCACCTTGTATCCGAGCTTCTCGTACTTCGTCCTGACGGGCTGTGGCTCACGCGTGATGTCCTCTATCATGAAGGCCGAGCGGATGATGTCGGCATAGTGGCGGATGTTCTCCTTCTGCTCAGCATCCTTCTCAGCACTCTCCAGCAGCCGGAAGATGTCGTTCTCCTGAACGTCCCACACGGTACTTTTGGTAAGCGTTTTGAGCGATAATACCTTTTTCTCTTGTTCCATATTCTTGCTTTTCGTTGTTTACGTCTGCAAAGATAGCAAATTTTGTTATTCCGCAAATAAAACACCCGTTCTTTAACAACCTTTAACGAGATATTTACCAAGAAAGAACGGCTTTTTCAATGAGAAAGAACGGCTTTTTCAAAGAGAATAAACGGCTTTTTCAATGAGAAAGAACGGCTTTTTCTGACAGGCTGCTCGTACGTCTTTGTATAGCAGGGCGATAAGTCTGTCAGTATGAAGGGTTGGTGTTTAACAATATTTAACCGCCTATACGGCTCATCTTACCTGTTTTTTTTTCTACCTTTGCAGCCAATTAAAAAATAACCTTAATGCTGAAATTCATTTCTTTTGGCAGCGGAAGCAGTGGCAACAGCTATGCGCTGTACTCCGACAACGACGCGCTGATGATTGATGCCGGCGTCGGTGTGCGCACATTGAAGAAGCACGCCAAGAACTACGGTCTGGCCATGACTCGCGTGCACAGCCTGCTCGTCACCCACGACCATGCCGACCACATCAAGTGCGTGGGCAGCATGAGCCACGAGCTGAACCTGCCTGTCTATGCCACCGAGGAGGTTCACAAAGGCATGGACCGCAACTACTGCGTAGTGCACAAGGTCGACGCATCCCTGCGCCGGTATGTCGTGCCAGGAAACTCAGTAGAACTGGGCTCCTTTCGTGTGACGCCCTTCACCGTCCCCCACGACAGCAGCGACAACGTGGGCTACCAGATAGAGGCGCAGGGCATCACCTTCTGCATCATCACCGATGCCGGCCGCGTCACCGAGGAGATGGGGCAGTACATCGGCCGGGCCAACTTTCTCGTGCTGGAGGCCAACCACGATGTGGAGATGCTGCGCAACGGCCCATACCCCGAGCACCTGAAGACGCGCATACAGAGCGGATCGGGCCATCTGAACAACCAGGCCTGCGCCGAGGCCATCGCCCAGTACATGAACGAGCAGCTGCGCCACGTGTGGCTCTGTCACCTCTCTGAGGAGAACAACCATCCTGAGCTCGCCAGAAAGACCGTAGAGACCGTCCTGCGCAGCTATGGCATCATTGCAGGCAAGGACCTTCAGATTGACGTGCTGAAGCGCACCATGCCCACAGGACCCTACGATTTGGTGCCCTGTCAGCTTTCCCTTTTTGACTAAAAAACAAATATCCCCAGCCAAATCGGAATCTGGCTGGGGATTATTGTCTTTGGTCGCTTCTGCTTAGAAGTTGAAGTAGAGACCGAAGTCGAGGCTGTTGGCATCGATGGCAACACCGAAGGTATTGGTAGCCTTGGCACCGTCGAAGTCGGGCTTGGAGCTCTCATATCCAACAAATCCCAGGTGAGAGACGAAGCTGAGGTGATTGGTCAGGGCAACAGCCAGGCCGGGCTTCACGCCAATACCCCACTCGTTAGTCTTGTAGCTGGCCTTCGGGTCAATGCTCTGATAAGCGAAAGAGCCATCCAGGAAGAGGGTCACCTTGTCGAGCTTTACGGCGTTGTAACGCACGTAGGGGTTGATGATGAAGGTCTTCACCTTGGTCTGGTCCTTACCGGTCTCGCCGTATCCTACAGCCATACCGATGGCCCAGTCCTCATTGAGGTTGTAGCCAACCTCGGGCTTCAGGGTGAAAGCAGTCTCGCTGTCACCATCGTGAGAAACGGTCTGGAAACCAACGGCACCACCAACATAAATCTGTGCATCCATAACAACTGCCACCATTGCGGCCATCATTGTCAAAACAATCTTTTTCATTTTTCCTTTTTGCTTTAATAAATTAATAATTAATTGTGCTTTCTGAAAAGCGGGTGCAAAGGTAGGGAGTTATTCCGGAATACGCATAATTATTACTGCTGTTTTTGCCTGTTTGCCCGCACAATGTTGATTTTTGTCAATATTTATGCATATATTACGGCTTGATTTCGATATCGCGTCGCACATTGTCGCGTATCTTCGTCAGGTAGGCCTTCATGCCCTCGCCGTTCTTCGTGTCGATAATCTCGAGCAGCTCCTTCAGTTCGGTGCGTATCTGCGACACCTGGTCGTGGGTGTAGGGGTTGAAGAGAATTTCCTGCAGCAGGTAGTCGTCCTCGTTGAGCACGCCCTTGGCAATGCGCATGTGACGCTTGAAGGTGGTGCCCGGCGCGTCCTGATGCTTCATCACGGCAGCGAATACGAAGGTGGAGACGAAGGGAATGGACAACGAATAGGCCACGGTGCGGTCGTGCTCCTCGAACGTATATTCATAGATGTGGAGGCCGAGCCGCTGGTAGAGGTCCTTGAAGAAGATGCGGCCCATGTAGTCGCCCTCGCTGATGATGATGGCGTTCTCCTCGGAGAGCTGCTGCAGGTTGGCAAACGTGGGGCCGAACATCGGGTGGGTGCTTACGTAGCGGCGGCCTGTCTTCTCGTAATACTCCTTCAGGTCGGTCTTCACCGAGGCGATGTCGCTGATGATGCAGTCGTCGGTGAGGTAGGGGAGCACCTGTTCAAAGACGGGGATGGTGTACTTCAGCGTGACGGCGTTGATGAGCAGTTCCGGCCGGAACGCCTGTATCTCCTCCATGGTCGTGAACCGCTGACAGTTGTAGGTGAAGCGCATTCGCTTCGGGTCGCGCTCAAAGACGGCGACCTCATGGTCAAAACTCAGCAGGTCGATGAAGAAGCTCCCCATCTTGCCTGCTCCCATGACTAATATTTTCATATATGACTGTTTTTCAATTGCTTATGCCTGTTAGTTCGAAGTCCGGGTAATCTGGCCTGGAGAAAGAACGGCTTTTTCTCAAAGAAAGAACGGCTTTTTCTCAAAGAAAGAACGGCTTTTTCTCAAAGAAAGAACGGCTTATTCTCCAAGGTCGGTTTTACTTGTTGATGATTTCCATCTGCTGGCGGACAGACTCCTCGTGGATGCTCTCGAAGACCTTGGCGACGAACTCGGGGGCCATGCCGCTGAGCGTTCCCTGCACGCCGCGCTTGTTCAGAATCTCGTTATAGCGTGAGGCTTGCAGCACGGTAATGTTATGATCCTTCTTGTAGTTGCCAATCTCGCGGCACACCTTCATACGCTTGGCCAGGATGTCCATAATCTGGTTGTCCAGCTCGTCTATCTGCTTGCGCAGCTCGTGTATGCCCTCGGTGGTGGCATGCTCGTCGCGGATGACGAGCAGCGAGAGGATGTAGTCGAGCACGTCGGGCGTCACCTGCTGCTTGGCGTCGCTCCATGCCTTGTCGGGGTCGCAGTGGCTCTCCACGATAAGGCCGTCGAAGCCCAGGTCCATAGCTTGCTGGCACAGCGGGGCTATCAGTTCGCGGCGACCGCCAATGTGACTGGGGTCGCTGATGAGCGGCAGCTCAGGCATGCGGCGGCGCAGTTCGATGGGAATCTGCCACATCGGTGCATTGCGGTAAATCTTCTGCTCGTAGCTGGAGAATCCGCGGTGGATGGCACCGAGACGCTTCACGCCGGCTTGGTTCAGTCGCTCCATAGCACCAATCCACAGTTCCAGGTCGGGGTTTACGGGGTTTTTCACGAAGACGGGGATGTCGGTTCCCTGCAGCGCATCGGCCAGTGCCTGCATGGCGAAGGGGTTGGCAGTCGTGCGGGCTCCTATCCAAAGGATATCAATGCCGTATTTCAGGGCAAGTTCGACATGCTCGGGTGTAGCCACTTCGGTGGCCACGTTCATGCCCGTCTCCTTCTTCACGCGCTGCATCCAAGGCAGGGCCTTTTCGCCGTGACCCTCGAAGCCGCCGGGCTTCGTGCGCGGCTTCCACACGCCTGCACGGAAGTTGTGGCAGCCTTTCATGGCCAGCTGCGTGGCAGTTTCCATCACTTGCTCCTCGCTCTCGGCACTACACGGGCCGGCAATCACGAAGGGGCGTTCGTTGTCACTTGGTAAGTTCAGGGGTTGAAGCTCTAGTTCCATTTTTCAAATGTTTTTATGTTATTACGTAATTTATTTCAAACGAACAGCCCCGCTGTCACTATCTTGTGAAGCGGGGCTTTATCTTTCTGTCTGCATTGTCCTATTATCTACATACGTCTAACCGCTTCACAACTTTGCTGCAAAGTAATAATAATAGCCGTAGAAGTATGCACTCTGATATGTCATAATGTTACCTTTTTCAGATTCTGGCGGCAAAATTACAACTTTTCCCTGAAACCACCAAACAATTTGCAGGAATTTTTACAAAATAGCGTCAGTTTGTATTTCTATTGTATTACTATGCGAAATTATACTATGTATCCTTTGCCGCCTTCAGCATTGCCACCTGCTGTAATGCTTGCTGTCGCGTAGCATGCGATGATGGACGCCCCAATGAGAGGCGCGCCTCCCTTGCAGAGTCCCGCATGCTCTGATAGATTGAATCGAGAAAAATCTTCTGTCCCATTTTGGATAGCTGTTATATAGTTATTTATTTCTTGTAATGCTGTGTCGGCAAAGCCCTCCTTGGCAATGATTGAGTATATATGTTCAAGTCTGTCCATATTTCTATAACGTTTTAGTTCCTAATCATTGGTCATGCTATTCCTGTTAGCTCCTCATTGTCTCGGTCGGCTTTGTGGCTGCAAATATACAAATAATTATTTGTTCGGCCATTATGTTTTTTGGAAAATCTTTATGATAAAGTAAAAAAAGCTATAAAAAACTGTTAGAAAACCTTCTCGGTCACAACTTTTTTCGTATCTTTGCGCCATAAAAATATTTTATGACTATGATGAACATTCAAAGACTACTTTCCATTACGGCTTTTTCCCTTTGTTCACTTTTCGCCGCTGCCCAGACAACGGCCGACGACGTGCTGAAGACCGCCCGATTGGCGAATGACTATTTCATGGCGAAGTATGAGGATCCTACCGTACCTACCAACGTTAAGAAAATCCGTCCCAGCAGCCTTTGGACACGCGCCGTCTACTACGAGGGACTGATGGCCCTGCAGCGCATCGACCCGCAGCAGCGCTATCTGGACTATGCCCTTACCTGGGCCGAGTTCCACAAGTGGACGCCGCGCAACGGTAATCAGACCTGCGATGCCGACGACCAGTGCTGTGGCCAGACTTATCTGGAACTTGGTCAAATGGAAAAAGGACAATGGTCATTGGTCGAGGGTAAATATATTAATAATGTACGCGAGAATTTGGACTACCAGATGAAGACCGTGAACCCGAAGAACGGTTCGCTCTATGGCTGGTGGACCTGGATTGACGCCATACAGATGGCCATGCCGCTCTACGTGCAGATGTACAAGGTGACGGGCGAGAAGAAGTATCTTGACCACGCCATGAAGATGTACCGATGGAGCCGCAATGAGTGCGGCGGCGGACTCTTCAATGTGAAGGAGGGACTATGGTGGCGTGATGCCGACTATGTGCCGCCCTACAAGGAGCCTGATGGCCAGCAATGTTACTGGAGTCGTGGCAACGGATGGGTGTATGCCGCATTGGTTCGCTGCATGGATTTGCTGCCCGAGAAGTCAAAGGAGTATAAGGAACTGAAGCGCGACTTCATGCTCATGAGCCAAGGACTGTTGAAGTGTCAGCGTGAGGACGGATTCTGGCAGCCCAGCCTCGTCTCGTCGAACTATGCCATGCCCGAGACCAGCGGCACATCGCTCTTCCTCTATGGTTTTGCCTGGGGTATGCAGAAAGGCTATCTCAAGGCGGAGACCTACCGTCCTGCTGCTGACCGCGCCTGGCAGGCTATGGTCAAAGGTTGCGTTCACCCCGATGGCTTCCTCGGATGGATGCAGGGTACCGGCAAGGACCCCTCTGCCGGACAGCCGTTGAGCTACACCCGCATCCCCGACTTCGAGGACTATGGTACGGGCTGCTTCCTGCTGGGGGCCACGGAATATTACAAACTGCTGAAATAACTTAAACCAAAAAATATCAGAATCATTATGGCAAAGAAAGAAGAAAACACAGAGGCTTTGAATCCTCAGCAGGAGAAGCTGAAGGCTCTTCAGGCTGCTATGTCAAAGATTGAAAAGGACTTTGGCAAGGGGAGCATCATGCGCATGGGCGACGAGCAGGTGGAGCATGTGGATGTCATACCGACAGGCTCCATCGGACTGAACGCAGCGCTCGGCGTGGGCGGCTACCCCAAGGGACGTATCATAGAAATCTACGGCCCAGAGTCAAGCGGTAAGACTACGTTGGCCATCCACGCTATTGCCGAGGCACAGAAGGCTGGCGGCATCGCTGCGTTTATTGATGCGGAACATGCCTTCGACCGATTCTATGCTCAGAAGCTGGGAGTAGACGTGGACAACCTTTACATCTCGCAGCCTGACAATGGAGAGCAGGCGCTGGAGATTGCCGATCAGCTCATACGCTCGGCCGCCATCGACATCATCGTCATCGACTCCGTGGCTGCCTTGACGCCGAAGAAGGAGATTGAGGGCGATATGGGCGACTCTGCCGTGGGTCTGCATGCCCGACTGATGAGCCAGGCACTGCGCAAGGTGACGTCGACCATTGCCAAGACCAATACCACCTGCATCTTCATCAACCAGTTGCGTGAGAAGATAGGTGTGATGTTTGGCAATCCTGAGACAACGACTGGTGGTAATGCCCTGAAGTTCTATGCTTCCGTGCGCCTCGATATCCGTCGCGTGACGAGCATCAAGGACGGAGACAACGTCATCGGCAACCAGGTGCGTGTGAAGGTAGTAAAGAACAAGGTGGCTCCGCCCTTCCGCAAGGCAGAGTTTGAGATTACCTTCGGCGAGGGCATATCGAAGATTGGCGAAATCATCGACCTCGGTGTGGAGTTTGGCATTATCAAGAAGAGCGGCTCGTGGTTCAGTTATCAGGACTCGAAGCTGGCACAGGGACGCGATGCCACCAAGCAACTGCTGAAGGACAACCCCGAGCTGTGCGAAGAGTTAGAGGCACAGATCATGCAGGCCATCGGCGACAGCCAGGTGTAGCTCCTCCTCAGGCGAAGGAACTTTAACACAGCGTGAAAGGCCAATGAGCACAAGGCTATGTGCTTGCTGGCCTTTCACGCTGTTTTTTGAAGACACCAATATTTTATTTATCAAAAGGGTTGCTCGTTCTGAAAATATTTCGTACCTTTGCACCCGCATCTGTCCGAGTAGCTGCGATGCACAATGTGTTGTGCGGAGCTGACGGATGGAGCACTACATATTGAAAGGCGTTATCGCGCTTTGTTTTTGGCTGTTTCGAAACTACCACACTCGAATTGAGGACAAAAACATTGCAGGGATAACTGCCACGGGGTGTAGCTTGTACTCTCCGTAGTGTGCCGCGAGGAACGGGTTTCCTCAACGCACACTTTACGGTGTATAGTATACTCCCACGTGGGTGTTTCTCTGCCTGTTTTTCCTCAAAGGCTGTGGTAGGCCGCGAACAGCGAACAGGCAGATGTAAGCACCCACGTTTTTCTTTTTGTAGTCATCGTATCATGTAGAACCCGTTCGTACAGGGTGTTTGCGAACAGTCTTGATGGTAGAACTACAAGAAACAGATAAGGAAACATAGCGTCATTGACATCCTTGATTGACTGATTAACCAGAATTAGGACCTCAGGAAACACATCAGTCGGACAAGCAACAGGATGTTTGCGCTCATTAGGGCGTGGACTGAATGATTGTTGTCTGATGTGGGCTGTCCTAAGCCTTGGTTAAGCACATCTTCTCCCACGCCCCCTTTTCGACAACGAAGAGAGGGCTTTTATATGCCAAAGAAACACAAATTACCTCAGCATGAGGTTATAAGAGTTTTTGAAGGCTTTGCTGGATATGGTGGAGCATCATTTGGATTAAAACGATCTGGCTTAAATTATAAGGTTATTGGTATGTCAGAATTTAATCCGTTTGCCAGCAAATTGCTTGAAGCTAATTTCCCAAACATTAAAAATTGGGGAGATATAACTAAGCTAAATCCGAAAGAACTTCCTGATTTCGATATGTTTACTGGAGGATTCCCCTGTCAGCCTTTCTCTTCTGCTGGAATGCAGATGGGAGAGGAAGACAGATATGGCAGAGGAACGTTGTTCTATGAAATCATGAGAATTTTAAGAGAAAAGCATCCACGCTACCTTTTACTCGAAAATGTCAAAGGTTTTACAGCAAAGAAGTTTGAGCCAACGAGAAATAGAATAAAAGATATCTTGCGTGAATTAGGATATGGCGAACTTCAATATGCTGTTCTAAACTCATGTGACTATGGGATACCACAGAATCGTGAGAGAATTTGGATGTTTGCTATGTTAGGAGGTGTTCCAGATGGGTTTAATATTATTCCACCCAAGATTAAGCTGACCAAAAGGTTTGGTGATTTCTTGGATACCAATGCACCATCATACTTATATCTCTCTCAAGCGCAAATTTCTCATCTAAAGGAAAAACATCATATAGATTCTTTTGTAGTTGACGAACCACTTTGTTTTGATGTTTACAACAAAAAAATAAAAACCAATGGACTGAGTATTACTATCACTCAGCCAGAACACAATAGTTTACGTGTTATTGAAGTCCCCAAAGAAGATGGATTGGAAATTGTAAGAAAAATGTCTGTTGATGAACAATTTCGATTTATGGGATTTGAAGATGGCGAATTAAACTATGCAGGTCAATCTTATTCGCAATTGTCTACAAGGGCTGGAAATGGATGGGATGTTAATTTAGTAGGTATTTTGTTGAACCATATATTTAGTCAAGTGTTATGATACTGAATTTGGGCTCATTGGCATTTAATGCAGATATTGAAACTCCAGGTGGAAATCCTTCATGGGGTACAGAACTTGGTCAAGGAGAAGGCTATAAGTTTGTTTTTGAAGACATGTCTGATTTCTTCACAGGTATGGTTTATAAATCAATTCCAGATACCAATAACGTGACTTGTCCCTTGGGTAAAGGAGGAAATCAGCGTGCTGATTATGATTTTGTTATAGCAAGCCTTTTTGATAATGTTTTTGTAAATGGTGAGCGGGTTATGAATGCGCGTTTCCTTCTTCTCGTTGTTAAAAAACTAAATGGTGAACACCATGTGGGGAGACGAACTATCAAATACAATCCACGAATGACCTATCGTGGTGAGTATATCAATGAAGATTGTTATCGTAAAATGGCTTTAACTATGGGGCTGCCTGAAAATGCGGCATGGTTTGTCTATGAAATCTTTATTAATAATCAGGACGAGTTGCATTTTACTGCTTTTGAATTAAGCCAAGAACCTAAGTCGTACAGGAACAATGAGGAAAGAAGGAATGCCTTTCTAAGCAAATTGCCAAAAGATGGAAAACGTCAATTTATATTGTTTACTCAACAAGATCTCCCTTGTCAGCAAATCTACTACGGTGCTCCCGGCACGGGCAAGTCTCATGCCATCAAGGAGCAGACGGCAGCTGCAGAGAAGGAAGGGCTGGTGTTCCGCACGACCTTTCATCCTGACAGCGATTATTCGACTTTCGTGGGAGCATATAAGCCTGTGATGCGGCCTGTTGCTGATAAATATAAGGCGGTTGCAGGAAAAGATGAGGAAATCACCTATTCGTATGTGCCGCAGGCCTTCTTGCAAGCGTACATTGCCGCATGGAACAATCAGGAAGAAAAGGTGTTCCTGATTATTGAGGAAATCAATCGTGGTAACTGTGCACAGATATTTGGCGACCTGTTCCAACTGCTTGACAGGGGCGATGACGGTTTTTCTGAATATCCCATAAAAGCAGATACAGATTTGAAGAGCTACCTTGAGGGTAAAGACGAAAACGGAAAGGATGTTTTATCCAATAAAGATGGCATTAAGGATGGCAAATTGCTACTTCCCTCCAACCTCTACATCTGGGCCACGATGAACACCAGCGACCAGAGCCTATTCCCTATCGACTCGGCTTTCAAGCGCAGGTGGGACTGGGTGTATATGCCCATCGACACACGAAAGGAGACGTGGCACATAGTGATTGGCGATAAATACTATTCGTGGTCGGCGTTTTTGGAGAAGATAAACAACGAGATACTGACCGACGAGACTGCTGAAGACAAGCATCTGGGCTTTTATTTCTGCAAGGCAGTGGACAATGAAATTGCCGTCAAGACCTTCGTGGGTAAGGTGTTGTTCTATCTCTGGAACGATGTGTTCAAGGTGTACGGCATACCGTCGGCTATCGGCAGCAGCAAGGAGTGGGCATACACCAAGTTCTACCACACGGACGGTTCGGTAGACGAGGCCAAGGTAGAGGAACTGATGAGAAGGCTGAAAATCGGTCCCGAGGGGGAACCTGAGAATGAGGACAAGGAATAACTAGGGCATCAGCAGGGGTAATATGCGTATCCTTATTGAAGAGCACCAGTATAGGGCCGAGGTGGTGGAGAACATCATTGTTGGGCTGACCAACCTGCGTAACATCAAAGGAAAGGTTCAGGTGAATCATGTGGGCTATTATTACAACCCCGTGCTGAACGACGGCCGTGGCGACACGGTGTTTATTCTGCCCAAGGTGCTACTGGAGGACAAGGACGGAGAGGAACTGCTCTTCGGCAAATACCAGCCGGAGGCGGTCATTAATCTTGCGGAACAGCAGTTGCTCACTCCTCAGGAATATGATTTCGTCTATGAGTTGTCGGTATGGGTCTATCGCTCCATCGTCGTGTTTCGTGACGCCCATCCTGACAGTGATGTGGTGCAGCAACAGCTGGTGCAGCACATGTCAAACGGTCGTCTGCAGGAGTGCACCACCTACCTCGACATTCTGCTTGCTTTGCAGAAGTTCAATCGCGACAACGAGCACTTCTTTTTCTTCGTGCTGCGCAACCTCCATTCCGGCCTCAACAAGATTAACTGGACACGCACCATCAGCAAGAGCCAGGCCCTGGTGCAGGACGGGGTGCCTGTCTACCTGAACCCCGTGAACAAGCGGCGGCAGGTGAACTTCGACGAAGAACTGCTCATTATTTTCTTCTCCATACTGGAGCACATGCACCGCCATTATGGTTTCCCTGTCCGCATACCCGTAAACTTCGACCTCATCACGGGGGCGAGATTTGAGGCGTTGCTCAGCGGACAGGGACGTACAAGGCTGCTGCGCATCAAGCACAAGTATTTCTCTGACAAGGCCCTCTACCTGTGGGAACTCTGCTATGCCTTCTTTGACTGGAGTCCAAGGGTGAAGGTGGAAGTGAACAATCAGGAGTATATCCTGGTGAAGAACTTCAACATTGTCTTTGAGGCCATCATCGACGAACTGATAGGCACCGACCGTAACCTGCTTCCTCCACGACTAGCCGACCAGAGCGACGGCAAGACCGTGGACCACCTGTGGATAGACTCCATACTGATGCCTACGAGCGAGGAAACATCGGTGTACTACATTGGTGACAGCAAATACTACAAGCACAGCACCCCTGTGGGTGAGAACTCCATTAGCAAGCAGTTTACCTATGCCCGCAATGTGATTCAATGGAGCTTCGATGCCCTGCGAGGCGTGACGAGCTGTGAAGACGAACATTACAAGCTGCGGCTGCGTGACGACAGGACAGAGGGATACAACGTGCTGCCCAACTTCTTCATCAGCGCGAAGGTGGACTTCAAACGACTGGACTATAACGACGATGCACTTCAGTTGCACCAAGGAAAGAACCTGCATGAATCGTCGCAGTTCAGCGACCGACTGTTTGACCGCGACACATTGCTGTTGAGTCATTACGACGTGAACTTCTTGTTTGTGCTGGCCATGTATGCCCGTAATCATGCAGGCAGCAAGCGGGCATGGCGTGAAGAGGTGCGCCAGTGCTTCCGTGATAGGGTGCAGCAGGTATTGGAACAGCGATACACCTTCTTTGCCATGCAAGGCTATGATGCCGAGGACTCTGAGCAGTACATCACTACCCACTTCCAGGAATTGCTGGGCAAAGTGTATCGCACGCCCAATGAACAGCGCATCTATACGCTGGCCATAGAGCAAAAGAGCGATGGAGAAGGCGGGCTGATTCACGAACTGCGCCAGCATTTCTACCTGACGGAATGTAAGCTGAAAGACAATCCGCAGGAGAAGATAGACGAGCAGATACAGAGACAAGGACAAATGCCTGTAGGAAAGTGCATCGTGGTGGACGATAATTATTGCGAACAGACTGCGGAGGCGATACGCCGCGTGGGCCGTTATGCCATCGGCTTGGGCGACACGTCTGGCTCTTTGGCACTGGCAGAAGGGTTTATGAGTGTCCGCTATCTGTTGCTCCACAAACTGCGCTCGCCCATCGTCTTTGAGCTGAAGGCTGGCCCAAAGCTGATAACCGCCGACCAACTCAAGGACACCCCTTACAAGATGAAGGGGCAGGCGATTTATATCCTGTTCCAGATTGAGCAGGAACGGCCAGCTCTTGCCTATAAGGTGAACCAGCACGCCCTGACGCATCCACCAATGGGATATACCGTCCGCCAGTCGTATGTGACGGATGTCAATTCACTGTTAGCATGATGGCAGTTTACAAAAACTAACTATATTGCAATATAGCGGTATGTTGGTGGGGTAAAGTTGCGGTAGAATTGCTATAAGAGCGCATAGGAGAAAAGACTATCCTTTCCCATAGAAAGAACGGCTTTTTCTCCAAGAAAGAACGGCTTTTTCTATGGGAAAGGACTATCTTTTCTACGGGAAAGGACGGCTTTTGCTTAATCGTTGAGTCAGAAGCGGAGGGGCTCTCCGCGATAGAACTTAAGAAGAGCGGTCTGATACAGGTACTCATAGCGAGCCTGTGTCAGGTCGCTTTCCGTTTTCATGAGGTTGTTCTTCGCTTCATTGAACTCGGTGATGGTAGCCTTGCCGTTTTCGTACTTGGTCTGGACGAGGCGGAAGGCGGTCTCGCTGGAGTGACGGGCCTCCGTACTGCTCTCCACCTTTTGACGGGCTGCAATCGTGTTGTACCAGGCTGTCTGGATTTCCTTGTAGAGGGCCTTCTTCGTGTTGTCAAGAGTGAGTTGCTGATTAAGGCGGTCAATTTTGGCCGAGCGAATGTTGTTGCGGGTTTGGAAGCGGTTGAAGATGGGAATGTTAAGGTTGAGTCCGAGATACTGGCTGAAGTTGTTCTTAATCTGTTTGCCGAAGGGGTCGGCCTTGAAGCCCGAAGTGGTATAATAATTTGTACCGAGGCCGGCAGAGAAAGACAAGGTGGGGTAGTAACCGGCTCGGGCGATGGCGAGACTGCGGTCTGTGGCACTGAGGCGGATCTGCTCAGCTTGAATCTCTGGTCGGGTGGTGAGGGCAGCAGAGAGAATATCATCGGGAGAGGCGACGGAGTTTTCGCCAGCAATGAACGCGGGGACATCGGCGGGGCGTTCAATAGTGAAGCCTTCTGGACTGTCGAGCTCGAGGAGTTGGGAAAGGGCGAGCAGAGCCAGGCGTAGGTTATTGTCGGCCTGGGTAACGGTGAGGAGTGCCTGGGCGAGGGTGGAGCGCTGCTGGGCAAGTTCGGCCTCACTGGTCTTACCAACCTCGAGGAGTGCCTGTAGACGGGCTACCTGAGCACTGTCGATGGCAGTCTGGCGGTGGGCAACGTCGAGAATTTCCATGTCGTAAAGTATCTGGACGTATTGTTGGGCGACCTGAACACGAATGTCGTTCTTAGCCTTTTCAAGGTCCTGGGTGGCAGCTTCGAGGTTCAGTGCGTTCAGACGGATGTTATTGGGAATCTGGAAGCCGGTGAAGATGGGGACGCTGGTGCCGAGGCTGAAGCTGGTGCTGCTGGTGTTGGTGTTTGTGTAAGTGTTTTCGGCAGTGAGACCTCGACCGAAGCTGAAGTTCTGACTGGAGGAGGCACTGAGGTCGGGTAGCCGCTGGTTCTTAGCGGTGGAGAGCTGCAGGGCCTGCTGGTCGCATCTGTTTTGCTGTTGGCGGATGGCGATGTTATGTTCTACGGCGTAGTCGCAGCACTGCTGAAGAGTCCAGGGGCTTTGCGCCTTTACGGGGCTAAATGATAAATGAAAAATGATAAATAATAATCCGAGGTGCTTCATGGCTTAGTTATTTTGGGTTTCGTCGTCGGTGATGATCTGCGGGCCGCGGACTTTATCGCCCTTCTTGAGGCCAGACTTGATTTCTATGTTTACACCGTCTGAGAGGCCAGTCTCCACGGCTGTACGCTCGTACTGCTGGTCGGCTGGTTTGTCGGCCTTGCCTTTGAGGACGTAGACGAAGGTGCTGTCTCCGCTGAACTCAATAGCGCTCTCGGGGACGGTGAGAACCTGAGTAGCTGAAGCAAGCACTATCTCGGCGTTGGCGCTGTAGCCACTACGGAGTGTATTCGAAGTGGTAGGCAGCATGACAGCAGCCTTGATCTCAAACTGGTTGGCGCCGTTACTCTCGGTGGCTTTCGGCGAGATATATTCCAAGTTTGCATCGAACTCGAGGTCTTGGAGGGCACCGATGGTAATCTTCATGGGAATGCCGATAGCGAGCTGGCCTACCTCGGTCTCGTCAATGTTGCCACGGAAGATGAGGTCGTTCATGTTGGCCACGGTGGCGATAGTCGTTCCATCGTTGAAGGTGTTGGAGTTAATGACCGAGTTACCGACCTTCACGGGGATGTCGAGGATGACACCGGTGATGGTACTTCTTATCAGTGTGGACGATGCTGAGGCATTTGACTTGCTGACACCGTCACGCACTACCTGAAGAGCATCTACGGCAGCACTCTTTTCTTCCCGAGCCTGTTGCAACTGCTGCCGGCTTTTCTCGTAGTCCTCGTCGCTGACCACTTTCTGGTCGTGTAGCGTTTTTATGCGTTCATAGTCGGTCTCGATCTGTTTCAGGTTAATGTCAGCAAGGCGCACACGGCTCTCGGCGGACGACAGCTGCCCCATGTCGGGGATGACCTTGACCTTTGCAATGACCTCTCCTTGCTGAACATGCTGGCCGGGCTCTTTGAGGAGTTCGGCGATGATGCCCGAGATCTGTGGCTTCACATTGACCTCGTTGCGGGGCTCAATCTTTCCCGTGATGATGGTGGTCTTTCGAATGTCCATAGTCTCGGCTGCAAGTTCTGAGTAGACGACGGGCTTCTTCTGGCTCTTCTGCCAGAGGAACACGAAGGTTCCGATGAAAATCAGCGCGATAATCGCGGCGATGATGAGTTTTGAGTAGCGTTTCATTTCTTTTTCGTTATTTCGTTATTATGTCATTATTCATCTCTCATGGCATCGACGGGCTTGATAGCCATGGCGCGGGCGGCGGGAGCCAGTCCGGCGAGTACACCCATGGTGGCGATGGCTACGGCTGCCATGATGGCCGTCCAGAAACCCACTTGGAAGTGGGCGGCGAGGATGCCGTCCTCGGTGTTCGCCAGTTCCAGCATCTGCAGGATGAGGACGGCAAAGAGGATGCCGCTCATGCCGGCGACGAGTGTCAGGACGATGCTCTCCGAGATAATCTGCGAGAGGATGTTACGGGGCGTGGCACCGATGGCGCGGCGTATGCCTATCTCTGTCGTACGTTCACGTACCGTTACCATCATGATGTTCGATACGCCGATAGCTCCGGCCAGCAGCGTTCCTAAGCCTACAAGCCAGATGAGGAAATTGACCCCTCGGAAAAGGTTGTCGAGCAACTGGAAGAGTACCTCGGTGTTGAACACCATCGCTCCTTGCTCGTCGGTTGGGTCTATGAAGTGTGCTCGGGCTACGGTCTCGCGGATGCGGTCGGTGAGGCTCGACATCACCACGCCCGGACGACCGGTGACGGCAATCATGTCGACGGCATTGCCACGGTTGTAGGCCTGCTGCATGAAGGTCAGGGGCAGTACGACGCCCGTGCCGGCCTCACTGCCGAAGCTGATGGCCTCAGACATGTTGTAGTCAACCCCCACAATCTGATAATAGATATTGTCGATGCGAATGCGCTTGCCGCAGGGGTCGCCGCCGCCGGGAAACAGCTCCTTGTAGGTCTTCTTCTGGATAACGCAGACCTTGCGGTGGTCGCGTATGTCGGCCTCGTCGATGTAGCGGCCGTAGTACATCATAGGCTCGTTGACGCGCTGGTAGTCAGGCATGGCACCGCTGACGCCGATGGTAGTCTTGCGGTCGCCGTAGTAGGCCGTTCCGCCGTTGCTGAAGAGGATGGGCGTGACCACATCGAGCTCCGGTACGGCGCGGCGGATGCGGTCCACATCCTTATGGTCCATATACCAGAAGCGACCCTTGCGGAAGCCCTTGTAGGCCTTGCTCGTGGGCTGTGCCCAGACCATGGCCGAGTTGGTGGCGAAGCCCGCGAAGTTCTGCTCGAGCAGCTCCTTCAGGCCCGCACCGCCACCCATGAGGGCCACGAGCATGAACACACCCCAGAAGACGCCGAAGCCGGTGAGGAACGAGCGGCTCTTGTTGCGGGTCAGGGTGTCGAGGACTTCGCGATAGGAATCAAGGTCTATTCTCATGGTTCTTATGGGCTTAATGGGCTTTGTGGGTTTAATGGGTTTTGTGGGTTTTATTCGGCGCGTAGCGCTTCTATTGGGCGGATACGGCTTGCCTTATAGGCGGGGACGAGACCGGCGATGGTGCCGGCGATGATCATCACCATCGTAGCTTCGATGCAGACGTCGAGGCCGACGGTAGGGTCGAGGAACATGGTGGCCTTGAACAGGCCGGTGTCGATGGTCTCGTGGCCGAGGGTCGCGTCCATGTATTCGTTGGCAGCGACGCCCAGCACCATACCGATATAGCCGAAGAAGGTGGTGATGATGACGCTCTCGATGATGATGAGCTTCAGGATGCTCCAGGGCTTAGCACCGATGGCCTTGCGGATGCCGAACTCATGGGTGCGCTCCTTGACGGTGATGAGCATGATGTTCGACACGCCGACGATGCCGGAGAGGAGTGTGAAAAGACCGATAATCCATAGGGCGGTGCGGATGATGCCGATGCCCTGCTCCATCTGTAGGTTTTGCGTGAAGCGGTTCCAGAGCCATACAGCATCCTCGTCGTCGGGGTGCGCCTGGTGCTCGGCGTTCAGGCGTCGGCGGTAGTCCTTCTCGAAGGCCTCGTTAGCCTCCTCCGTTGGCAGACCGTGGAAGGTGAACTCCAGACGGCCGATATCGTCGGTGTTGGCACCATAGATACGCTTGATGGCCGTGTAGGACGAGAAGGCATCGGCGCGCCCGTTCTCGTTTTCCTTGTAGATGCCCACCACCTTGAAGGCAATGGAACCCACATTGACGAAGGCTCCCACCAGCTTCCCGCTTTTGTCGCTGGCAGCCTCCCCCTTCTGGGGGAGGTTGTTGGAGGCTACCAGCTCCTCTGCCTGCTTGTTGCCCAGGACGAGGATCTTTCTGCTTTCTCTAATATCAATGTCGTTGATGAAGCGGCCGTAGAGCATCTCCACCTTGTTGATCTGCGTATGGTTGGGATAGACGCCGCTGATGGTCGAAGTGATATACTGCTGTCCCCGACTGATGGTCGCGCTGGTGTTGTACATGGCGCCTACCTCGTCGACGTTCTTCTTGAACTCCTTGGCCGTGATCTCCATGTCGCGGTCGTGCAGCCTGACGTTGCGCCCCTCCTCCAGTCCCTGGTAAGGCTTCGACGTCCATCCGCCGTAGACCACCATCGAACTTGATAAGAAGCGGTTCCTCTGCTTGATGTTCGCATTGATGAGTCCGTTGCCGGCGCCCAGCAGTACGATGAGCATGAAGATGCCCCATGCCACCGCAAAGCCCGTCAGTCCCGTGCGCAGCTTGTTGCGCCGCGCGGTCTGCCATATTTCATTCAGCAACTCCATGTCCTTCGATTACTCCATCTTTAATTCTGATGACCCGGTTGGTCTTCTCGGCCACCACGGGGTCGTGGGTGACGATGATCTGCGTGATGTGTTCCTCTTCGTTGAGCCTCTTGAGCAGTTCCATCACCTCTACGGAAGTCTTCGAGTCGAGGGCACCGGTGGGCTCGTCGGCGAGGATGATCTGCGGACGGGTGATAAGGGCCCGGGCGATGGCCACGCGCTGCCGCTGACCGCCCGATAGCTCATTGGGGTAGTGGGTGGCCCAGTCGAGCAGTCCCAGCCGCTCCAGATATTCCAGGGCGAGGGTATGGCGCTTGCGGCGCGAGACACCCTGGTAGAACAGCGGCAGCTCGACGTTCTCCACGGCCGTCTTGAAACTGATGAGGTTGAACGACTGGAAGATGAAGCCGATCATGTGGTTGCGGTACTCGGCGGCCTTGCGCTCCGACAGGTTCCAAATCTTCACCCCTGCCAGCTCGTAGAGTCCCGAGTCGTAGTTGTCGAGGATGCCGAGGATGTTGAGCAGCGTGCTCTTGCCCGAGCCTGAGGCGCCCATGATGGAGACGAACTCCCCCTCGTCGATGTCGAGGTTGATGCCCTTCAGCACGTGCAGCGGCTGTGCCCCGAAGTAGGTCTTGTTGACGTCACGTAGTTTAATCATCGTTTCGTTTTTTCAGTTTGACGGCAAAAGTACATATAAAGTTGCAGTCTGTCGTTCTTTTTGAAAAGAAATTAGAATATTTAGTATATTTTTGTCTAATTCCTATCGGTTCTGGTGCTGCCATGTGCCCACGATGTCCTCGATGCCCAGTCCGAGGAGCTGCATCTGCCGGAACAGTTCGGGCAGCTGTTCTTCGAGGAAGGTCTTGCGGCGCGAGGTGAGTATCTCTTTGCGGGCACCGGGCGTGACGAAGTAGCCCAGGCCTCGCTTATTATATATAATGTTCGCGCGAGCCAGCTCGTCGTAGGCCTTTACGGCGGTGTTCGTGTTCACTTCGAGGAGCACGGCATACTCGCGTACCGAGGGTATGCGGTCGTCGTCCTTGTAGGTGCCGGCCAGTATCTCGTCGCAGAGGCGGTCTGCCATCTGGACGTAAATGGGTTTGTCGTTGGTGAAGTTCATACGTTTGCAAATTTATGGGTGACAACCTGCCAGCGGCAGAAGAGACGGTAGGCGAGCCAGGTGAAGAGGGTGATGACGAGTGTCCAGAAGATGGTCACGCTGATGTAATAGAATGTATGGCTGACAGGGTTGGGCTGTCCGGGCGAGACCAACATGTTGAACACCCCGACGAAGCCCACGAATAGGATGACCACCAGGGCTGAGACGGCGATGAAATGAAACTTCTTGAAGAACACGCCGCCCAGGAGGTAGAAGGCGTGGAGGGCAATCAGGAAACTGTACATCATAATGGTGCTCAGCAGGTCGATGATGCCCCCACCTTCAGGCACATGGGGCATGATGTAGAAGAAGTCGTCGATGGTTGTCATCACGGGGTTGTCCGACATCCAGAGATAAGCTATATGGGCGAGGTCGGCCACGAAGAAGGACAACAAGCCGCCCACCAAGGAAAAGACAACTAAGTATATCCAGCGCGAGAGGAACTTCTCCCGGTTCGATGCCGGCAGCATCAGCCAGGCGATGCGCTGCTGTTTCTTCTGCTCGCCGCGATAGAGCGTGCTGGCACCTATCAGTAAGAAGAAAAACATGGCTATAGCGCTGAAACTACCCACGGCCTCACATATGACACTTACTTGCAGTCGTAATCTCTCATCGGGATTGTTGATATAATCAAATCTGCTGTCGTGGAACCCGATGTTCCAGGCAAACCAGAAAAAGAACAGGTAGAGCAGCGTCATGCACAGTGCGCCCCACATCATGGCCTTGCGGCCTTCGGCAAAGTCGAGCTTCAGCACCTGGCCGAAGCGTTTCATATCAAATTTTTTCATCATTGTTGGTTGTTTTAAAATCTATAAACGTCGACGTGGTTTTTATAAACTACGACGTGGTTTTTACAAACGTCGACGTAGTTTCTACAAACTACGACGTGGTTTTGACATTAGAGCCGTTCAAACTGTGATAAAGATACGTTCAAACTCAGAGAAAGATACGTTCAGACTATTCCTCACAGCCGTTTATTCGCAACGGCATTAAAGAGCAGTTCGAGGTTCACCTGCGTCTCGGCCTGGCCTTCCTGCCGCAGGGCCATCACAGCGTTGCCCTGCAGCGTCGGCTCGGCATACACGACGGCACGACTGTCGTCTACGGGGCGGTACTCGAAGACGTACTTGTCCATGATCTCCTGCACGGAGGCGTTGAGCAGCAGCTCCCGCTGGCTCATCATGAGAATGTGGTCGAGCAGCGCCTCCACGTCGTGTACCTGATGGGTGGAGATGATGACCGTCTGGTCGTCGCTCATGTTCTGTGCCACGGTCTTACGGAACTGGCTTTTCGAAGGAATATCGAGTCCGTTCGTCGGTTCGTCCATCAACAGCAGTTTCGTGTTCGTGGCGAGGGCGAAAGACATAAAGACCTTTTTCTTCTGACCCATCGAGAGCGACTGCAACTGCAGGTCGGTGTCTAACTCGAAGTCGCGCAGACAGGTCTCCAAGCGTTCCTGGCTGAACCGAGGATAGAACGGTGCGTTTAGCTCCACGTAGCGCTTCAGCGTCATCGCGGGCAGTTCGAACTCCTCCGGCACGAGGAACATCTCCCGTAGTGTCTCTGCCCGTCGCTCGGAGGGTGCGACGGAGTCGCAGCAGACGGAACCCGATGTGGGTCGCAGCAAGCCCGCCACCAAGTAGAGTAGGGTAGACTTGCCCGTCCCGTTCTTGCCCAGCAGACCGTAAATCTTGTTTTCCTCAATCCTGAGATTGAAGTGGTCGAACACCAGGCTGCGCTGCCCGGCGTACTTGAAACTCATGTTTTTAATCTCAATCATACTATATAATTTAATGTGTAAAAATTTAGTTTTATTGTGTAATAGTACAATAGTACACTGCAAAAGTAGGCGTATTTCTTATACCCACCAAATATTTGGGTGTTTTTAACTAAACTTTAACAGTTGTGTGGTATATTTTGGGTCCTTTGAGCACATTTTTGCCGTTATCGATGGCCGTTTGGAAATTTTGCAGTAATTTTGCAGCGTGTTAGCGCAACTTACCAGCACAAAAGCTATGAATATCCGAGAACTCCTTCGTGAGCGAATACTGATACTCGACGGGGCTATGGGCACCCGTCTGCAGGCCATGGGCCTGGGTCGTGAGACATTTCACCAGGGACGCTTCGCCCAGTGGGACGTGGAACTGACGGGCAACAACGACCTGCTCTGTCTTACTGCCCCCGACGTGGTGGCCACCGTCCACCGCCTCTATGTCGATGCCGGTGCCGACATCATCACCACCAATACGTTCTCCTCCAACCGCATCAGTCAGCATGAATACCGCTGTGAGGACTTTGCCCGCGAGATGGCCTTAGCGGGTGCCAGGATTGCCCGGCGGGTGGCCGATGAATATATCACGGCTCATCTCCCCTCCCCTCGGGAGGGGGCGGGGGTGGGTTCCTCCAAGAAGATATTCGTTGCGGGGTCGATGGGCCCTACGGCGAAGTCGTTGTCCCTGCCGTCTGACATGGGCGATGCCGCACTTCGTGCCGTCAGCTTCGACGAGATGGCTGCGGCCTACGGCGAACAGGCGGAGGCATTGCTCGAGGGCGGTGCCGACGTGCTGCTGTTGGAGACGTGCTTCGACGCGCTGAACACCAAGGCGGCGCTTTACGCCATTTCGTTGCTGGGCGAAAGGCTCGGCAGGGAGATTCCCGTCATGGTCTCGGCAACCATCAACGACCGTAGCGGACGAACGCTAACAGGACAGACATTAGAGGCGTTCTACACCAGCATCGCCCACTATCCTCATCTGCTCAGCTTCGGACTGAACTGCTCTTTCGGCGTGACTGACCTGCGGCCTTTCGTGGAGCAGCTCGCCGCCATCGTTCCTGCTTTTATCTCCCTGCATCCCAATGCCGGGCTGCCCAACGAGATGGGCGAGTACGACGAGCTGCCGGCCTACACGGCGAGTCACCTCAGACAGATGGCTACTGACGGACTGCTGAACATTGCCGGAGGCTGTTGCGGAACCGACGAGCACCATATCCGTGCTATCAGTGAGGCCCTGCGAGGACTGAAGCCTCGGCAGGTGCCACAGGCCGATAAAGCTATGCATCTCTCTGGACTGGAGGAGAAGACCCTCCCCCAACCCCTCCCTGGAGGGAGGGGAGTGGTTACTTCTGGTGGCAGTTCTGCGCTTGGAGGTATATACTCCCCTCCCTCACAGGGAGGGGTAGGGGGAGGGTCTTCTTCTTCTTCCTTTATTAATATCGGTGAACGTACGAACGTGGCCGGCTCCCGTCGCTTTGCCCGTCTTATTGCTGAGAAGAAATACGACGAGGCACTCTCCGTGGCCCGTCAGCAGATAGAGGGCGGGGCTACTATCATCGACATCAACATGGACGATGCCATGCTCGACAGCCGTCGGGAGATGGAGACCTTCGTGCGATATATCAGCGGCGACCCCGCCGTGGCTTGCTCTGTTCTGATGATTGACAGCAGCGACTGGCCGACGGTGCTCGCTGGACTGAAGAACGCTCAGGGCAAATGCATCGTCAACAGCATCAGTCTGAAGGGCGGCGAGGAGGAGTTCCTCAACAAGGCCCGCGAACTGCACCGATTAGGGGCCGCGGTGGTCGTCATGGCCTTTGACGAAGAGGGACAGGCCACGACCTACGACCGGAAGATTGCCATCGCAGAGAGGGCGTACCGGCTGCTTACCACCCATCCCTGCATCATCCCCCCGCAGGACATCATCTTCGATGTGAATATTCTCTCCGTGGGTACGGGCATCGCCGAGCATCAGGATTATGCCCGCGACTTTATCCGTGCCGTGGCCTGGATCAAGGAACACCTGCCACTGGCCAGGACGAGCGGTGGTGTGAGCAACCTTTCCTTTGCCTTCCGAGGGAACAATACGGTGCGCGAGGCCATGCACTCTGTTTTCCTCTATCATGCCATACGCGCCGGCCTCGACATGGCTATCGTCAATCCCGCCATGCTCCAGGTCTACGACGACATAGAGCCTACGTTGCTGAAGGCCGTCGAGGATGTTATCCTCAACACCGACGACGGGGCTACCGAGCGGCTCATCGCCCTTGCCCAGCAGATTAACCAGAATCAGCAGACTGTCAACCGACCTCTCGCTGAAGAAAGTGGAGGGGTGGTTCCTCATTCCTTCGTCTACGCCCTCTCTCATGGTGTGAGTGACTTCCTGCCGGAACTGATTCCTCAGGCACTTAAAGAGCATGGCGATGCGATGGCTGTCATAGAAGGTCCGCTGATGGAGGCTATGGAACACGTGGGAAAACTCTTTGGAGAAGGAAAAATGTTCCTCCCGCAGGTCGTGAAGGCGGCCAAGGTGATGCGCGATGCCGTCGCCCTCTTGCAGCCTTATATCGAGGCTGCCAGTACGGAGCGGACGGAGCGGCCGCTCGTCATCACCGCCACGGCCAACGGCGATGTGCACGATATCGGCAAGAATATCGTCGACATCGTCCTGCGCTGCAATGGCTTTGACGTTCATGACCTCGGTGTGATGGTGCCCGGAGAGAAGATTTTGGAAGAGACATTGCGGTTGAAACCTTGCTTCGTGGGCGTCAGCGGTCTGATTACTCCGTCACTCAAAGAGATGGAAAAACTCTGTCAGCTGTTCCAGCGCGAGGGGCTGACGGTGCCTGTCAATGTGGGCGGCGCCACTACCTCGGCCCTCCATACCGCCGTCAAGCTTGCCCCGCTCTATCCCGATGGCTGTGTCATCTATGGCGGTGATGCCTCGCGTACCGCCGTCCTGGCTAAGCGCCTGCAGATGAACGCTGCGGAGACCGTCGCCGAGGTCAAGAAGGAACAGCAAGAGCTGCGCGAGGCCTACGACGACCATCATACGGTTCCCCTCACGCCCTATGCCGAGGCCAATGCGAAGGCCCCGCAGCTGGACTACGATGACAGCTATCCCAATGTGGAGGACATGGAGCAGGCCGTTGCAAGAATCACCTCGTCATTCATCGGTGACACCGTCATTCCTCTCACCTCTCACCCCTCACCTCTCACCTCGATGATCGATCTCATCGACTGGCGGATGTTCCTGCTCTTCTGGGGCTTCAAGGGCGAGACGCTGCCGCAGCTGTTAGTCAATCCCGAGGCTGCCAAGACGCTCCAGGAAGGAAAACAGTGGCTGGCAAATGCCATCACCGCCGACAGCCTGCGTCTCCAAGTACTGGTGAAGGTGGAGGCTGCTACCCGCCATGACAATGATATCGTCCTTGCCGACGACACCGTGCTGCCTATGCTGCGCAGCCAGAGTGAGACCATCGGACATTATCACTGCCTCTCCGACTTCTTTGACGAGCAGCAACCGCGCCCGCTGACCCTCTTTACCATCGTGGCTGCCCCCAAGGAACAACCCTCCGACGAGCAACAGCGTCTCATGTCCCACGCCATCTGTTCCCGTCTGGCTGAAGCCGCCGCCGAGTGGCTCCAATCTTCACTCCTCACTCCTCACTCTTCACTCTTCAGTCTTCAGTCTCTCCGTCCTGCCTTCGGCTATGCCTCCTGTCCAGACCACTCGCTGAAGCGCATCGTCTTTGACCGCCTCCAGGCAGAGCAGCGCCTCGGCGTCACCCTCACCGACCACTATTCCATACAGCCCTCCACCTCCATCTGTGGCATGCTCCTGGCCCATCCTGCTGCCCGTTATTTCCCAGTGGGTCGCATCGACCGTGAGCAACTGGCCGACTATTGTAGCCGGCGTGGCATTACGGAAGCCGAGGGCGAACAACTGCTCTCGAAATATATTTCCTAATTGATAGTGGAAAAGTCGGATGGCGCGTCACCATCCGAAGGCGGTGTCGTTCATCTGCCAGAGTCCCTGAGCACGGAGAGTTTGCTCGATGACATCGCGGGCACAGCCCTCGCCGCCATTGAGGTGACTGATGTAGAGACAGGCCTGCTGCACCTCAGGACAGGCATCGCGGGGACAGACAGGACAGCCTACACGGTGCAGCACCTGGAGGTCGGGCACGTCGTCGCCCATGAACATCACCTCCTCGTCACGTAGATTGTACTTAGCCTTGAATTCTTCGTAGGTGCGAATCTTCACAGAGCAGCCGATGTAGATATCCGTCATGCCCAGACCCTCATAGCGCGTGCGTATCGACTTGATGTTGGCCCCGGTCATGATGGCCAGTCGAAGGCCCAGCTTCACGGCCAGCTGTATGGCATACCCGTCCTTGATATTCACCGTGCGCAATGGGATGCCGTCAGGCGACAGCGTGATGGTCTGTCGGCTGAGCACGCCGTCCACGTCGAAGACGATGGCGCGAATCTTTGTAAGGTCGTAACTTATCATTTACGATTTGCGGATTTTCGATTTTCAATTGCTGTGCTGGTGGATGCTTTCGCTCATCAGTTCGTAGATTTGTCTGGTCAGCGGCTCATCAGCCAGCATCTCACTTTGTCGGTCAATGACCGTCTTGTCGTAGCGCACGGCAGGGCCGGTCTGGGCTTCCCTCGGGTGCATGTCGCCAGCCTTTGCCGCCGTCTCCTCGATGAGGGGAAGCAGGAGATTGAAGTCCAGTCCGTTGCGCTCCAGGATGTCAGCAGCCAGGGTGTAGCAGTGGTTGGCGAAGTTACAGGCGAAGACAGCTGCCAGATGAAGCTGTCGCCGACGTTCGCTATCAAGCACGGTGACATGGTCGCTCACTGATGTGGCGATACTCCGGGCAACGGCAAGCGTTGCATCGTCCGATGCCTCAATAAAGAAGGGGATATGGGAAAAGTCAACCTGCCGCTCCTTGGAGAACGTCTGCATGGGGTAGATGACGCCGTAGCGTGGCAATGCCTTCAGTACGTCTATGGACACAGAACCGGCGGTGTGAAAGACAGGACACTCTACTGCTATCTGTGCGGCCAGCGAGGGCAGGGCATCGTCCTTCACGGCCATGATGATAGCATCGGCATCCCCTCTAACAGTGGCGATGTCATCAGTAGCCACGGCGCCCACCTTCTCGGCAAGTGCCTTGGCAGAGGCCATCGTACGGCTATACACCATCAGTATGTGATGACCCTTGTCGTGAAGAGCCTGTGCCAGCTGGGTAGCCAGTCGTCCTGCTCCGATGAATATCAGTTCCATTTCCCCACGTGTACATTCTCCCATTTCAGCTTATCCTCATTCTGAGGTTTACGCTCGTCGGCTTTGTGTCCGATGGCGATGATGCAGAGCACGGAGAGATTCTCCGGTATGTCGAGGATGCCGCGTATGACCGTGTCGGCAGTAGTACCGTCGCTCAGTCCGCGTCCTCTCATCTGCACCCAGCAGGAGCCCAGTCCAAGGTCTTCGGCCTGATACTGCATGGAGATGGCGGCAATAGAGCCATCCTCCACCCAGCAGTCGTTCTGCACGGGGTCGCCCAGCACGACGACGGCCAGCGGTGCTCCCTTGATGAACTGTCCGCCCATGTCCTTTGCGTCGGAGAGTTTCTCCAGGTCCATCTTGTCGTCGACCACCACGAACTGCCATGCCCGCTGGCCCTTCGACGTGGGTGCCATGAGGGCGGCACGGAGGATGAGCTTCACGTCGTCGGCGTCAATCTCCTGGTCGGTAAACTTACGGTGTGAACGGCGCATCTGCGCCAGGGTCTTGAAATCTTCCATATTTACGAATTACGAATTACGATGCAAAATTACTCATTTTGCGGTTAGTATAGACGGCTTTAACTCCCTTTAACTTGGATGTTGCCGTCTGTTTCACATTATTTTATTATCTTTGCCGCGTATGAGCGACTATGAGGCCCGCATATACACCTCGCCCGGCACGTTTCCTTCTGGGTTGCTGACTGATGATTTCTTTCACAGTACTCAGTTTTTCATGCTGTGCCGCAACACACCCCGCCAAAAGCCCTATCTTGTCACCGTAGAAACACCCGACGGCAGCGTCGTAGCCCAGTTGTTGGCCGTGGTGCGCTACCGCACGTCGTGGTTCCCGCCCTATCTGTACCGTCACTGCCGTGTGCTGGGCGAGGGTGTCTATGCCCGTGATGACCTGAAAACAGAGCTCTTTGGTCTCATGCTGCGTGCGCTGACCGACCGGCTGGGACGCTGGATTCTCTACATTGAGTTCAGTAATCTCTCGCAGAAGATGATGGGCTACAGTCAGTTCCGCGACTGTGGCTATTTCCCCGTGCGATGGATGAGCATCCACAACTCGCTCCATTCCCGTACACCCGAGGAGCGTCTCAGCGAGCAGATGCTGCGGCGTATCAACCATGCATACGAGCGGGGCATTGTCACCGACGAGGTGCAGACCGACGAAGACTTCCGCTCATTCATAAAACTGCTGCGCCACCATAACTGGACGAAGCCCAAGCGCTACATACCTGCCGACGAGTTCTTCCGCGGACTGCAAGCCTCTCTCACCCAAGACGACTCTAACACCCACCACCCACCACCCATCACCCAACGGACGACTCTAACACCCACCACCCACCACCCATCACCCAACGGACGGCTGTTCCTTACCCGCTATCACGGTCACGTGGTGGGCTGTTCGGCGGTGGCCTACAGTCAGCGGCAGGCCTACCTCTTGTATGCCGCCTACCGCCGTAAGAGCTATGTCTGGCTTAGGCCCGACGTGCTCACCATCTGGCACGCCATCAAGTCGTCGTATGAGCAGGGCTATGAGCACATCTATTTCATGGACGTGGGACTGCCCTTCCAGAAGAACGCCTTCCGCGACTTCATCCTCAGCTTCGGAGGGAAGCCCACGAGCACCTACCGCTGGTTCCGCTGCTCCATAGGCTGGCTCAACAGGCTCTTCTCCTGGTTCTACCGTGATTAGCCTTAGAGAAAGAACGGCTTTTTCTTATAGAAAGAACGGCTTTTTCTTATAGAAAGAACGGCTTATTCTGGCAGAAAGAACGGCTTAAAGTCGGAACCTCTCTCAGCTGTTTAGGGATTTTCCTCTCACAATTCGGGGAATTCCCTTTGGCAGGAACGAAAAAAAGAATAATTTTGCAGCGTCAAACAACTCAAACATTGCGACTATGAAAAGGAATCTGTTATTATTGTTAGGTGGAGCCTTGCTGCTCTCCAGCTGTTACGATGCCGGCCAGGGTGCCGTCACGGGTGGTCACTTCGGTTATGTCCTCGGTTCGGCCATTGGTGGTATCACGGGCGGTGGCCGTGGCCACGACTGGGGTGCACTCATAGGTACGGTGAGTGGTGTTGCTACCGGTGCAGCCATCGGTGCTGCAACGGAGAATGCACGTGAGGAACGACAAATGGAGGCTGCACGTGAACGTCGGCGCCAACGCTCCGACAGCTATGATCGCAACAGCGGCTACGACAATCGCGAGCGGTCAAGGTATGACGAGAGCGACTACGATGACCGTGGGCGTGGCGACGACCGTGTGGACTTTGGCATTGCCGGTCCCGAGGGTAATGGTCCTAAAGGTACTGTCAGCAAAAGCCTGAGCAGCGAGCCGACGTTGGAGATTCGCAATGCTGCCATCACTGAGAAAAATCGCGACGGCGTCCTCACACGTGGCGAGGAGTGCACGGTGAGGTTCGAGATTTTCAATATGTCTGGAAAACCCATCTTCGACGTGCTTCCGATAGTGGGCGAAGTGACTGGCAACAAGCATGTGAAGATTTCGCCTAATCTGCGCATTGAGAGCATCGCCCCGCATCAGGGCATCAGGTACACGGCTACCATCGTTGGCGGCAAGAAACTGAAGGAGGGCGAGATAAAGGTGATGGTCGGCGTATCGCATCGGCAGCACGTTGTAAGCTCGCAGACACGCTACTACACCATACCGACGGCGAAAGGTTTCAGGGATTGAAGATTGAAAAATGAATAATTAGGGCAAGGGGATTCTTAACGGTAAGACCTCTTGCTCTAATTCTTCGTAAATAGTGGGCAGTTCCACCTTCTTGTGGAGCGTGTCTAATGGCAGTACAATGTAGTTAATAGGAATTGCCGGTTCGACCGTCACCTTGGCCAGTCCCATGGTGAGGATGCCCAGCTGGCGTGCCGCTCCCCATGAGAGGTCGATGATACGGCCGCGCACAAAAGGACCGCGGTCGTTGACACGTACTACGACGGTGCGGTCGGTAACGGGACAGGTTACTTTCAGCCGTGTCCCGAAAGGCTGTGAACGGTGGGCACACGTCAGGCTGTCGTGGTGCAGACGCTCGCCATTGGCAGTCCGGGCGCCGGTGGCCGACTTGGCGTAGTAGGAGGCAATGCCCGACTGCTGCTGGGCATAGGCACAGCAGCACAACAGGCTGAATATGACACACCAGCAACAGCGCATCGTGTTAGTCTTCCATTGGGTCTTCAGTTACTTCTTCCTGTACTTCCTCTAATGGCAGTTGGCAGACGGACAGGCTCTGCTCGCCAGTCTCATCGCGGATGACAATCTGTCCCTCGCGGTATTCACCGGTCTGGTTGTCCTCGGCGGCTTTGACGGTAATCCAAGAGGTGCCTTCACCGCTGTCGGCCGACACGGTAAGGAAGTCGGGCACAGAGACCACCTCCCATTTGCCCTCGGCCACGATGGAGAGGCTCGTCGAGTCACCCTTCAGAGCGCTCAGCTCTTTTACCTCCATATAGGTCTCGGTGGGATAGCCGGTAGTGGGCGTGCCATAACATGCCATCAGGGCCAGCGGAGAACTGAAGCCCAGCAATGTCAGGGCCTTGGTCATCAGGGCGTTACGTACACGGATATAGTTCTTTTTCATAGGCTTTTAGTTGAGTGTTCAGAGTTAAGCGTCGCTCAGCGGGTTCCATCCCTGGGCTTTGAGCTCGAACTCCTGGTCGTCGCGGGTGACGAGGATGTGGCCGAACTTCTCCTCGGTGATGTGTCCGATGAGGTGCACGTCTTCGATTTCCTGTACTTTCTCCAGGTCGCCGATGGGCACGGTGAAGAGCAGTTCGTAGTCCTCGCCGCCGTTGAGGGCGCAGGTGGTGACGTTCATCTCCATCTCCTCAGCCATGACAGCCGTCTGGTAGTCGATGGGGATGTTCTTCTCGAAGATGCGGCAGCCGCAGTGGCTTTGCTTGCAGATATGCATTAGTTCCGACGAGAGACCGTCGCTGATGTCCATCATCGCCGTGGGCCGTATGCCGGCCAGCCGCAGCTTCTCGATGATGTCACCCCGGGCCTCGGTCTGCATCTGCCGCTGGATGAGGTACTCCTTGCCAGCGAACTCCGGCTGGAAGTCGTTGAGAGCTGAGAGTTGCTCGTTGAGAGACTTTAGCCTTCCTTCGTCTCCTGCCGCCTTAGCCTCCGCTATTTTCTTCTTCAAGTCATTATATTGCCCGTAGTAGACGCTTTTCTCCCGCTCTAATAGCTGCAGGCCCATGTAGGCGGCACCGAGGTCGCCCGAGACACAGATGAGGTCGGTGTTACGAGCCCCGTTGCGGTAGACGATGTCCTCGCGGCGGGCTTCGCCGATGCAGGTGATGCTGATGGCCATGCCGGTGTAGCTGCTCGTGGTGTCGCCGCCAACGATGTCTACGCCCCATTTCTCACAGGCCAGGCGCAGCCCCTGGTAGAAGGTCTCGATGTCCTCCACGGTGAAGCGCTTGCTCAGGGCCAGCGAGACGGTCAGCTGCCGCGGCGTGCCGTTCATGGCGAAGATGTCGCTGATGTTCACCATCGCCGACTTATAGCCCAGATGCTTCAGGTCGATGTACGTCAGGTCGAAGTGCACGCCCTCCATGAGCATGTCCGTGGTGACGAGCACTTCCCTGTCGGGATAGTGGAGCACGGCGCAGTCGTCGCCCACACCCTTCAGCGTGCTCTCGTTCTTCGGCGTGACGTCCTTGGTGAGGCGGTCGATGAGTCCGAATTCTCCGAGCTGAGCTATTTCCATCCTTCAGTGGGGTGTTCGGGATTGATCTTCTGCACTTTGCGGCTCTCCACCTTCTCCGACCTCACAATCATCTCACGCATCAGTTCGGTCATGATGGGCTGTGCCTTGTTGGCAGCCTCCTGCACCTCCTCGTGGCTCACCTCGACGGGAATGTCGAAGCCGCCCAGGTCGGTGACGATGCTGATGCCAAAGACACGGATGCCGCAGTGGTGGGCCACGATGACCTCTGGCACGGTGCTCATGCCCACGGTGTCGCCTCCCAGCGCACGATACATCTTATATTCTGCCGGGGTCTCGAAGGTCGGACCTTGAACGCCCATGTAGACGCCATACTGCAGACGAATCCTCTTCTCGCGGGCAATCATTCCTGCCAGCTTGATGAGCGACGGGTCGTAGGTCTGGTGCATGTCGGGGAAGCGGGGACCGGTGGGGAAGTTCTTGCCACGCAGTGGGTGCTCAGGGAAGAAATTGATGTGGTCGGTGATGACCATCAGGTCGCCGATCTTGAAGCCGGGGTTCATGCCGCCGGCGGCGTTCGAGACGAAGAGCGTCTTGATGCCCAGTTCGTACATCACACGAACGGGGAACGTCACTTCCTTCATCGTGTAGCCCTCGTAGTAGTGGAAACGGCCCTGCATGGCCATGATGTCGATGCCGCCCAGCTTGCCGAAGATGAGCTTGCCGCTGTGGCCCTCGACCGTAGAGACGGGGAAGTTGGGAATTTCGGAGTAAGGAAACTCTTGGGTGTCAGTTATTTCGGAAGCTAATTGTCCGAGTCCCGTTCCCAGGACGATGGCTGTCCTTGGGTTTGTGGTCATCCTTTCCTTTAGCCAGGATGCTGTTTCTTGAATTTTTGTGTACATAGCCTAAGATATTTTCGTTAAACGTAGATTCTTGTTCCAGCATGAAGCTCACGTGGACGGGCAGCGCAAAGATGTTGCGTCGGACTTCGTCACTCAGTCCCTCGACGTCTGCCAGTCGGGCGGCGTCCTTCTCGGTGGTGATGATGCAGCGCGGCTGGGGAAGGGCTTCAAACGTGCTGTTGATGCTGTTCACGTCTTTCTGACGGAAGCGGTGATGGTCGGGGACGGAGAGGGAAGTGATGTGAGGGGTGAACTGCTCCAGGTCTTCCTTCAGCTGTCGTGGCGAAGCGATGCCGGTCAGCAGCAGGATGTTATGGCTGGAAAGGGCTTCCAGGGTAGGGCAGGCCCCATTGGTTCCCTTGGCCTCTTGTGGGAACAGCGGCTTCAGCGGCGCATAGTTAAAGGTGGTGAAGAAAAGGTGCTGGTAGGGATAGAGGTCCATGGCCTTCGTGATGACGCGGTAGTCCATGGGCTTCAGCTCCTTGGGACACTTCGTGACGATGACGATGTCGGCGCGGTTCTTGCCGTTGAGCGGTTCGCGCATCCGGCCGGCGGGCAGCAGACGGTCGTAGATGATGAGCCGGTGGTAGTCCACGAGCAGGATGTTGATGCCGGGCTTGACATAGCGGTGCTGGAAGGCGTCGTCAAGGAGGATGACATCGATGTCGGGGTCGGTCTGCAGCAGTTGGTTGATGCCTCGCACCCTGTCGCTGTCAACGGCGACGATGGCGTTGGGGAACTTTCGTTTCACCTGGAAGGGCTCGTCGCCGATGGTCCTGGCCGTGGACGTGCTGTCGGCAAGGACGAAACCCCTTGTGGAGCGCTTGTAGCCTCGGCTGAGCACGGCCACCTTCCCCAGTCCTAACAGCTGGTTCAGGAGAAACTCCACGTGGGGCGTTTTGCCCGTGCCGCCCACGGTGATGTTGCCCACGGAGATGATGGGTACGGAGAACGCCTGACTCTTCAGCACGTCCATGTCGAAGAGCATGTTCCTGAAGCGCACCCCGAGACCGTAGCACCAGCTCAGCGGCAGCAACGCCTTGTTTATTTTGATGAAGTCCCCTTCCAATACTGCAAATTATTACTATACCACTTATTTTATTTCTTTGACCACTTTTTCTTTGACCACGAATTTTACGAATTACACGAATTGCTCGAATTAATTTTGAATTGCTCGAAATTAGAAAAATTCAAGTTTCGGAAGTTCAGCATAGTGATGCCGTAGGCATCTGATAGGGGTAGCCAGCCATTCTTATGGCTGGTAAAATGGTGGCGGTAACGGGCGTGCCGTAGGTACGCGATAAATAGGTAATGCATATCGCATACCTACGGCATGCTTTCCCTGCGGCTTCTACATACCAGCCATAAGAATGGCTGGCTACCCCTATCTTGCCCCTACGGGGCTTTGCTATGCGATACTTCATTACTTCCGAAACTTGAATTATTTTATTTCTTTGACCACTTTTTTTCTTTGACCACGAATTTTACGAATTATACGAATTGCTCGAATTAATTTTTGAATTGCTCGAAATTAGAATAATTCGTGAAATTCGAAAAATTCGTGGTAAAATAATTTAGTGGTTATCGTGTTTGAATTACATATTGACCAGATACGGCAGTCTCACCTGCAGGCGGTTGCGCTGTGCGTCCTTGCGGGCCTGCATGATGGGCTCGTAGAGTGCGCCCAGCGTCTCGCGCAGCTGTTCGTCGAGGTACGTGCCCTTTTCCTCCGATGCCGACTTCATGAGGTTCTCAAACCAGCTCTCCTTAGCAGGATAGTTGGCGGTGTAGTAGTCGCCGCTGATGCTGGCCAGTTCGGCAGCCTTCTTCACGGCATCGTCCATTGAGCCCAGCTGGTCGACGAGCTTGATGGGCAGGGCGTCGGTAGCTATCCACACACGGCCCTGAGCTATCTCGTGCACCTCGTCGCGGGTCATGCCGCGCCCGTCGGCCACGATGTTGAGGAACGTCTCGTAGCCGCGGTCCACGTAGTTCTGCATCTGTCGCAGTTCCTCAGCGTTCTCCTTGGCAAAGACGAGGTTCGTCTCATAGTCGGTGTTCTTGTTCGTGGCCACGCCGTCCCATGTCACGCCCAGCTTGTCCGTTACCAGTTCGCTGGCGTTGGGCACCAGTCCGAAGATACCGATGGAGCCCGTCACGGTGGTCGGCTCGGCGATGATATAGCTGGCCGGGGCGCTGATCATGTAGCCGCCCGATGCGGCATATCCGCCCATGCTCACCACGATGGGCTTCTTCTCCTTCAGCTGCTTCAGGGCGTGCCATATCTGCTCCGAGGCATTGGCGCTGCCGCCGGGCGAGTTCACACGCAGCACGACAGCCTTCACGTCGTCGTCCTTGGCCAGGTCGTTCAGGTCTTTCACCATCGTCTTGCCGATGATGGCGTGCTCGGTATTGAAGGCGCTGCTGCGCTCGTCGATAATCTCGCCGAAGGCATAGTAGACGGCAATCTTGTCGCCCTTGTCCTTCTTGCTGTCCTTCACGTTGAGCATTTCCTTCAGCGTCAGCTGGTTGATGTCGTCATCGTCGCCGATGCCCAGCTTTCCGCGAATCACTTTCTTGATGTCCTCGGGGTAGAAATATCCGTCGATGAGCTTGTTTGCCTTGTAGTCGTCGATGTTGGCGAAGACCATGATACTGTCGTCGGCCAGCTGGTTCAGCTGTTCCGTAGAGATGCCGCGGCTTTTGGCCATGGCCTCGCTCATGTTCTTCCAGATAGCCTGCATGTAAGCCAGTCGCTGCTCGCGGTCGTTCTCGCTCATGTCCTTGCGGGTGACGCGCTCCACGGCGCTCTTATATTTTCCCACGCGGGTGCACTGGTAGCGCACGCCCACCTTCTCGTAGAGTCCGGTCAGGTAGTATCCCTTGCCGCCCAGACCCTTGAGGTCAATCATGCCCGTCTTGTTCAGGAACAGCGAGTCGGCCACGGTGCTCACGTAGTAGGCGCCCTGCGTGTACTGGTCAGCGTAGGCGACGACCCACTTGCCGCTCGTCTTGAAGTCCTCTAAGGCGTCGCGCACCTGCTGAGCCGTGGCGGGAGCGTCGTACGACGTGGCGCCGCCCTCTATGTAGATACCCTTGATGTCGTCGTTGTCCTTAGCCTTGCGGATGGCGTTCACGATGTCGTCGAGGCCCATCATCGACATGTCGGCCTGTCCGAGCAGTTCGGCCAGGGGATTGCCGTCGTCGGCCCGTTCATCGACTATGCCGTCCATCTTCAGCACGAGGACGGAGTTCTTCTCCACCTTGACGGTCGAACTGCCGCTGGCCACCATGCCGGCGATGCTGATCATGAAGAAGATGCCTAAGACTACGAAGAGAATAATGATGCCACAGATAGTG